>JANTHG010000001.1 GCA_024762535.1 Calditrichaceae bacterium
AAATAGTTTTTTAACTTTATGTTTAAAGCGGGTTAAAAATATTTATGAATGATAAAATTCTCATCATCGATGACGACCATGATTTTTTAAACGATCTGGCGGCAATGTTATCCGCTAACTTTCAGGTTAATCAGGCGCAGAACAGCCGTCAGGCCCTGCGCCTGTTTAATAAATATCATCATGATCTTTGTGTAATTGATGTCGATTTGCCGGCCTGTTTAAGCGATACAGCAGCAACGGAAGGCATTGCCCTGGCGGAAAAATTGTGTAAACAGAATAACCGGCAAAGAATTATTTTTGTCAGCCGCAGCGCCCTGCCCAAAGTAGAAGTAAATTTACCGTCATACTCATTTATTAAAAAACCCTTTTTAATCAGCACCCTGCGAAACCATATCGAGCATATTTTCGGAGCTGGCCCCGAAAAGCAAGCTAATATATCCGCGTGACTCAGGATTCTTGTATTTTATCCGAATATACCCCATATTAACATCAATTTGTTTTTTAGAATAACGAGGTGAATCATGAAAGTACTTGTTCTCAGTCTGTTGTTGTTTGTTGCTATCAGCTGTGTCTCCACCCGCGGGCAGGAAAGCGAACCGGAGCCGCTTGTGGATGTGCAGGTGCAGCAATGGATGAAAACCCACAATGCCAAAAGTGCGGAAAAATTACCGGTGCTCGTTAAAACAGATCGGGCTGTAAGTGAATATCCCTTTTTAAAACTGGTAAAAAACAATTTTTACGGAGGGCATGCCACCTATTCCGACCTTAAAAAGATGATGCAGGACAAACATGTTTTACGGATTTATACCGGTCGTAAAAAACTTCATAAATAAGGAATTTACTATGCGTTTATTTGTATTGATTATCTTATTTGCCGCCTTATTACAGGCGCAATTTGCAGACCCGTATCTGCAAAAAGAAATCGCCAAATCTCAATTGCAAAAAGGCAGCTCAACCCTGCACCTGCTGGTTGAGGGCGACGCTTCTTTTTTGACTGCTTTGGATCAAAGTGATTTTTCTGTTCAGACCCGCACCGCACACACCGCTACGGTTCTGGTACCGGCTAACCGGTTGCAGGAATTGCTGAATATGAACGGTTTGAAACGTATCGTACAAAAGCCCAAAGCAAAATTACACAATTCCCGGGCCGTTCTTTATCAAAATGTGGATGCCGCTTACGCCAAAGGATACACCGGTTCGGACGTGATTGTTGGCGTTGTGGATACTGGCATCGATTTTTACAACCCCATGTTTTTAAAAGCTGACGGAACCACGCGTATTCTCTCCATTTGGGACCAAACCATCACCGGAACCAAACCTTCCGGCTATGATTATGGGGCGGAATATACAGAAGCGCAGATCAATCAGGATTTGGCTTCCGGTACACCTTATTCCATTGTGAAACAAAAAGATACCGAAGGACACGGTACGCATGTGGCCGGTTCTGCTGCAGGACGGCACTTAACAACTTCGCCGGCAGACACGCTGCACGGCGGATCCATGAATTCCAATCTGATCATTGTGAAAACATCCCTCAGCACCTCCGATATTATCGATGGCGTCAGCTATATTTTCAATAAAGCAAACGCTCTCGGGAAACCCTGTGTTGTAAATTTAAGCGTGGGAAGCCAGTATGGCCCGCATGACGGTACAGACCCCGATGTGCAGTCTATGGATGACTTAACCGGTCCCGGTAAAATCGTGGTGCGTTCCGCTGGCAATGACGGCGGCTCTGCGGTTCATTATTATGCGGAAAATGTAACATCGTCCATTGCGTTGCAATTCGGCTATGCACAGTATGTTACGCTCTGGTTAGAAAAAGGCGACGCCATGCAAAGCGCTTCGCTAACCTGGACAGGAGGGTCCATCACCGATGTGCCTAAAAACGGTCACAAAAGCAGTAACGGCATCGATGTGTATGTGCAACTGGCAGCCGCTTCCGACAATGGCAAGGAATCGGTAATCATTTTTATGGATAACGACGATCTCAGTTCCACAACCTTTACCCTGACACTGAATAACGTTAGCGACGCAAATGGAAACAATAAAATTGCCAGACACGCCTGGAGTGAAAAAGGCACTATGAGTAACCCTTACGGCGCTTTTTCGCAAGGGAGCTCTTATGGCTCGTCGCATTATCCCTACACGCTGGCAAATGACGCCTGCGGCTCCAAAATCATCGCAGTTGGCGCCTTTAAATCCCGGAAATACTGGGACGCCAGCAACGGGAATACCTATGTCTATTCCAATACCGGTGAAGAAGGCGGAATCGGTTCCTTCTCGGCTATTGGCCCTACGGCGAGTGGTGGACAAAAACCGGATATCATTGCCGGCGGTACCATTGTACTTTCGGCGCGCAGCACTCAGGCTTCGTACCAGGATGAGTTATTACCGCCTGCGCCCTATACCGATCATTTTGCCTATATGCAGGGCACTTCCATGGCTTCTCCGGTAGCGGCCGGCGCCATCGCCCTGCTGCTGGAAAAGCACCCTTCCTGGACGCCCTCCGATGTTATGAATTATATAAAAAATAATGCACAGGGAACCAGCCGGCCGGTAGGCACAACGGAGGATCAGGTAAAAGTGAAGGATAATCCCGGTACCTGGGATCGTGTTTTTGGCTACGGAGCAATTGATCTGGAACCGGATTTTTCCGGTGTGGGCATCGAAGAGGTAAACGGCTCTTTACCTCAAAAATTCTGTCTGGAACAAAACTATCCCAATCCCTTTAACCCTTCTACAGTTATTAGTTATCAGTTGTCAGTTAACAGCAATATTGAATTGACGGTTTATAATACACTGGGCCAAAAAGTGGCAACGCTGGTTAATCAATGGCAGCAAGCGGGAACCTACTCGGTTAGCTTTGATGCTGCGAACCTTTCCAGCGGGGTTTATTTTTATCGCCTTAAAACGTCGGAAGGTTTTGTTGCCGGCAGAAAGATGATTTTGCTGCGTTAAAAGGGTTTTTAAAAAAACGCACGGATTTCCGCCTGCCCGGAATGGATGACACGCTTGAATCCGGCTTCATCCCGTCCATTGTAAAACAGGCTGAATACCACGTTTTTCGCTAAGGTATATTCTAAGCGCGCCTGCCAGTTTTGTGAAAGGCCTTCCTTTTTGCCCCGCGCCATTTCGTAAGGTACGGTGCGGCTATCCGGATTGCTCGTTGGGCTAACCGTTTGAAACTGGTATTGAGCGGTAACCCGTCCGCTTGCCGGCAAGGCGTAGCTTAGCCGGGTTTTAATGAGAGCGTACCACAGCTTTATGCGATAGGTAAGGGAACGGTTTTCTTCTTTTCCGTATTCGCTTTCCAGACCCAGTTCCCACTGCTTAAACGGACGGTACGATACATTTTGATCGGCATACCAACCGGCAATATCCCGATTGCGCTGGGGATTGGCTGCACTTTGGCGTAAAACTGTTTTTAAGCGAAATTCCGTTTGCCCTTTAATCCGGCCGCCCATCCGCCAATTGGCCCGCAGGCCGCTTTCTTCGCTGCGTCCGTCTTCGTTTTCTCCGGAACTCACAAACTGATTACTGCGGTTCTTGCGGAACCGATAACGCAGTCGGAACGAAAGCGCCCGGTTCCTGCGCATTATATACCAGTCCTGATTAAACTGCGTAACGCCGCGTACCGTGTAATCGCTTTGAAAATGAGAGAGATCCAGCAGGTACACAGACCAGATATCCGGATCTTTGCTTTCTTCTTCTACCCTAAAATAGGTTTCGGAACTCAGTTGACGCATCCAACCGGACCACCAACCTGTGGGCTTCCGCCAATAGCGCGCCGGGTCTAATTTCAAACGCAAGGCCGACTGAACAGTAGTTACCGGTTCATATTTTCCCGAAGGCAGTACAAACAGCATAAAGCGTCCGTCCGGGTCCGGCACGTACTCCTGCAAATCTTCATCAAAGCGCAAATTCCCCCGTCCCTGTCCCACTTCGAGATATACTTTTTCTTTTAATGCGGCCTGTTCCGATGAAATCCGGTATTGCAGAGAAAGATTGACTGCTTTTTTCCAGGCAGCATGCGCAACATTCAGTTCCGCCAAATCTGTACTGCGGTCGCGCCATACCGTATCCTGAACCGTAGGATCCGTATACTGCAGCTTTAGTGTATCCTGAGCCACATTTTCAAAGGCAGCCGTAAAATCTTTATTTCGATGCACCAATTGAACATTGGCCGCCGTACCGGTTACACCAAGCAATTTAAGAGATACCTTATGCGTACCTGTAATCGCCTGGGGAATCAGCTTGTTGCGTTGTTTATAATCATACACGGCGTCTTCGCGATGCTTCCATTCATAAAAGCCTTCGGCGTATTTCCACTGATACAGATTTAAACGCGCGCCGAAATCGGTAAACGCAAATCCGCTTACCGTACCATTTGCACGGTTGGCGCGGTTTTCTGACCTAAACGTTAATTGGGGATCCAGCTTCCAAAAGCGGTACCCGGCTTTAGCATTAAACCGTTTCCAAACATTGTTGCTGTTCAGGTCGTTTCGTTCACTGTTTATTTCTTCGTATCCGGCGCTTAGGGTGCGTTCCGTATTGCCCAGAGCCGCCTGTACGGCAAAGCGGTTCGAGGCAAACACAGCTCGGTCCAGGCGTCCGGCATTTGCGGAAATCTGCATCTGTTTGAAAGGAAGATAGGTTAGATTGGCCTGGTAACTTTGTTCGCCGTTTCCGGCTGCATCTGTAACGTTTGTATTCCAGTAACGCTGGAAATCCGGCTGCTGATAGCGATCCAGCGCTTTAAAATCGCTTTCCACATAGCGGGCATTGGCATTCATACTTACCCGGCCCAAATTCCATGATCCCCATTTAAGCGCTATTTGATCCGCATGTGCTTTTGCCTGCACCGCGCTCCCCTGATTGTCTCCATCGTCCCGCGCGGACAAGGTGTTCTTATCGAGGCGTGATAACGCATATTCCACATCCAAACCGCTGTGTACACCGGCTTTCCATTGCAACTGAAGGTTGGCCTGATCCTGGCGGGAAGGTAAGGGAATTAAGCGAATGGGCAGGTAGCGCCCCTGCTCTGGCCCGACCCAGCGGTACACACCCAGCCGATCGCGATTATAGGAACCATGGCCGGCGCCCACATCGGAGAAGACGACCGAGTAATTACCGTTTCCGCTTCCCACATATTTAAAATAGGGTGTGGCAGCGTTTTGCCAAAGGGTATCGCGTTGTATGTAATTTCCGCTGAAATCTTCTTTTAGGGTTTCACCGGGCAAAAAGGCATCAAGCGGATCATCACCTGCTGATTTCAGAATATTTCGTTCTTCGCTATTGAGGGATTGTGCGCCGTACAATGTTTGAGCGGGATCGTCTGCTTCGCGGTACACCTTCATACGTAATTTGATTCCCGCTGCTTTCCAGCGCCCGGTGGCTGTGCCGCTGTACACATTGCGATTGTAGTTCTGGGTCACCGGGAAATATTCAAAATCCACCTCAATGCGCGAAGAACTGGTGATCAGCCGGCGCGCTGTAAAACGGATTTCACCGTTTCCGTATTCGATGGTGTAATCATTGCTCTTGCCGCGGGTCATTTTCTGCCCGTCAATCCAAACCTTTTCCGTTCCGGCCAGCACTACAATATTTCGTTCGCCGTTTTTACCGGTTAAACGGTACGGCCCCTGATTGCCTTCCTGCCCAAGAAAACTGAGATGATTAAAAAAACCGCGTGTGGTGGCCACGGTCGCGGAAATTTGCTGTTTGCCATATCTGCCCTGCAGAGTAATACCCTGTAATTTGCGGGTCAGCCGGCTAAATTCCGAGTTTTTATATTCCAGATTAAAATCGCCCACCGTGCCCTGCACATAGGGACTTTTAAATTTCACAAACACTTTGTCCACTTCATTTAAGGTTTGCGTGTTGCCTTCGGGCTGAATGGGAGTGGCTTCGTCCGTTAGTGCGGCAACCACTTCCACATTGTCGGTCAGTTTACCGGAAAGTTCCACATTCAATCCGGAGTTCAAAGAAAAATCACGATTGGTTCCCACCTGCACGCCGCGCATGATGCTGCCGCTGGTTTGCAATCCCGAACCGATATTCTCAAAAGGATTGACAAAATGAATGGCCCGGAAACGGGGGGCCCCGGAAGAATCTGAGGTAACGCTGTCTGAAAGTGTATTTTTCGAAAATAAGGTGTAGCGCTGTTTAAAATTAAAGGGTAAGCGGCGGTAGCGAATACGCAGGGTGTCGTGGGGTTGCAGGGCAAAAAAGAAAATAGTGCGCTCGCCTTTCCAGCGAAAGTCCACTTCTTCTGCAAGTTGGTGCTTATTTCTGAATATTTGCAGGGTCTGTTTTTGCGGCAAATGGCGGGCCGGTACCTTGTACACGTAGGATGCCGAGGGCACGACAATTAGAGTATCCACCTGCCAACGGTACGGCAGATGCAGGGTTTGCGCTTGCAGGCAAAAGGATATTAATACCAGGGGAATAATGAGATAGGATTTTTTCATAGATCGGTTTCAGACCGTTTAGTGAAAACGACCGATAAGTAATTCATTTCCGTCCAACAAGAACATCATATTGCCGGAATCGTCTTTGAGCATAGCCACATCCTGCAGATGGTTCGGACTACGGGTTGTTTTAAGCGTGACCGTTTTTATTTGGCTAAGCCCGGGATCCACCATAAACAGAATGCCCGCTTCCGAATCGGTAATCCATATTTTCCCTTCTTCGCTTACCGCCAGACCTGATGGCCGCTTCATGCGCGGATCGTGCAAAGCCTTAATAAAATTTCCAAAAAAGTCATAAACAAAAAGAGCTTTGGCATCGGCATCGGTTACCATAAGCAGACCACGTGGCGCAATATCCAACTGAACGGGATTTTGCAGTTCTCCAGCTCCGGAAATATAGGTACCAAAACTGCGTTCCGGCTGGCCCAGACGATTTATTTTTACGATTTTATTTTCACCGTGATCCAGAATAAACAAATCGTTGTTAGAAGAGACGGCACAACTGGCTACTTCCGCAAACTGAATATCATCATCACCCGTTTCATCCGTGGATAACGAGGAAATATAATTCATCTGCCGGTCAAAGCGCTGAACACGGCGGTTGTTGTAATCCGCCACATAAATATTGATGAGCGAACCGCACCAGATGTCCGCCGGCGCGTCAAACTGATCCTGCTCAAAGCCGAATCCGCCAATGGTTCGCAAGATACGTCCTCTGGAATTTAAAATGACAATGCGATTGTTGCCTGTATCCGCTACATACACACGGCCATCGGCCGAAACAGCCACGGCCTTGGGATTGTTAAAGTCTGCTACCCGGCTTTGTTCCGTAAAGGTCTGTGCGTAAAGCAGTGCGCTAAAAATTAAAAGGATGAAATATTTTTTCATATCACCAATGTAACGGAAATGCTATTTTATTTCAAGGAAGAAAAACACGGACAGGAGATTGGTTGTTGGGTTATTAAGTTATTGAGTTATTAGGTTATTGGGTTGTTGGGGTGGCAAGTTGCGTACGTCATTGCGAATCTCGCATAAACTGGATGAAGCAATCCCCAATGGTTCGCTACGTCATTGCGAGAGCCGCAGGAGTGAAGCAATCCTAAAGGGGAGCGCCACGTCGTTCGCTTGCGCTCGCTTCTCGCGATGACGGTAATACGGGAAAAAAGGGAAAGAAAAAAGGCAAAAAAAATCCCGCCATAAGGCGGGATTTTAAAATGTATTAATTAACGGATTCAGGATACACGCTCACTTTTTTGCGGTCGCGATCTTTTCGTTCAAATTTTACATACCCGTCAATTTTGGAGAACAATGTGTCGTCCCCACCAATCCCAACATTGTTGCCGGGATGGATTTTGGTTCCGCGTTGACGCATGATGATAGAACCTGCAGTTACAAATTCGCCACCAAACGCTTTCACTCCCAGACGTTTGGAATGGCTTTCGCGTCCGTTTCTGGAACTACCAACACCTTTCTTATGTGCCATCTATGCCTCCTTCCCTTCGTCTTTCGGATCGGCCTTTTTGGGGGCTGCTTTAGGTTTTGCGGTTTTGGCTGCTGCTTTTTTCGGAGCTGCTTTTTTAGCTTCCGGAGCTACATCCGTTTTTTCGGCTTTCGGTTTGGCCGCTGCTTTTTTCGCCGGTTTAACAACCGCGATATCATCAATTTTAATCAATGAAAAGCCCTGACGGTGCCCATTCTTTTTCTGGTACCCTTTGCGGCGTTTTTTCTTGAACACAATAACTTTTTTATCACGACCGTGTTCAACAACCGTGGCGCTGACTTTCATATTTTTAACCAGCGGTTGGCCGATTTGTGTTTTACCGTTGTCATCGGTGTAAATCAAAACATGATCAAACTCTACTTTGCTGCCGCTTTCGGCCTGCAAAGAGGGAACTTTCAGGTTTTTATCTTTTTCAACCCGGAATTGTTTTCCGGCAATTTCTACGATTGCGTACATCTATTTTATCTCCCAAAAATCTTTATTTTCAAAAAGAGCGTTTAATATAACCCTATCCACACAAATTGTCAAGCTATTTCTCATCGCTCAGAAGGGTTTTATCTAAGCGATCATACACTTTAAACTGACCGATTTGCAGGGATTCGTCACGTACGAGCCTTATTTTCATCCAGTATTTCCACATCAGTTGCAAACGACGGTTATAGCGGCCGGCTGTCATGTATTTATGTACTTCGGGAGTTACATGAATAGTGATACGGCGATCGCCCCGGCTGGCACGATACCGTTTAATCCAGCGTTCCAAAGCCGAAACCGATGTGTTCATCGTTGGTACCAATCCCGTTCCGTCGCAGGTGGGGCAAGCTGTGTTAATCGTATGAATAACGCTGGGTCGCACCCGCTGGCGGGTCATTTCGATAAGGCCAAAACGGCTGATAGCTTCAATTTTGGTAATGGAACGATCCTTGGCAAATTCTTTTTTCAGTTCCATAAACACTTTGCGTTTATTGGCTTCTTCCTGCATATCGATAAAATCAATAACAATGAGTCCGCCAAAATCACGAAGCCGGGCCTGACGGGCAATTTCCCGCGCGGCTTCCATATTGATTTTAAGAGAATTACTCTCATGATCTTTTTTCCCGATGAACTTTCCACTGTTTACATCTATGGATACCAGCGCTTCGGTGGGCTCAATAATCAAGGAACCACCATTTTTAAGCCAGACCTTGGAGTAACCCAAATTCTCTATTTCTTTTTCAATATTGTAATGATCAAAAATCGGTTCTTTACCGTTGTAATACGACACTTTATGGCTCAAATGAGGAGCCACATATTTTACATACGATAATATTTCGCGCATCTGTTTGCGGGAATCCACCACCACATTATCCACTTCGGAAGTAAACAGATCCCGAATGATGCTGGAAGCCATAGCCATATCCTTATGAACCAGTACCGGTGCTTCACTTTTTTTAATATTTTTTTCAATCTTTTTCCAGGTATCCATCAATTTATTGAGGTCTTTGCGTAATTCGCTTTCCTGTTTTTTTTCAGCCACAGTACGGATAATCACGCCAAAGTGCTCCGGGATGATTTGCCGGGCAATATCCCGTAAACGTTTCTTCTCTTTGTGATCGGATATTTTGCGGGATATGCCGATATGGCGTTTCCCGGGAATCAGTACCATAAATCGTCCCGGCAACGAAAGTTCGGTTGTTACGCGGCAGCCTTTGGTATTGATGGGTTCTTTGATGATTTGTACCAGAATATCCTGGCCTTTTTTAAGTTTTTTGGCTACGTTAAAGTCTTCTCGGCGCGATGGCTTGCGACCTCCGTTTTCTTCTTCGTAGTCAATAAAATAATCCTGGTAAGTAGCGGATACATCCGAAAAATGCAAAAAGGCATTTTGTTCATGGCCGATGTTGATAAACACAGCCTGCATGCCCGGTAGCACCCGGCTTACTTTTCCCTTGTAGATATCGCCCACCATGCGTTCATATTCGGGACGTTCCACAAATAATTCCACCAACTTAGAATCTTCCAGAATTGCAATCCGGGTTTCCTCGTTTGTTGTGTTAATTACTATTTCCTGTTTCATTTTTTCTGTTTCCTCGTTGTTAAGCGATCGGGAAAGCAGAAACAAAATGAGGATAAGCCATATTAAGAATGAAGAATTTCGATGGGCGTCAGCTCTTTGCCGTCGCGGGCAATCAATTGTTTGGAACGATGTACCCTGGCAAAGCGATCGTCAAAGTGCTGATCCTGAAAAAGTTGCTGTAATATTTCACGTACGCGAACCGTCCGGTTTTCAATGCTCCGGGTTTTAATGGATACGCGATTATGTTCTCTTACAATGGATTCGATATAGGGTCGAATATTTACATTTTTATACTTTCCCTTTACCCGGCGTTCCACTTCGATGGCTTCGGAACGTAAAAGTGTTTCTAAGGCTTCATCAAAACCGGAGTTATGGGAATCAAAAAGGTCCAGTTCAATTTCATACTCGGCTGTGTTGATTGCCGCTGCCAGGGCCTGCGCTTTACTATGTATTTCCTGCACTTCCAGCAGTTGCAGTCCCTCGGGTAAATACGGATTGATCGAATCGCTTAATAGAGTTACATCGAATGTGGCATTCAATTCCATATCCAAATATTCGGCCTCGCTGGTATATCCCAATGATAAAGGCGGCCCGAATGATAATTTGGGATGGGGGTTGAAGCCCTGACTGTACAATACTGGGACCTGTGCCTGACGCGCTGCCCGTTCAAAAATACGGATCAGATCCAAATGGGATAAATAACGCGCATACGCGGTTTTTTGATAACGGATACGCACTTTACGGCTTTCTACCGTTTCTTCCGTCTGCTTTGGTTTGGTGATAGCTGTAGCGGACGGTATGGGCTCAGGTTCGCTTGATTCGGTTTTTGGCAAATAACAACTGGCAAACGGAGCAAACAGATCTTTTCGCTGAATGCCACAGCCATAACAGCTGCCGTTTTTACAATCGATTTTGGTTTGCTCACGAAAGGCTTCTTCCCGTTCTTTGGATAAAAAGCGTTTGCTTACGCCTTTATCGATATGATCCCAGGGCAAAGGCAGACCCGGATCAATGGCCTGGGCAAAACGGGTAAAGGGATAGCCTGTTTTTTGCGCAGCTTCCTGCCAAATATCCATTTTAAAGTGCTCGGACCAGCCGTCAAACCGGGCGCCCTGCTTCCAGGCAAGGTAAATGATTTCGGCCAAACGGCGGTCGGCTCTTCCTAAAATGCATTCGAGTAATGAAACATCCGGATCACGCCAGGAAAATTTAACCTGACGGTTCCGGCCAAATCGGTTTCTTAAAATCGCAACTTTTTTCTGAAATTCTTCCTTAGTATTTTGCCGTTCCCATTGAAACGGGGTATGTGCCTTTGGTGAAAACGGAGACACGGATACATTAAACTGAATGCGTCCGTACGCTCTGCTTATTTTCAATACCTCGTCTATCAAATCGGCAATGGCTTCTACATCCTCCTCTGTTTCTGTCGGTAACCCGATCATAAAATAAAATTTTAAAACACGCCAGCCGTTTTCCAGCGCAATGCGCACCGACCGGTATAAATTGTCTGCTGTAATATTTTTGTTAATTACCCGGCGTAACCGTTCACTACCTGCTTCCGGCGCAAAGGTAAAGCCCGACTTACGAACCGAAGAAGCGAACTCTGCAATTTCCGGCGTAAAACTATCTAAGCGCATGGAAGGAAAGGACACGTTAATATTCTTCCCCTGCAGCGCCTGCCTGCTGCGTCGCATCAGTCCGTTAAGTCCGGAATAATCCGAAATGGACAGGGATAAAAACGAGACTTCCTGATAACCGGTAGCTTCGAGAGAGCGGTTCATCTGCTCAATAATTTCTTCCTGCGGCCGCTCCCGTGTGGGGCGGTAAATCATTCCTGCGTTACAATAACGGCAACCTTCGGTGCAGCCGCGCATTACTTCTACGGAAAGACGGTTATGTGTAACTTCAATAACCGGCACAATCGGTTTTTCCGGATAGTAGGCGCTCTGTAATTGGGGGAGTACCCGGCTTAACACCCGTTCCGGCGCCAAAGATTCGCTCGCTTTAACGGATTTAATCCACCCATCCGCATCGTACTCGGCCTGATAAAAAACAGGTATGTACACACCTCGTAACTGTGCCAGTTCCTGTAAAATTTCCCTGCGGGATTTTTTTTGACTGCGCCCCGAGGCCACCACATCAGCCATCTCTACAAAGGCCTCTTCTCCGTCGCCAATCAAAAAGGCGTCGATAAAGGGCGCCATAGGTTCGGAATTGCAGCTGCACGGCCCGCCTCCGAAAATAAACGGGTCTTTTTCTGTGCGTTCCTTCGCCCAAATCGGAATGCCCGATAAATCCAGCATATTTAAAATATTGCTATAAGTCAGCTCATATTGCAGAGTAAAACCGATAATATCCAATTCGGCCAGCGGCGTAAAGGATTCCAGGCTATACAGCGGCAGACCCTCGGCGCGCATCCGTTCTTCCATATCGGTCCAGGGCGCGTACACCCGTTCGGCCCAGATATGGGGCTGACGATTGAGTACATGATACAGAATATCAAAACCAATATAGGACATGGCCAATTCGTACACTTCCGGAAAAGCCAGCCCTACCCGCACGGAAACCGCTTCCGGGTCTTTGCGCACCATATTCAGTTCATTGCCGACATAGCGGCCGGGTTTGGTCACCAATGGCAATATGCGCTTATTTAATATATTTTCTATCTTTTTATTTTTCATATGTTTTACGCGTTTGCGAATCGGCGTTAAATATATAAAACGGCGGGTAGTTTAGCAAACATGCTTGTCACAGTCTAATATATAAAATCCTGTACAGGAAAAAGAACCCCGGTTAATGCATCAGATTTTGTAACATGGCAGTTACTTTTTCAACATTGGCATGGGTATCGGGAATAATAACGACAGCATCGTCTCCGGCTACGGTTCCGATAATATGCTCGTCTTTCAGTTTGTCAAGATAAATTCCTACTCCCTGCGCACGGCCTGGCATGGTTCGAATCACAACGGTGGACTCATTATGCAGGATACTGATAATTTCCATTCCGATAATTTGTTTAATAGCCCGGGAATTATCGTCTTTGTGGAAAACATATTTAAACCCTTCACCGTCCGGTACACGTACAATGCCGATTTCGTGTAAATCGCGCGAGAGCGTTGCCTGTGTAGTGTCAAATCCGTATTCCTGTAGTTTGGCCAATAAGTCTTCCTGGCTGGCAATTTTTTCCGAAATCACAATTTCTTTAATCTTTGCCTGGCGTTGTTTCTTATTCATAACGATACTTCCATCTTTCGTCCTACTGCTGAATTGCTTGATTTCTCATCGTAATAAAATTAGTTATTTTTAATAAATATTACAAGTAAAAGAAAAAAACACGCTCCGGATGATTATTTCCCATCCTCTCTTGTGTTTCTCCGCTCATAGAATTATATTTTTTGTTTCGATTTACCCAGTAAAGTCAGGAGGTAATGTGTCCAGATTAATGGTATCTATTTCAGGTTTGCGGGGCGAAGTGGGCAGCACACTCACGCCGCAGGTTATTCAAAAATATACGGCTGCATTCGCCAAATATGTGCAGGGTGGAAAAGTGGTTTTAGGGCGGGATTCCCGGGTATCCGGACCGTTTGTCAATGATTTGGTTAAAGGAACCCTCGTGGCATCCGGCTGTGAAGTGATTGAAATTGGTATTGTGCCAACGCCAACAGTTCAGCTGGAAATTGAGCACCATCAGGCAGCCGGTGGTATTGCTATCACAGCCAGTCACAATCCCATTCAGTGGAACGGACTCAAATTTATGGGCAGCGATGGCCGGTTTTTAAATCCCGAACAAGCCGGGAAAGTGTATGCCATGGCAGATGCCGGAGAACAGGCCTACAAAGAATGGTCGGAATTAGGCGCTGTTACGATCGATTTCGGTGCTATAGACCGGCATATTGAAAAAGTAAAAAACATTTCCTTTGTGGATGTGGAAGCTATTCGCAAGCGAAAGTTTAAAGTTGCGGTGGATACGGTCAATGGCGCAGGCGGTGCGATTATTCCTAAATTATTAAAAGAACTGGGCTGCGAGGTCTTTGCCATCAATCAGGAAACCAGCGGACGTTTTGCCCACACACCGGAACCGTTGCCGGAGAACTTAGCGCAATTGGGCGATGCCGTTAAAGCGAACAACGCTGACCTCGGTTTTGCAGTGGACCCGGACGTGGACCGCTGCGCTATTGTGGACGAAACCGGAAGGCCTTTGGGTGAAGAATACACGCTGGCCATTGCCACGAAGCTGGTGTTCAGCAAAGAGATGGGACGCATGGCTGTGAACATGTCCACCTCCCGCGCTTCGGAAGATATCGCCAAATATTACAATTGTATGTTTGTGCGCAGTAAAGTAGGCGAAATAAATGTAGCGGAAAAAATGAAGGAAATCGACGCCCTGATTGGCGGCGAAGGCAACGGAGGCGTCATTCTGCCGGAAGTACACCTTGGCAGGGACGCGCCGGTGGCGGTTGCGCTTACCTTACAGATGCTGCTGGAACAGGGCGGAACCATCAGCGCGCTAAAGGCTTCTTTGCCGCAGTACGAAATGGTGAAGCTGAAAGTAAATATTGGAAATATGCAGCCGGATAAGCTTTTGGCAGCAATGGCCGAAACCTATAAGGACCAGCCCATCGATACTCTGGATGGCTTGAAGATTGATTTTAACAATAGTTGGGTACATTTGCGGAAATCCAACACCGAACCGATTATCCGCGTGATTGCCGAAGGGCCAACCGAAGCGGAAGCGCGCAGTCTGGCCGAACGCTTTATGGATGAATTAACCAGGGTAAACGGATGATTATCTGCAATGTAATCGGTGATGTGGTTTCCACTGTAAAGAATGAACATTTTACAGGCAAGAAACTTCTTATCGTGCAGCCGCTGAATCTGGACAATGAACCGGATGGTGAAGCCTTTCTGGCTATAGACACAGTGCAGGCCGGCAAAGGCGACCGGGTACTGGTGATGCGCGAAGGCGGTTCGGCGCGTATTATTTTTGAAGATGAAAACATCCCGGTACAGGCGGTAATTACCGCGATTGTGGATGAAGTCCGTTTTTTGAAAAACGAAAATCTTTCTAACTAACAGGATACATGTATGGCAGCAATTACATCACAAGATATCGAACACATTATATCTCAGGTTATTGCGGAAAAAAATATTGATACCGCAGGGTATCGCCCCTTTTCATACGATGCCGCCAACGACCTGCTTTCTTTTGGCGCCAGCCGCATTGGTGCGGTAGCGCCATCCTGTCCACCCAAATACGAACTGGCCAAATGGATTGACCATACGTTACTTAAACCGGACGCTACCCAGGCGGATATTGAAGCGGTTTGCTCGGATGCCCGTGAACATGGATTCGCTTCGGTGTGCATCAATCCCACCTGGGTACCACTAGCCTACAAAATGCTGCGTGGATACGAATCGCGCGTGTGCACGGTAATCGGTTTTCCGCTGGGTGCGACCTTCCCGGAGGTCAAAGCAGCTGAAGCGCGTTTGGCTGTGGAACAGGGCGCGGATGAGGTAGATATGGTCATCAATATTGGCGCGCTCAAATCCGGCGACTACCAATTGGTGGAACACGACATCCGTTCTGTTGTTCGCGCGGCAGGTCGGCGCATTGTAAAGGTAATTTTAGAAACCTGCCTGCTAACCGACGAAGAAAAAGTGCAGGCTTCGGCTATTTCCAAAAAAGCTGGCGCCAATTTTGTGAAAACTTCCACCGGATTTTCCACAGGCGGCGCTACCGTCAAAGATGTGGCCCTTATGCGTAAAGCTGTTGGCTCGGAGATGGGTGTTAAAGCCAGCGGTGGTGTACGCACTTATGAAGAAGCCTGTAAAATGGTTGAAGCAGGCGCAACACGCATAGGCGCCAGCGCCAGTGTAGCCATTGTGGGCAACGGCAGCGCTTCCGGCGACGGATATTAATCATATTTTGGAACAAAACAGCTTTAAAAGGAATTAGGAAATTATTATGACAGCATACGAAATCATCAGTAAAAAACGGGACGGGTTTGAACTTTCGGAAGAAGAAATCGGCTATATGATTAACGGCTACGCCGAAGGCCGTATTCCGGACTACCAAATGTCTGCCTTGCTCATGGCTATCTTTTTACGCGGCATGAATAAACAGGAAACCATGACCGTTACCAAAAACATGCTCTATTCCGGTGAAGTCGTAGATTTAAGCAGCATTCCGGGCGTAAAAGTGGATAAACACAGTACCGGCGGTGTGGGTGATAAAGTATCCATTATTCTGGCTCCGGTAGTAGCTGCAGCGGGCGTACCTGTGCCCATGATTTCCGGACGGGGGCTGGGGCATACGGGCGGTACTTTAGATAAATTGGAAAGTATTCCCGGATTTCGTGTGGATTATTCCATTAAAGAATATAAAGAAAAAATTGCACGAGTGGGTACTTGCCTTATTGGGCAAACCCCGGACATCTGCCCGGCCGATAAAAAGATGTACGCGCTGCGGGATGTTACAGCCACCATTCAGTCTATTCCCCTGATTACGGGCAGCATTATGAGTAAAAAACTGGCCGAAGGTATTGATGCGCTGGTACTCGATGTTAAAACCGGACACGGCGCTTTTATGCAAAAGCACGAAGATTCCGTAGCTCTGGCCAAGCAGCTCATCTCTGTGGGTGAAGCCTTTGGAAAACCTACAGTGGCGTATATTACGGATATGAATGAGCCACTGGGTAATGCGGTGGGCAACTGGCTGGAAATCGTGGAATGTATTGACGGGCTGCATGGCGAAGGTCCGGACGATTTGATGGAAGTAACCCACCAGCTTTGTGGCGCGATGATTTATCTTGGTAAAAAAGCTGCTTCTATCGAAGAAGGGGTGGAAATTTCCAAAGAAATGATTCGCAGCGGCAAAGCCTGGGATAAATTCCTGGAAATTGCAGAGGAACAAAACGGTGATGTGGATATACTGAAAAATCCCCTGCGTTACCCGAAACCGGCTTTTCAGGCGCAGGTTCCGGCCGCAGAAAGCGGATATGTGGCCTCCATTCATTCCCTCGAGGTAGGGCTGACTGCAGTTACTTTGGGCGCCGGTCGCCAGAAAGCGGATGATCTGATTGACCCTAAGGCCGGCATTGTGCTGCATAAAAAAGCCGGGCAGGCTGTGGAAGCGGGCGAACCGATTATGTCCGTTTACACCGATAGAGAAGAAGTGCTTAAAGCAGCTGTTGAACGTCTGGGAAAAGCGGTTGCCTATTCGGCACAGCCGGTTGAATCGAAAGCTTTGATACATGAATATCTGGATAAAAACAGTTTGTAATTTATGGGCCGGCTAACCAAACGACAGCAAAAGCGAATTAATTACTTCCTGCGTGAAAAAATGGAACGCCGGGAAAAGCACGACATTATTCACCAGGGCAATGTGCCGAAGTTCATTGAACGGCATATGCCCTACATCCGCAAACTGGCCCGGAATTTAGACCAAATTCTAATCGTAAGTTCGGTAGTGTCTCCCGAAATCAAAACCGGGCTTATCGATCGCTTCCTTATTCTCGGTGAAATCGAACATATCCCCTGTACCATTTGCATTAACAAAACCGACCTTTTGGATGACCCGGCTCCTGCACAGGAAATTGCCGAAATGTATCGCAAAATCGGTTATTCGGTTCTGCTTACTTCTGCCAAATCCGGAGAAGGACTTACAGAATTACATGACGCTCTTCAAAATAAGCGCACGGCTCTGGCCGGTCATTCCGGAGTGGGCAAAAGCAGTTTGCTTAATGCCATTGCACCGGACCTGGAAATTTCGGTGAATGAGGTCAGCCGGGTGAATAATAAAGGGAAGCACACCACAACCAAAGTCCGTTTGTACCAGTTGGATGACACAACCGATGTACTCGATTTGCCCGGTGTTAAAATTATTGATTTCATTGATATTCATCGTGATGAAGCGCGCTTTTATTTCAGAGAATTTGAAAGTTTTGCCGAAGAATGCAAATTCCGTGACTGCCTGCATGTAAGTGAGACGCCCTGCGGTGTAAAATCGGCGGTAGAGCGTGGCGCTATTCATCCCCTGCGCTATCAGTCGTATTTAAATTTTATTGAGACTCTCTAGCCAGACCCGGTACCATCAAATCTGTTTAAACATATCCTGCCGCAGGTTCATATTTTAAAAAAAAGGATTGCTTAATCATTACATACACAAACGTGGTTTAGACTAATTTGTATACGTTTTTGGAGTGGTAAGATAATAAACTGCAGTGGTAAAAAAGTTGCGCAGGTAGGGCAGTTTCTGTATCCAGCGGAATTGCTCTTTGGTTTGGATTTTGAATTTATATTCATAAATAGGGTTGAAGAGGAAGTGCTTTTGAGAAATTGTTTTAAACCTGTTTAAGCGCAGCATTTTTTCAAAGGTCTCGATGGAAAGTCCCAGTCGTTTAATTTCTAACAAGGCATCAATCTTAGCGGTGTTTTCGCCAAATCCTTTAAGCACTGTTATGTACAGTGATTTTGGCAATAGGTGGTAATAGGGCAGATGGGAAGCCCATTTATTCCGGCATACCTGCTGATGGCCGCCAAAAGGCATGTACCAGGGTGGAAAGGCAAAAAAAATCATGCCGTCTTCCCGTAAAAAGGTGTGCAGATAGGATAGCAGTTTAGGCTGATCGTCAATGTGTTCAATAACATCCTTGAGTACGATAAGATCAAATTGATTTTTAAATCGTTCTTTAAAGGTCTCGGCATAGATATTTTCATTGATCAGCGTAACCCGGGCCGATTCCAGCTCTTCCCGTAAAAGGGTTTTTGCCTTTTCCAGACGTGAGGCGTTTAAGTCCACTCCCGTAGCCAGGCAGTTCCGTTCCACAAAAGCCTTGAGTACGCCACCCTCCGCGCAGCCGATTTCCAGCACCTGCATGCCGGGTTTGAGCGATCGTTTTTCTTCAATAAAGGGAATAATAAAATTTTGTGTGGTTAAACGCTGGTGCTCAAAATAGATGTCACGATTTTCATGAAAAAAATAGGCCATGTTACATTCCCTGTGTTTCGGTCAGTTGCTTAAACAGGAAAGCGAGTTGTTCGGTTTGCGCCTTCCGCGAATAAGCGGATATGTCTCCCTTGGTACGCAGCGCTGTGTGTGATTCTACCCAGTGGTCGTACAATTTTTCCAAAAACGATTCCGGCTGGTCTTTAAAGTCGAACATAGTACCAGATTCGGTTTGGTGAAGGATGCCAGCCAGGTCACCATCTGTTGGGCCGATGGCCAGGATAAAACGCCGGATGCCAAGATATTCAAACACTTTACCGGTAAGAATGCCCTTGTTATCCTTAGCCTGCGGCACAACAAGGAGCAACAGATGGGATTTGCTTAAATGTTGCAACATCTTATCGTGTTCCAAATAGCCGGTGTAATTCAGATTGTTTTTTAGCCCGTGTTTTTTAATGGAATATTCCACTTCCGGTGCAAAATGCCCCATGTACAAAAGCTGAAAATTCTCACTGAAACCTGCTTTGGTTTGCAGGAGGTGTTCCAGCGCCTGCCAGAGATTTTCCGGGTTTTGCTGTGAATTCAGTTTACCTGCATAAGCGAGCGTAAATTTTTCAAACGGTTCCGAATTGGTGAAAGGCGCTAAATCGTCTTCGTCAAAACCGTTGGGTACAATCCGGATACGTTTGCTGCTGCCGATTTTGGAACCGAATAGTTGTTTAAGCTGATTACTCACTGTTAAAATACGATTGCTTTTTTGCAGTACTTCGAGTTCTAATTTTTTATCGAGCCGGGTAGCCCAGTCGCTTTTTTGTACTTTGTCATAATAGTACATATCCGTCCAGGGATCGCGGAAATCCGTAACCCAGGGCAGGCCGCTTTCGCGTTGCAGCTTTTTAGCAATCAGATGCACAGTGGGCGGCGGCGAAGAAGAAAAAATAACGGCCGGTCGGTGGGCGTGTACAATTTTACGTCCGGTTTTAACGGCAGGCGGCAACCAGGTGATTTTGGCATCCGGGATGAACAGATTCAACCGGATTTTAGCGGCCAGTTTCTTTTTCCAGTTCGGGTTTTCTTCCGTAACTACCGCATTGGGAATGGGCTGATCCTCGTCCATGCCTACAAATCTTTTGTATAGCAGCGTGGGTTCAAAAGAAGGGGTTTGGTGCACAATACATTCTTTGGGAATATCTTTGGATAAAGATGGATCCAAAGCCGGATAAGCTCCATTGCGCACCGTTAGCACCAGCGGCTGCCAGCCGTACTGCGGCAGATATTTGACAAATTTTAAAACGCGCTGCACCCCGGGGCCGCCCGCCGGCGGCCAGTAGTAGGTGATAATCAGGACTTTTTTCATTACAAATTTTTACCAGCGGGATTCGATATCAAACTTCCCTTTGACCTTATGTTCTTCGGGAACTACCCAGATATTGTTTTCAATTTCTAACTTCACGTCATCCAGATACACGGCGCGCCCGCTGCCTCCTGGACGGAAATCGGTTACAATATCCACATGCTGGGCCGAACGGTTAAGCAGCCCCTTTTTAAAATAGGCTTCCGCCTCTTTTTCGCCTTCTTCCGAGGCCGGATCTTTGGTGTAACATTCCGGATAACTGGCGCCAATAGCGATGTGCAGGGTGCCGCCTACTTTTTCTACGAATAAAGGATGTTTGAGAACTTCTTCGATGCCGTTATTCATGCCCAAAGCCACTTCGCCCAAATGGTGCGAACCTTCATCCGTTTCGATGATTTTCTGCAGCATATCATGAGCCATATCCGCCTTGTATTCTACAATCCGGCCTTTTTCGAATCGCAGGTAGATGCCCTGGATGGTAACGCCCACAAACGAAACAGGCAGGTCAACGAAAATTTCACCTTCTACAGTAGGAACATTGGGGCTGGTAAAAACTTCGCCATCCGGGAAGTTACGTTTGCCCGTGCATTTAATCACGTTGCGCTGGTCAATATCCATGGTTAGCTCAAGAGTTTTACCGGTATGCGGATGTTCCGTAACAATGCGGATCGTTTTGCTTTTGCTCATCAGGCGGTAAATATCATCTTCCACCTTGTCCAACAAACGCGGGTCCACCATGGAAGCGTTTACAACCACATCGGTGTAGCGTTCCAGTGTCATGCCTTCCATATCGGCAAAGCCCTGTGTGGGGAAGAGGGTCAGAACCCAAGGTTTTAAAATACGCAGGGTCTTAACCGGTTCGTCCACACGCATAATGGCCTGGGATGTTTCTTCCGGAGTATTGGCGTACAGTTCAGGATTTTCTGCGCCCAGTACTTCGATGTATTTGGTCATGGCTTTGTAGCGATCTACGTGCCACTGGGGCACACGTTCTATTTGTTCAATCGAGCCGTGGCGGGCCATGGAAGCGCCCCACACTTTTCCGCGGTCGTTATCCGGTGCTACCAGATTCATATCTGCGATGCCGCCAGCTGCGAAAATTTTATCCTGTAAAGCGGAAAGCAGGGGCCAGGTAATAGGCTCACCCTTCAGCATAATTACGTCGTCTTTTTGTACGCCGCCAAGGGAATAGTTTAGCAGATAATCGGCCCATTTATCGAGTTTTTCTTTGGGAATCTGAACGCTCATGGTGCACTCCTTTTTCAATTCGTAACAATTTGATTTTTTGGATAATGTACGGATTGAACCAAACACCATGCAAACGGTTTATTTGCCTGCAGCTTTTGTTAAAATGCCCAAGAGGGTTTAGGAATAAAAGAATAACCCAATGTTTTCCGGAGTGTTGTAGAATGGTTAAACATAAGAATGGAGTCCTATAAATTTGAGGGATTTCGACATTTTTCGGAGTAAAAAATCCCAGGCCTATTCAACAAAACACTTGTTAGTCTGTCATTTATGGATATGAAAAGAGTTTTTTTAGTTATAAAATAGTTGTATTTTCCTTCCCTTGCCGTTAAATTACCTAACTTTTTATTAATTAACACCGCGCCGCTTTCGGCAGCGGACAAACCGTTCAACGGAGGATTTATTTTATTATGTCAGAAGAAACAAAAGATGTTGCTGTTGAAGAAACAGTAGCAAGTTCAACCCCAAACCCGCCTGCTGAAGAAGAAGTAAAGCAGGAGGCAACAACTGAAGCACCGGCTGAAGAAAAACCGGCCGAACCCGCAATTGCTGATGAGTATGAAGAAGTAGTTGTGAAATTAGAAGACCTGGAAGAAGAACAGGAATACCCGGAACAGGAAATGGCTTTACTGACCGACCTGTATGACCGCACTATGAACAGTATTACCGAAGGTGAAATTGTTCAGGGCCGGATTTTAAATATCACCGATTCCTTTGTAATTATTGACATTGGTTTCAAATCCGAAGGTATTGTTTCTAAAGAAGAATTTGATAATATCGAAGAACTCAAACCGGGTGATGAAGTCGAAGTATATCTCGAAACGCTGGAAAGCGCAGACGGGCAGCTTAATCTTTCCCGTCGCCGTGCCGAATTTATCCGTGTTTGGGAAAAACTGGTTGAAAAATATGAAAATGATGAAATCATTCCCGGAACCATTCAGCGTCGCATTAAGGGCGGTATGGTCGTGAATGTAATGGGTGTGGACGCCTTTTTACCGGGTTCACAAATCGATGTGAAACCGATCCGCGATTTTGATTCCTATCTCGGTCGCGAAATGAATTTCAAAATTGTTAAAGTTAACCATGCCCGCAAAAACATCGTGGTTTCCTCACGTGTTCTCATCGAAAAAGAGATGGAAAGTCAGCGTGCGGGAATTCTGGAAACTCTGGAAAAGGGTCAGAAACGTGTCGGTACGGTCAAGAATATTACCGATTTCGGCGTATTTATCGACCTCGGCGGTGTGGACGGCTTATTGCATATCACCGATTTAAGCTGGGGCCGCGTGAATCATCCTTCCGAAATCGTGAAATTGGATCAGGAACTCGAAGTTCTGATTCTCGATTTCAACGAAAAGAAAGATCGTATTTCTCTTGGTCTCAAACAATTGCAGCCTCATCCCTGGGATAATGTGGCTGAAAAATATCCGGTGGATTCCACCATCAAAGGCCGCGTAGTCAGCCTCACCGATTATGGCGCATTTATTGAACTGGAAAAAGGTATCGAAGGTCTGATTCATATTTCGGAAATGTCCTGGTCGCAGCATATCAAACATCCCAGCCAGTTATTAACCGTGGGTCAGGAAATCGAAGCAGTTGTACTGAATATTCAGGCTGATCAGAAGAAAATTTCTCTCGGCTTAAAACAATTGGAACCGGATCCCTGGGCTGTTATTGAAGAACGCTATCCTGTAGGCTCTGTACACAAAGGCCTGGTGCGGAATTTAACCCAGTTTGGCGCATTTGTGGAATTAGAAGAAGGCATCGACGGATTGGTGCATATTTCCGATTTATCCTGGACGAAGAAAGTACGCCATCCGAGTGAAATCGTTAAAAAGGGTGACGAAATTGAAGTAGTTGTGCTGGGCATTAACCGCGAAGAACGCCGCATTGCCTTAGGCCACAAACAGGTTGAAGATAATCCCTGGGAAACCTTTGAGCAGAATTACGGCATCGGAACCGAAACTACCGGTAAGGTAACCCGCATCATTGAAAAAGGGATGATAGTGACCTTGCCTCTCGGTGTTGATGCGTTTATTCCCAATCAGCACATCGGTCTGCCGCGCGGTAAAAAGGCAACGGATGTGTACGAAGAAGGCGCAGAAATTTTAGCCAAGGTACTGGAGTTTGATAAAGACAATAAAAAAATCGTTTTGTCCATTGCCGGTTATTTTAAAGATAAAGAGCGCGAAGATTACGAAGCCTTCTTAGAAAAACAGGGTGTGGAAAAAACCACGATTGAAGATATCGTTGCGGCCAGCGGCGGCAAAAAGAAAGCAGCCAAAGCCGAAGCTAAGGAAGAAGCACCTGCTGAAACGGAAAAAGCTCCTGCGGACGAAGTGACAGAAGCAGAAGAGACTCCTGTGGAAGAAGCTAAAAAAGAAGAAGAAAAGTAAACGTTGCTTTTTTAACGTTTATCTGGTATAGACAAAGCCCGCTATTTAGCGGGCTTTTTTTTTATCAATAATTTCGCGGTCAGGCCGAGAACAAAATATTATATTAAATGGTAAATGAAATGGCCTTTACGTTTTTTAAAACGATTTATAAAAATATGGGTATTGATTTGGGAACCGCGAATACCGTTGTCTGGTTAAGTTCCGGCGGGTATGTAATCAATGAACCATCAGTCATTGCTTTTAATTCCAAAAAAGAAGTGTATGCACTCGGTGCTGAGGCTAAAGAGATGTTGGGAAAAACACCTCCCGGTTTAAACGTTATACGTCCTTTGCATGACGGTGTAATTGCCGATTTCATAGCCGGTGAGGCTATGATTAAAGGATTTATTCGTTTGGCCGGTGTGCCGCGATTTCTGATTAATCACGTGGTATTAGGTGTTCCAACAGGTACCACTTCCGTGGAGCGCCGGGCCATTACAGACAGCGCGCTTGCTGCCGGCGCCAGACGTTCGTATTTGGTTGCCGAGCCTATGGCGGCAGCCATAGGGTTGGGGCTGGATGTGTTAGCGGGATCCGTTAGCATGATAATAGATGTGGGGGGCGGTACCACCGATATCGCTGTGATTAGTTATGGTAAAATTGTGCTTGATAATACGCTCCGTATTGCCGGAGATGAAATGAATGAAGCTTTGATTCGTTATGTAAAAAACCGATTCAAGATGAATATTGGTGTACAAAGCGCAGAAAAAATAAAAATGCAGTATGGTGTGGCCTGTCCCGAACGTACAGGAAAAGAATTTGAAATTCAGGGTATGGATATTCAGACCAACCTGCCGCGTCGTATTAGAGTAAGCGATGCCATCTTTCCCGAAGCCTTTGCTTCTATTCTGCAAACCATCGTGTCTGCCGTGAGAGAAACGCTGGATCAGTTACCACCGGAAATGGCCGGTGACCTTATTGACCATGGAGTGATTTTAACCGGCGGTGGCGCCCTTCTTAAGGGGCTGGATCGATATATTCGCAAGCAGATACAACTACCGGTAAGTGTGCCGGATAATGCGCTGTATTGTGTAGCCGAGGGAACCCGGCGCATTGTACAAAAGCCTGCATTCTATGCGCCTGTTTTATTTAGCTGAAATTCTTCTGCGTTGAGCAGAAAATACTGCAAAGCAAGAATGGTTTTGGCGTCATTAAAGCGCTGTTCTTTTAAAGCCCTGGCTGCTTCGTTTTTTGTTAAATATAAAAGCTGAATATCTTCGTGCTCTTCTTCCAATCCGCCTCCGGCATGAATTTGATCTTTGGAAGTGGATATGCCCAGAAAAATATGAATCTGTTCGGTGGTTATTCCGGGAGTAGAGAAAACAGTGGCAATTTTTTCCAGACGATTCAGTTTAAAACCGCTTTCTTCGATGCATTCCCGTTTGGCGCAGGTTTCAGGTGATTCACCGGCATCTATAACACCGGCTACGGTTTCTGTAATCCAACCGTCGCCGCCCGCTTTGTACACCGCATACCGGAATTGACGAATCAGTACCAATTGTTCCGTGTCTTCCAGATAAATCAGAACCGCCACAGCCTGCCCGCGTAAGAGGTTGTAGCGATGCACAATTTCGCTGAATTCACCGTTAAAACGTTCATATTGCAGTGTGGCTTTATCCACGTCAAAGAAGCCTGATAGCAGGCGCTCGGTTTTGTGTATTTTTACAATCATAAATGCTCCGTTTCGGACTAAGTTAGCGAAAAAACAGTTGCAGGCAAAACAAATTAGGCTTAGCCTGTTGTAAGTAGAAACCAACAAATTTTTCATTTTAAAAGGATACATATTTTTACCATGTGGATAAATTGGCTATATTGTTTTTTTAAGCAAAAGAGGTTTGTATGAATTCAAAATTATTCTGGACAGAAGAATTTAAAATCCGTGCGTACGAAGCGGGCATAAATGGCAGGGTAAGCATTCAGTCGATAGTCAATTATTTACTGGAATCCGCTTCTAATCATGCCGCGCACATGGATGTTTCGGTGCGTCAATTATTCGAAATGAATTTAACCTGGGTTCAATCGCGTTTTCATGTGCGTATGTACGAGTATCCCCGTTGGCCGGAAACAGTGCGGGTGGAAACATGGCCGGCTGTAAAGGATTCGTTTTACGCCATTCGAGATTATCGGCTGCTGGATAGCCGAGGAAAAGAAATTGGTGTAGCCAGTAGTTCGTGGATGATGATAGATTTTAAATTGCGTAAGCCGGTTGCATTGCCCGCTATTGTGGACAATCTGGAAAATAAAGAAGCGGGTCGTTCTCTTGATGAGCCATTTGGTCGTTTGCCTGTTGTCGAAGCGCCGGAAAATGAACGAACCTTTTTTGTCCGTCAAAGCGATCTGGATGTGAATCGTCATGTATATAGTGTGCATTATGTAAGCTGGGGGTTGGAGACCATTCCACCGGAAGTATGGAAAACACATGGTCTGAGCGACCTGGAAATCAATTTCCGGGCAGAAAGTGTGTTTGGAGATCGTATTATTTCTCAGAACCAAATAGAGGAAGAAGATGAGAACTTAGTAGTTATTCATCAATTACGGCGTGAACAGGATGGTAAAGAACTGACTCGAATTCGTACCACATGGAAGGCAAAATAAGGTTTGCACACCTAAAAAAAAAAAACTAAATTACGTCCCCTTTGCGAGGATGGCGGAATTGGTAGACGCGCCAGATTTAGGATCTGGTGTCCTTAGGACGTGGGAGTTCAAGTCTCCCTCCTCGTACATACGCCCCGGTTTAGCCGGGGTTTTTTTATATTTTTTTATTAAGAATTCTCTGCAACTCGCCGACAACTATATCATAAATTTCATATTTATTTGAATAATTCCGTTTTATGTAAGGAGTTTATTATGAATAAATTGTTAGTTACCTTCGCAATACTAACGACTCTGGTCGTTTCAACATTTGCGCAAATACCACGTGGCGCTTCTGATGAGCCTACCAGACAATCCTCAAAGTTTTTTAAATCAGGAGAGCTTTTTTCTCCAGAGGATGGTGTTTTTTATTATTCAACCACCACGTATACGTTTTCAGATCTGGTTGTTTTTAGCTATTTTGATGAAACAGATTTCTATATCCTAAATCAGAATGGTGAAAAAATTGACAGCGTTTCCCTGAATGAGGATCAATTTAAGGTTTTTCCTACAGGAGAAGGTATTTTTTCGGTAATTAGTACAAAGTCATTTACTGTTTTAGTTGGTGATCCGGTAAGCAGTAATGTGTTGGGTTATTTTGCAGTAGATGAAGCGGGTAGTCCCATTTCCACTAGATTAAATACGTATATGCCCTCTTCTTATACAACCGGGGAGCATTTTATAATTTTTGCTTACCATGACGGGACCGAATTTGAGATCAGGAATTTACAGGATAACACAATAATATCTGCGGGAATTATAAACACCGGGGAACATTTTCAGTTGGATGGCGCCAATAGTACCTTTATTGGTGTAAAAGCTAATAAACCCGTATCAGCTTTAAGTTACACAGATCAGGGCTATTATATTCCGGCTACGAATGGTACTTTTGCCGGTACCCACTTTTATGGTTTTTCCGGTTATGTGGGGGGGTGGCCAAATGGTATCGTTATAACGGGTTATCAGGATTCAACCAATTATACCATTTGTAATTCAGAAACCGGTGCCCTGTTAGATAGTGGTAAAGTAAATAAAGGCCAAACAATAAAACTAACAACTTCTACCGATACGTATTTCGAAGTTGTTACGGATAATCCTGTAACGGTTTCTAACATCCCTTATGCTGCTTATTCGGACAGTTACTATTATATGGTTCGCCAAATAGATGAAAGCGGACTCGGTATAGGAACTAATTTTTATACACCGGTTATTTCCGGGCAACTTGACGTTTTTTCCTTTGACGATGCCAATGAGATTACGATTTATTCTCTGACGTATGCAGATACAATCTGGTCCGGTATCTTAGATGAAAAGGATAATTACCATTTTGATTGTAATTATGGTATTTACCACATTTCTTCTACAAAAAACATTTCAGTCATTTCATCGTGGGGTGGTGCCTGGGGAGCCGATTTTGTGCCGTTGAATTTCAGCCTTGGATTACCGGATTTGTCAATCTCTTCACAAGATATTTTATTTGACCCGGAACCAGAAACATTACACGGGGGCGATCCTGTCACATTAAAGGTTAAAGTACACAACTGGGGGTATATAACAGCACCGAATGTGGAACTACAGTTCTATGATGGTAATCCGGATGGGGGACAAGCCATTTCAGAAGTACTTGTTGCAGATTCTATTTCTGCAGGTTCTGAAGTAGAATTTGAATATAATTGGATTATTCCGGAGTATGCTGAATATCACTCCATTTACGTGGTAGTGGATCAGAAAGATATGATTAGAGAATCGAATGAATCTAATAACATGGCTTCGAAATCTTTAATTCCAAATGATGATTTATTGCCACCCTTAAGCACGGTAGTGGATGCCCCTACCGCTGTTCCGGTGGATGAACAAAATAAACCCGAATTTAGTCAATTTAAGGTAATGCTTGATCTTTTCAATACAGGAACGGTTGCTGCCACTAATGTTCGGGCAACATTAATGCTACCTACTCATCTAAGTTTACAGGATACCGCTCTGCGTTCTATTGTTTGGGATGAAATGCAACCCAATGCACATATAGATTCCAATTGGACGGTTACCATTGATAGTGTTCCTCCGGCAGATGCTTTTTTCTATTCTATAATGGTTACAGCTGACAGTGTAATGCCCAAAAACATTGAACGAATGTTGCTGATAAAACGTCCGGTAGGAATTAATGGCGGCACACACTTCGGGGAAATTCCATCGGAGTTTGGGGTATCTCAAAATTATCCCAACCCATTTAACCCCGTTACAAAAATCAGCTATCAGCTTCCGGTTGCCAGTCAAGTCCGTTTAACCGTATTTAATGCTTTGGGTCAAAAGGTTCATGACCTGATAAATACAAAACAACGGGCAGGGGAGTACTCTGTGTTTTTTAAAGCTGGTAATCTTTCAAGTGGGATTTATTATTATCGTTTAAAGGCCGGGGATAATGTTTTTATACGAAAAATGATTTTACTCAAATAAGTTTGTATTGATTAAATTGTAAAAAAAAGATGAACGCTTGTTTCCTTTGATGATCGTTCATCTTTTTTATAGAAAGTTTGTTTCTAATCGCCTAAGTTCATTCCGATTCCGCGGGCTGTTTTAACCAGCTGATCGTCCGGGCCAATTCGATTGTATGTAGCGATCACATCTTTTATGGGAAGCCCTACAATATTGGGATGTTTGTATGCTACCATTTTTCCGTAATCTTCATCCAGCACCATTTCCATAGCTTTTACACCAAATTGAGTAGCAAGAATACGGTCATAGGCATTGGGAATACCACCGCGCTGCAGATGTCCCAAAATAGTAACACGTACATCGCTTTCACATCCGGCGTCTTTCAGTTCTTTTTTAAGCCGGGAAGCGGCTCCACCTAAATGCTTATGGGCATAACCCACTTCATCCAACTCTTCGGCGACCACATCGCCGCCTACGGGCATAGCGCCTTCGGCTATAACTATAATTAAAAAGCCCCGGCCAAACACAATCCGCTCGTGGATGCGTTCCATAATACTATCCACGCTGTAGGGGATTTCAGGAATCAGGCAGACTTCGGCGCCACCAGCAATGGCGGAGTGCAAAGCAATCCAACCGGCATCCCGTCCCATCACTTCAAGAATAAAAATGCGATTATGGCTTTCGGCCGTGGTTACCAGCTTATCCACGGCATCGGTCGCTATTTCCACGGCTGTCTGAAATCCAAAAGTAAAATCCGTGCCTGCCAAATCATTATCAATCGTTTTGGGCACGCCGATAATATTCAACCCTTTTTCATAAAGCCGTTGAGAGATGCTTTGGGAGCCATCGCCGCCGATGTTAATAACGGCTTCGATATTTTGATATTGCAATTTACGTAACATTTCATCGGAACGGTCCACACTACCCCAGGTGCCGTCTTTTTCCTTAACCGGCCAGGCAAAGGGCCCGCCCTTATTGGTAGTGCCGATGATGGTACCGCCTTTTACATGAATACCGGAAACTTTTTCTTCATTTAAAACTATTAATTCCATTGGTTCGCGTAAAACGCCGTTAAAAGCCTGATATGACCCCACAACTTCCCAATCCCTTTCCTGAGAAGCGCGTTTTACAACGCCGCGAATTACTGCGTTTAAACCCGGACAATCGCCGCCGCCTGTGGCTACCAATACACGTCTTTTCATAATTTCCTCTATCTTTTTATTCTAACTTTCGTTTTTTTCTGATTCGAAGTATAAATAATAGTCGGATATTCTGCAATTTAAATTAGCGAAAAATAAATAAAGAAAATTTTGAATCAATGGGGGTACAGACCTAAATTTATTTCGATGTTTTAAAATGAAAGTAACCATGGAAAGTATCCGCCTGTTTAAACGTTTATTACGTACGTATCTTCTACCGCAGCTCAAAGAGCAGCCGCATTACTCTTTATCAGCCGAATCGGCCCGGGAATTTTTACTTCTGTTAAGCAAAGATTCTGCAAGCGATTCTCTTCCGCAATCGCAAAATAGTTCTTCACATACCCGTTTTTTCAGGCACATGTTAGCGCTCATCCCGGAAGAGCTTAAAACCTGGGCCAAAGCGCATCCCGAAACGCTCGCACAGGTTAGGCAAGCGTTGCACTATCCTACAGAACAGGCACAACAGGCTTTGTTTTCGCTTTTCTTTCCGGAAGGTCTTACCCTGCTGGATGAAACGAACCGTGAACAGGCTATTCATGCTCTCCGCCAAAAACGGTTAGTTTCCGTAGAAGAGCTTAATCCGGATCCGCTGGTCGATCCGCTTTCTGAAATGATTTTTACTTCTAACCTGCTCATAACGTCTCCACTGAATCCGAATCCGGATGATTGGTTTGTTCCGCAGGAAATAAAGCCTGCGCTCCGGCAGGTACAAAACGAAGCGCAATTATACTGGTACGATCATCCCATCCCCATGGGTATGACGCCTCAAAATAACGAGGCCGTGTATGGATTGAACGGCTTACAGGAAATGCTGAAAAAGGAAGCCGGAGCCGAAGGACGCAAGCTTACCGTGCTGCTGTCTGCTTCTGCCACACATGCCGGATTGCGCCCTTTAATCAAACCCTATTTTGATTTTTTACTTTCAAAGGTGCCGGCCCTGCCCCATCTTAACATGTATATTTTTACAGAAGATGATGTCCGCGTTTTATTAGAAACGGTTTTAAAGCCCATTGCTGAACGCCATTTTCCTGCCGCAGATTTTAAAGCTTTGCAGGATGTGTTGGGAGTGGACGGTGAATATGGCCGGCATTATTCCTTTTTAAAAGCAATCGCCGCGTTTTGGCAGGTATTTTTAAATCCGTACGCTAAAGCCACTTTTAAAATCGATTTGGATCAGGTATTCCCCCAGGATGCCTTAAAACAGGAAACCGGTAAGAGCGCACTGGAACATTTCAAAACGCCGTTGTGGGGCGCTATGGGACGTGACAGCAGTGGGCAGCCGGTGGAGCTTGGTATGCTGGCCGGCGCTTTGGTAAACCAAAATGATATTTCAAAATCCTTGTTCACATCGGATGTGCGTTTTCCGGGAAAGCATACGCATTGCGAAGAACAGCTTGTTTTTTACAGCCAACTGCCACAGGCGCAGTCCACGATGGCGGAAATGATGACCCGCTATGATGACGCTCAGCCGGATGGAAAATCCACCGCTTTGCAGCGTATTCATGTTACCGGTGGTACAAACGGTATTTTGCTAAATGCGCTGCGTAAACATCGTCCTTTTACACCCACATTTGTGGGACGCGCGGAAGACCAATCGTATATTATGTCGGTTTTATTTGGCAGGCAGCCGGCCCTGCGCTATGTGCACGAACCGGGATTAATTATGCGGCATGATAAAGAAGCCTTTGCCGGTGACGCCATCAAAGCGGCATCCGCGGCTAAAATAATCGGCGATTATTTACGAATATTGACGTTCACGGAATACGCACGCGCTCTGCCCTGGCCGGAGGATGATATTAAAAAAGAATTAGACCCGTTTACCGGCGCTTTTATTTCCCGATTGCCGTACACCGTAGTAAGTTTGCGTTTTGCCCTGAAAATTTTGGAAATCAATCGAAGCGAATCGGCCCGGGCAGCCGATGCCTTCGCCCGTTTGGGTTCCGAACGTTTAAATGCCTGGATGGAACGTTATCCTGCAGGCAGCAATCTGCTAAAGAAAACTTTTAAAAAGGAGCAACAGGCCTGGAAGCTTTTTTACGATATTTTAGATAGGGCGGAACAGGAGCGGGAACAGCAAAGCGCCTTGTGGCTGCAGGTAAAACAGGCGGCTCAACGTTTGGCAGAACAAATTAAAATGACACGAGCAGCGTATGAAAATTAAAAAATTTTTAAGCAGTACCGGTATAGAAATTTGGGTAGGACAGGATGATTACAGCAACGATGAGCTTTCCATAAAAATAGCCCATCCTAATGATATCTGGTTCCATGTAAGCGGCGCACCGGGCAGCCATGTACTGTTACGCTGCGGCGAAACCGGTATGGAAGCGGATAGGGAATCCGTCCGTGAGGCGGCTGCTCTCGCTGCCTGGTATTCCAAACAAAGAAACGGCGGGAATGTGGCGGTTCACCACTGCCTGGCTAAATATGTAAAAAAACCACGCGGGGCCAAACCGGGTACGGTTACTATTTCCAAAGAAAAAAAAGTTAAAGTGCGCCCTGCGCTACGGGATGAAATAAATTGAGAAATTTTGGATTTTAGATTTTAAATGAGATGGATTGGAGAGTTGTTATTGGGTTATTGAGTTATTAGCTAAGTCGAGCGATTGTTGATATAAACCCAACCTCGCGCACGTCATTGCGAGTCCCGCGTGAGCGGGACGAAGCAATCCCACAGGGGCTTGCACCGAGCCGCTCGCTTTCGCTCAATGTCCCCGTTTCTATGAGGGAATTGGATTCAAAGGTGTCATGATTATTAAGGACAGCTATCAAGCATAACATAACTGAAAGGAAAATTGTGAAAAAAGATATAGACGCGATTATTTTCGATTTGGGACGGGTGCTGGTAGATATTGATTTAACGAAAGGTGTATTTAAATACCTTCCCGCTCTGGAATCGGGACAGGATGAAAAGGTGCTTAATCAACTCTTTCGCGATACCGTGTACAGAGAGTATGCCGAAGGCCGTATGCCTGTGGAAGAATTCTACCAACTCTTTTGTGAACGTGCAGGCCTGACTCTGGATTTTCCCTCGTTTAAAAAAGAGTGGAATGCTGTTTTTAGGCCTATGAGGGGGATGGACGTAATAGTGCGTGAAACAGGTAAAAAATTTAAATTGGGCTTACTGTCGGATATTGGACCTTTGCACTGGGAACATTTATATAACGAAATGCCTTTATTGCAAAATTTTGCCAATCCTGTGCTTAGCTACCGAATAGGCTTTTTAAAGCCCCATCCGCAAACCTATTTACTGGCAGCCGATAGCGTGGAAACTTTACCCGGACGTTGTTTGTTTATTGATGACAGGGCTGTTAATGTGGAAGGTGCGCAAGCCGTTGGGATGCAGGCTATTCAATTTCAGAATCCGGCTCAGCTGCGAACGGATTTAAAAGCTCTGCATATTCTGTAATTGTAACTTTAGAGAAACGTGTTCATCTTATTTCCTGAAGATGAGGACCAAAAAGAGAGAATGTAAACATGGATATGGATCAACTGATTAAGGATATGCAGGGTAAAACAGTGCATATTATGAGCCCGAAATATCTGGATGCTATTTTGAAATCCTGCGAAATTTTATTGGAACGGGACACTCTGATTTCCGGCTTTATCCGCATTTTAAAATATAAAGATTATTTTTTAACCCAGGAGACCAGCGATAAAAATGAGCTTATTTTACGGCTGTACAACTCCCGTGAGGAAGCCGACGCACTGGTCGCCGATCATCTGGACACGTATGATCAGATGTGGGATGGCTGCGGATGTAAGGTGGATTACTACTCCTGAGTTGAGCGTTTCAAACGACGTTACATACGAATTACCTGTTCTTCTATAGCCGCGGTTGTAAAGGGTTGATAAGCCGTATGCAATGCACGCATGGTTTGGTTTAAATACGAATCATCCACTTCCGGTGGACAGAAAAAAACAGCCAAAACGCTTTTGGTTGAATCTGTAATCGAAGTGCGTAATGAATCGGCTGTCGGATTACCAAAAATGCCTTGATCATCCCGTAAAATCAATTTACCGTTTGCATGAATTTCCGGATTGCTGATCCCCTGATAGGTTTCATCTTCCTTCCCCACATCCATTCGTATTTGCCCTTTTAATTTAGACGTATCATACAATCCCATTGGCAGATGAAAACGTGCGGAAATTAAATTGCCATAATCAACCAGGTTGTTAATGCGGTACAAACCTTTACCGTTCAGCAAACGTCTCACCAAAGCTTCGGAGGAAGGCCGGTAGCGGGTAGGTTCCCAGCCGATACGGCGGTACATGCGACGCACATGACTAACCACTTCATCTTCAGCCGGACGGTGGTTCTTGAATTTATTCTGAAGAAAATCCACGAGTTCTGCCAGGTGCTGATCAAATTCCGCACCTGGCTTGTGTACGGTTACGGAATGCGCGGACACGATGCCGAGCTTTAAACCGCTGATCTTTTCTTTAATTATTTGAGTTGCCTGAATAGATGTCATCTTGTACTCCGTTAAACCAAACAAATTTTACCCAAAACAGCCGGACGGGAAGCGCCGGTGGCCTGAGGAATATTAGAAGGTTGGGCGTGGAGGGTTTCGTTAGCCAAAATGGCAAAACCAATGGCTTCCTTAAAATTTTCATCCAGACCAAAATGCTGTGCCGGCTGTACCGGAACGGGATCGAAATAGTGTTGTAAGCGGCGCATTAAAAAATCGTTTTGCGCGCCGCCGCCTGCTACAACAAGCGTATCCGCCTTCAGTTGAGGCCGGATAAACAAGCGGTAATTCTCAAAAATACTGAAAGCGGTATATTCCGTCAAATTGCGTAACAGATCCCGGCTGGAAAGATTCCACTTTTGCGCGTGTTTGAGAATCTCTTGAAAATAAGCGTCGCTGTACTGCTCACGGCCCGTGGATTTCGGCGGCGCGAGGTGTAAAAAGGGATCCCTCTCCTGCAAAAAAGAAAAAAACTCCGTATGCATTTCGCCGCCTTTGGCATATAAACCGCGGGTATCGTAGGGTTCCTTAAAAAAATATTTACTCGCCTGATCCAAAAGCATATTTCCGGGACCGCAATCGAAAGCCTGCACTTTGTCCATATTCTGGTTGGCGGGAATGGCGGTAACATTGGATATACCACCGATATTCAATGAAATAATATTTTGTTTAAAACGGGAAAAGAACAAATAATCAAAATAGGGAATCAGCGGCGCGCCCTGCCCGCCCAGCGCCACATCCGCTACCCGAAAATCACCAATAACCGGAATCCGGACATGTTGCGCCAATACAGAAGGATCGCCCAGTTGCAAGGTAGAAGAAATGGATGCATCTTCAAAAGGCTGAGCTTCCGGTTGATGCCAGATGGTTTGTCCGTGACTACCGATTAAATCAATATCTGCCGCTTTTATTTTATATTCATCCAAGAATAGCTCAATCTGCTTCGCCCAAATCCGGGCTAAATAAAAATTTAACTGACTCAGGGTTTGCAGCGAAAGTTCCGGTGTGTGCAAAAGATTTAAGATAAACTTTTTTTGCCCGGGACTATAGGAATAGGTTTGTCCGTGCACTAAAGAAAATTGTGTATTCCGTCCACTATTTTCAACCCGTACCAAAGCGATATCCAATCCGTCGCAGGATGTACCGGACATCAGGCCGATAATTAAACGTTCGGGCTTATTAATGAGTTTGAGAATCGGATGCATCAATAAAAGGTTCCTGTTTAAGCAAAAAATTATTTTAGTAAGGAAAGGTGAAACAATCAAAAAAAAAGAAAGTTTGGCAATGGAATGATTTTATGGAGTAAAATTTTTAATAAGACAGGATTTCTGGGTAGTTTAACTAAAATTTAGTAGTTGGTTTTCGGATACGAAAGACTATTTAAAAAAAGCCCATCGGTTATCGTTTACCAATGGACGGTTCGGGAATAAGATGGCGTATCTCCTTCATCAGCATTTTAAAGGTATGGCTGCCATTAAGTTCCTTTAAAAGAATACCTTTGTCATTAATGATAAAAGTAGTTGGCAAGTCGTTAAAGGACCCGTATTTGGTAATTAATTCTTTATTGCCTAACAGTATGGGATACGTCACTCCTGTAAGCTTTACTATATTTGGAATATCATCGGGATTTGAAACAACGGCAATACCCAATACCTGTACTGAAGAATCTTTATATATTTGATGAATGCGCTCTAAGATAGGCATTTCGCGCAGGCATGGTGTGGCCCAACTGGCCCAAAAATTGAGAATAACCAATTTCCCCCTGAATTCTTTTAACGAAAGTCTTTGACCGTTTAAACCAGGAAGTGAAAAATCCGGAGCCTGTTGGGATGGAACCGGTACTGTTCGTCCCGAGTAGGAAGAAAACGATGTAAGGAATATATAAATTAATACGCTGAGTAGAATGTATATTGTTTTTTTCATAACCAAAGTTTTCCGTCATTGGGTAAATATAAACTATTGATTTTGAGTGCAAAAAGGATACCAGAGAAGAGATTAAAGTTTTCGGGATATTTTCAATTAATCCCTCAAACATGTGTAAATTATCTTTACATATATTGTTTGTCAATAGTTTTTTACCATTTTATTTAGTTGTACTTTTAGGTGAAATATTTTATTTTTGCTTTGTCTATCAACGAGGTTTTTTTATGAAAGTTCCAAAAGTTGTTATCACAGCAGCTATACCTGAGGCAGGAATTTCACTTTTACGGGCCAATCACATTGATGTAGATTTACATGATAGCCCACAGTCTCTTCAACCGGATGAGTTGATACCGAAGTTGCATAATGCCGATGCTTTAATTTCTCTGCTATCCGATTCCATAACAGAACATATTTTGTCCCAGGCCCCTGAACTTAAAATTATCGCTAATTATGCAGTTGGTTTTAATAATATAGATCTAAATGCAGCCCAAAACAGGGGGATTATAGTCACTAATACGCCGGATGTTCTTACCGCAGCCACAGCCGACTTAACCTGGGCCTTAATTATGTCTGTATCTAAGCGTATTGTAGAAGCAGATCGTTTTGTGCGGGACGGGAAATTTACGGGTTGGCAGCCTCAACTCTTTTTAGGCGGTGATGTCAGTGGTAAAACCTTGGGGATTATAGGTGCCGGTCGTATTGGCCGGGCCGTAGCTCAAAGAGCTGCAGGGTTCGATATGAAGGTGCTCTATTTTTCTCCGAACCGCAAACCGGACTGGGAGCAGAAAACAGGTGTTGTTTTTGGCTCGGTGGATGATGTGTTAAAGCAATCCGATTATATTAGTCTGCATTGTCCGATCACAGAATCTACTTTCCATTTGCTGGATGCCAAACGAATAGCTCTCATTAAACCGGGTGCATATTTGATTAATACGGCCCGGGGCGCCGTTGTGGATGAGCAGGCTATGATAAAAGCGTTGCAAAGCGGACAATTGGCAGGGGCCGGTTTGGATGTGTATGAATTTGAGCCTAAAATCCCTGATATTTTAAAAGAAATGACGAATGTGGTACTTCTACCACATATTGGTAGTGCTACAACCGAAACACGGGATGAGATGGCGCGGATTTGCGCTAAAAACGTGATTGCCGTTCTTAATGGCAATCCACCGATTACACCTGTATTTTAATCAGTTAGGAGGGGGAAATGCGGATTGTACAGCTTCCGGTAGGCCCGTTTGAAATGAATGCCTACATCGTTTCTGCAGAAAACGATCGATCATGTGTGCTAATAGATCCTGGAGATGAACCGGATCGTCTTATAGAACAAGTACAGAAAGTCGGGCTGAAACCAAAGGCCGTTTTTTTAACACATGGCCATTTAGATCATGCCTGGAAATCGGCTGCAATAAAAAAATATTTTAAAATTCCTTTGTATTTGGGTGAAGCGGATTTGCCATTGCTGGAGTCTTTAAATGACCAGGCAGCTTTGTTTAATTTCGGACGGACGGAGATACCTCAGGTGGATGAATTCTATTCGGAAGAGGAAACAGTAGAAGTTGGTTCGCTTTCTGTTCATCCCCTGCATACACCCGGGCATAGTCCCGGAAGCTTTTGTTTGTGTATAAATGATGTGGTGTTTGCAGGAGATGTATTGTTTAAAGAATCTATCGGGCGCACGGATCTGTATGGCGGCAGTTACCCGGATTTAATGCATTCTATCCGCAATAAATTATTTCCTTTACCCGATTCTACGGTTGTGTATCCGGGACATGGACCATCTACAACGATTGGCTTCGAAAAACAGCATAATCCATTTTTAAATCCAGAACGAATTCCGTTTACTTAGGCCGGAGACAGAATGCACTTGCAGGGAAAAACAATCATTATTACCGGCGCAGCCGTGCGCCTGGGTCGGGCTATGGCGCTGGAACTGGCAGAAAGCGGTGCGCATTTGTTTTGCCATTACCATTCCAGCCACAGGCAGGCCCATTCCTTAGAACAGGAACTGCGGGATAAAGGGTGTGAAACTCATTTTTATCAGGCCGATTTGAGCGACCGGGCTCAAATTAAAAAGATGGCAGAACAGGCTCATCACAGAATGGGGCAAATAGATGTGCTGATTAACAATGCGGCTGTTTTTTATAAGACGCCTCTCGGACAGGTGACCGAAGCGGATTGGGATTATTTTATGAATCTGAACCTAAAAGCTCCGTTTTTCCTGGCGCAGGAGGTCAGTCGGTTTATGTTAAAACAGGGAAGCGGAAAAATAGTCAATATTGCCGATGCCGGTGCGGTGCGCATGTTTCCCGGTTATCTACCGTATTCCATTAGCAAAGCAGGAGTCGTGGCCTTAACCACCGGACTGGCCAAAGCGCTGGCTCCCAATATACAGGTGAATTGTGTAAATCCCGGGCCGGTACTTTTACCCGAAGAATTATCCGAAGATGAGCGAAGTTTTGCTTTGGAACAAACCTTGCTAAATCGTGAAGGTCGTCCGGAGGATATTGCCCGGACCGTCCGTTTTATTTTGGAAGGAACGGATTACATGACCGGCGCTGTCATTCCGGTAGATGGAGGCCGGCAGATTCGTTAGATTTATATTTCGATAAAATCCATTTGGTGTTCATGATTAAATTTAACAATCGATTCGGAAATATGATGGCTAACATCTTTTTCGATGGACCGGCGGGCTACTTTAATGGCATTGGTAATGGCTTTAGCATTGGAACGACCGTGGGCTTTGATAACCAATTTTTCAAATCCTAATATGGGAGCGCCGCCATATTCGGAATAATCGGTTTTCTGTTTTAAGCGTTTCACACCGGAGGCCAAAAAGGCCAGCCCTATTTTCCAGCTTAATTTTTTCTTGAAAGCGTATTTACCGGTTTGCTTCAGCAGGTCGCCCACCCCTTCCATCATCTTTAGGGCCACGTTTCCTACAAAGCCATCAGTCACAATAACATCGGCTACGCCGTGCGGAATATCCTTCCCTTCAACATTGCCAATAAAATTAAGCGTTTTGCACTCTTTTAAATAGCGGTGAGTTTTGGAAAGCACTTCACCACCTTTGGTTTCTTCTTCACCAATGTTGAGTAATCCAATGCGGGGCGATTCGATACCGAGTACATTTTCTACATAGTAATTACCCATAAATGCAAAATGCACCAGTTGTTTTGCGGTACAATGTAAAGTGGCGCCCACATCTAAAATGAGGGCAAACCCGGGGCGGCTTCGGTCAAAACGTGCAGTGGGATAAATTGCAGCCAAACCGGAACGTTCAATTCCGTCCACCATATCCAAATTTTGAGCAGCTGCCAAAACAGTACCTCCGGTATTTCCGGCGCTTACCAAAGCATCCGCTTTTCCTTCATGCAAAAGACGACAGGCCACAGCCACACTGGCGTCAGGGTTTTCTTTAAGGGCTTTTTTGGGCGAGGCATCCATAGAAATAGTCTGATCGGTGTGTACAATTTCGGGTGTGTCCTGGAAATCGGCATTGGTTAATTCTTTGGTGATCGCTGCTTCATCACCAACAAAAACAATTTCCAGCTCCGGGTCTTCCTGCATGGCCTGAATGGTGCCTTTAATAATTTCATGAGGAGCATTATCCCCACCCATTGCATCTATTGCTACCCGATAGCCCATTGTACCTCCATTATTTCGTATAAGTTTATGACTTGTAAAAATATAAGGGAATATCGATAAATGTCAAATGAGATTATTGAGCATATTATAATTTGCTTGCATTTTTTAGCAAAAGATAGCATTTTAATAAAAGAACATGAAACCGGTACATAGCTTACACAATACCATATGAAAAAGAATTTTCTTGTATTTACAGATTTAGACGGAACTCTGTTAGATGCCCAAACCTACTCTGCGGCACAGGCTTCGGCAGCTTTGGAATTTTTACGGGAAAATACTATTCCGGTTATTCCCTGTACCAGTAAAACCGCGGAAGAGGTTAAGGAACTGTGCGACTCTCTAAAATTAAACGGCCCTTTTATTGTTGAAAATGGTTCTGCCATATTCTGGCCCGGGCAATTTCTAAGAGAAAATAAGTTCACTGAAAATACGAAAGAAGAATGGGATGTAACGGTTCTTGCTAAGCCTTACACTGTCCTGCTTACTTTTTTTGAAGAATTGCGCCGCCAATCGCCTGTTGGTTTACAGGGTTTTCATGAAGCGGACATACAAACCATTCGGAATTGGACCGGATTGAGCGGGCAGCAAGCAGTTCTTGCCAAGAAACGCCAGTTTAGCGAACCGTTTGTAGTACAATCCGGTGAACCATTGCCGGAGGGGCTTTTTGTGTATGCAGCCCAAAAGGGCTATCGCATTTTACGGGGAAATCGTTTTTATCATTTATTAAGCGACACCGATAAAGGCCGGGCGGTTCGCGCTGTAGTGGAACGCTACTACCAAAATGGAATTTCCTCCGTTCAGACAATGGGCATAGGGGATAGTCCAAATGATTTCGCCATGTTGCGGGCCGTTGATATTCCGGTTCTTGTAAAAAAAACTAACGGAAGCTATGCTACCGGAGCGGAAACCATTCCAAACCTTTGGCGTAGCAAGCTTATTGGCCCCAAAGGCTGGCAGGAAAGTATCTTTCGTTTTATTAAATAAAAGAAGGTTGCTATGTCGGATTTTTTTCAAAATGGCAGTATTACCACGTTGCATAATTTACGTAAATTCCCTTTGGAGGAGCAGGAAAGTACGATTCTGGAACACTCAGGGAAAAATCCGGTTTCCCTTTTACTGCCCTCGCTCATTTCGGAGCTGGACGGCCCGGCGCTCCCTAAAATCTTGGATGAAGTAGCTAAAGTTCCCTATCTGAGTGAAATCATCATTGGTTTGGATGGTGCCGATAAAAAACAATTTGAAAAAGCTAAAAAATATTTTGACCGCCTGCCGCAGCGTCATCGGATTTTATGGCAGCGTTCGCCTAAAATTCAGGAACTGTATCAGGAACTGGCAGAAAAAAAATTATTTATTGGCAGCGAGGGGAAGGGCCGCAATGTGTGGATGAGCCTCGGTTATTTGCTGGCCAGTAATAAAAGCCGGGTTATTGCCATCCATGATTGTGATATTTTAACCTACAACCGGCAGCTTCTGGCGCGCCTCGTATTTCCGCTGACCATGCCTACCTCCAAATTCCGTTTTTGCAAGGGTTATTACAGCCGTACATCAAACCAATTGAATGGCCGTGTGGCGCGTTTGTTCATTACGCCTCTTATTCGTACACTTAAACGTATTTTAGGTCCTGTGGATTATCTTGATTTTATTGATTCCTTCCGCTATCCTCTGGCCGGTGAAATGGCCCTGCTGCGTGGTGTGGCCTATCAATTACGTTTGCCAACGGACTGGGGTCTGGAAATCGGCACTTTGAATGAGATCTACCGTAATTACGCTAAAAATCAGATGTGTCAGGTGGATGTGCTGGATAATTATGACCATAAACATCAAAAATTGTCTGAAAATAATCCCAATGCCGGATTATCCAAAATGTCTATTGATATTGCCAAATCGTTTTACCGGATGCTGGCCAGTATGGGTGTGGTTTTCAGTGACCAGTTCTTCCGTACCATTAAAGCCACTTATCTGCGTACAGCCCTGGATTTTGTAGATAAATATCAGGCAGATGCCAGTATTAACGGTCTTGCTTATGACCGTCACAGCGAAGAAAAAGCCATCGAAGTGTTTCTGCGTAGTATCATTATTTCGGGCGACCAGTTTCTTGCAAATCCAATGGAATTGCCCATGATTCCCAGTTGGAACCGCATTCAGTCGGCTCTGCCGGATTTCATGGACGGTTTGTACGACATTGTTGAAAATGAAAACAGGTAAGGGCTCACCGAATTGCCGTCCACTCCTTTAGAACTTTTAAGCGCTTATTTTGGCTATACATCCTTCAGGCCCGGTCAGCAGGAAGCCATTGATGCGGTACTGAATGCTCAGGATACGGTTGCCATTATGCCCACAGGCAGTGGTAAATCGCTTTGTTATCAAATTCCTTCTATGCTTTTACCCGGGCTTACTCTGGTTATTTCGCCATTGATTGCCTTAATGAAAGATCAGGTGGACAGCCTGACCCGCCTCGGCATTCCGGCCACGTTTCTGAACAGTACGCTCAGTGCGGCTCAAGCCGAAGAACGGCTAGCGGAATTACGCAGCGGTGGCTACAAACTGCTGTACGTAGCGCCGGAACGCTTTCGGGTTGCGTCGTTTCACCGCTTAATCAGCCAAATGGAAATTTCTCTGCTGGCTATTGATGAAGCGCACTGTATTTCCCAGTGGGGGCATGATTTCCGCCCATCCTACTTAAAAATCAAAGAAATTCGTGAACAGGCGGGTAATCCCACGTTAATCGCTTTAACCGCCACAGCAACACCGCGGGTACGTGAGGATATTATCGAGCAGCTTGGTCTGAAAAATCCCTTGTTGCTGGTAAAGGGCTTCGATCGGCCTAATCTTAAATTTTTTGCTGTTGAATTCGATAAAGAAAAGCAAAAGAAAAATGAACTGGTACGAATGATTCGGGCGATTAAGGGCTCGGGTATTGTCTATGTGGCTACTCAAAAAGCGGTGGCCGAAATCCAATCGCTGTTAAAGGAAGAGGGCATTTTCACAGCAGGGTATCACGGCGGAATGGATAAGCATCAACGTGAAAGTACGCAGAACCGTTGGTTAAGCGGCCAGGCAGAGGTGATTGTGGCCACTAATGCGTTTGGTATGGGTATTGACAAAGCGGATGTGCGGTTTGTGATTCATTACAATATCCCGGGGTCTGTGGAAGCCTACTATCAGGAGGCGGGTCGTGCCGGCCGGGATGGAAAAACCGCCTACTGTATTTTATTCTTTACCTATCGCGACCACATGATTCAGGAATATCTGATAGAAAATTCCTTTCCGCCAGAATCCGTTTTAAACGATATTTACGTATATCTCTTTTCCCTGCAAAAAAGACAGATATTGCTGACCTATCGCGAAATTGCCCAGGCTGTGGGTTGTAACGATATGCAGGTGGGTTCTGCCATTAAACTCTTTGAACGGTATCATATTCTTAAACGAATGCAAAAAAACGAACTATCTTTTTCGTTCGAACTGCTTAAAGAAATTAAAGAAGGATTAAAAGAAGTACACCGGGCGCCCATTCAATCTCAGGTTCTTACCTGGATAAGCAAACAAACCACCGGACATCAGACCCTTAAGCGTGCCTTAATGGAATTACAAATAAGTCTGGATCAGTTTAACCATGCTATGCGTCAATTGGTACGGCGGGGTCTGATACACTATGAGCCACCCTTTCGGGGTCGGGGTGTGGAAGTAACGTCAAAATATGTTCCCTGGTCTAAAGTTCCTATCGATTTTGAATTATATGAAAAACAAAAACAACAGCAATTCGACCGCCTTGATGAAATAGAAGCCTATGTGGAAAAACGGATTTGCCGAAGGAAATATTTGCTTAATTATTTTGGCGAACCCTTTAAAAAAGAAAACTGCGGGGCTTGTGATGTCTGCCTAAACTGGAAATCACCGGAACTGGAAAAGAAATCAAAGACAAAATCATCCAAACGGAAAGAGCCGGCCGGGCGGATGAAGAATTTAATCGATGCACTGGTGGAGTTTGACGGTGTTTTTGGAGTAACCACTCTTGCCAAAATTTTAAAAGGAGTGCATGAACCGCGATTTGACAGCTGGGGCATACCGGACAATCCGGTTTTTGGTTCCTTCATGGAAATGAGTGAAAAAGCGATTATCCGGCTCATTTACGCTGCTGTTAAAGAAGGCTATCTGGAACGAGGGAATGATAAATACCCCAAAATAAGATTGACGGAAAAAGGGCTTAAATTTTTTGCCACTGCAACGGAACCTGCGCTTCCAAGAAAAAAGAGGAATAAACGACAGTAAATGGTTGTGGCTCTAAATTAAATTTGATTTTTAATAGAAAAATCTCATATTAATTGTATTCAGGGGCTGTGCCTGTTGCAGGAATATGAGATAAAAGTAATCTCTGTTTTTCAAATAAATAATATATTGGGTCTGCAGGAATTTTAAAGGGCGCTGTCCGGTTTGTCAGTATAAACTCAGGAGATAATATGTTCGATTTTAAAGAAAAAAATGTTTTGGTTACAGGAGGAAGCCGTGGAATCGGAGCGGCGGCCGTAAAATTATTTGCCCACCTTGGAGCAAATGTCGCCTTTAATTATAATAAAAATTACCGCCTGTCAGAAGAAGTGGTTGCCGCCTGTGAGGGCTATGAAGGCACAGTGATGTTTGATGAATGCGATGTAAGCGATTATCAGGAAGTACAAGGCTTTGTTAATAAAGTAATCGCTAAATTTGGCCAAATAGATATTTTGGTAAACAATGCCGGTATCTGGGAATACGATGCGATTGATGAAATGCCGGTGGACCACTGGCGACGCACTATGCAAATCAATTTGGACAGTGTGTACTATTTTACCCATTTTGTGGTCAAACACATGAAAGAAAATAACATACAGGGTAATATTGTAAATATTTCTTCTACTGCCGGTCAGCGCGGCGAGGCTTTTCACTCTCATTATGCGGCCACCAAAGGGGCCATTATCAGTTTTACCAAATCCTTGGCCAGCGAGCTTAGTGATAGCCGCATTCGGGTCAACTCCGTAGCGCCGGGCTGGGTTAACACAGATATGTCTGCCGAAGCGTTATCTAAGGATAAAGAAAAAATTATTAAAGATATTTCTGTGGGTTTTATTCCGGAAGCGGAAGATATTGCCTGGCCCATTCTGTTCCTCGCTTCGAATTCGGCCCGGGCGATTAATGGGGAAATACTGAACGTGAACGGTGGAAATGTTTTGTGCGGTTAAAATGAGGAAAATTAAAAATGAAACGAGCTGAAGCCTTATCCATATTACAAGAATATACAAAATCCGAAAGTCTGCTTAAACACGCTTTTGCCGTAGAAGCTGCCATGCGCGCTTATGCTCAAAAATTTGGTGAAGACGAAGAATTATGGGGGAGTGTCGGTCTGCTGCATGATTTCGATTACGAACAGTATCCGGATGAACATCCCACGAAGGGCCAGGAAATTCTAAAAGAAAAAGGTGTGTCCGAAGAAATTCGCACCGCTATTATGGGGCATGCGGACTACACCGGGGTCCCGCGGGAAACACTGATGGCCAAAACATTGTATGCAGTAGATGAACTCAGCGGCTTTGTTACAGCGGTAACCCTGGTACGCCCTACCCGCGCCCTTAGTGAAGTCAAAGTGAAATCCGTAAAAAAGAAGATGAAAGACAAACGCTTTGCTGCCAAAGTTAACCGCGAAGAAATTACCCGCGGCGCAGAAGAGCTGGGTGTGGATTTTGCCGAACATGTGGAGTTTGTTGTTAATGCGTTAAAACCGGTGGCAACGGAAATCGGTTTAAACCCATAGGCGGCAGAATTCATTATTTTTAAAAAGCGTTAACCGTTTGGTGCCGGGCTTTACATTTACAGTTGTACTACCTTAAAGCCGGCCTTGCGCAGCATGTGAACCAGACCGTCCGTTCCAATCATATGGCCGACTCCTGCAACAACACAGTAGTTTTCTGTATCTTGTAGAAATGATTTAATCTGTTTGAACCAGCGGATGTTGCGGCCCACGAGTAGCGTCTGTTTTAATTTGGGTACATCCTGAAAACTCTTAAATGTCTCTTTTTCCAGTGTGGCAATGTCGCCGGATTTCCAGGCTGAAACCAGGGTATTCATTTCTGTTTGCATGGTTTCAAATTCTTGAGACATTTGTAGAATCATTTCCTGTTGCAGCTGTAAGGGCAACCCATCAATAAACCCTATTTGTTCTTTCAGCGTTTCAAAATTCAGCAAACGTTTCCCGTCTTTTTTCCCCTTGGTAAAGAAATAACGGTCCAAACCGTACTGCTGGTTAAAGCCCAGCTTCTGCAATTTTAGCATCATTAAAGTAACACTTGCCATCCAGGGTTTGAACATGGAAAGCTTTTGGATGGGCATGCCAAGACTGGTTGCGATACTATCTGTCAGGTGGAAAGTTGTGGGTGTCAGAACCGATCGCAGAGTCTGCCCGTTTTGAAAAACGGCTTTGGAAAATATAAAGGTTTGTGCCTTTCGGGTGGCTGAGGAATCCAGATTAAGCTCGAATACCAGATTGGGACTGTTTGTGTAAGCGGCTTCCATTTCTGCCGGCAGGGGGTAAGCGCTTTTATCCAGTAAATGGATGGAACCAATGAGATACACTGTATTGGTCTTGCCCTCCACCTTCCAGATACACCCTTTACCAACAGCCGAAGCGGATGAAATCAGGCTGATAACAATAAGGATAGTAAAAAAGTATTTCATATGTAGAGTCCTTAAAATTCTGAGGTTAGTTAAGGCAATTTTATTTGTTCTTTGAATAGTCCCGGGCTTGTGAGCGGGGATGCCCCTTCTTCATCTACGGAATTAGAAAAACGAAGCGTGTTCCACTTTCATGCAAGCATCCATTACCACATCCAAACCGGCGTCTAAGGCCAGTTGAGCCGCTGCTTCATTCACAATACCTGACTGCATCCAAATAACTTTGGCCTTTATGCGAATCGCTTCTTCTACTATGGGTAAAATATGTTCGGAACGTCGAAAAATATCCACTATTTCCACGGGTTCGTTTATGGCGGAAAGTGTTGGGAAACAGGTCTCATTGAGGATTTTCTGATGACCCGGATTAACCGGAATGATACGGTATCCGGCATCTTGTAAATAAGCGGCAACAGAATGGCTGGCGCGGTACGGTTTGGGCGACAGACCGACCACAGCAACGGTTTTATATTTTGCTAAAAGTTTAGGTATATTTTGATTGACCCGTGTCCAGACAGGATTCATTTTTAGTTCTCTTTCGAAAGTAATGCTTTTATTTTTTCGGCCTGTTCCGGGCGGAATTCCCTTTTATTGAGTAGGTAGCGGGCTAAAGCCACATACAAATCGTATTCAGTCTGTAAATCCGGTTGTGTTAACAATTGTAAATGGTCTTTAATGGTTTGCGCATCACCGCGCTGTAACGGACCGCTTAAAATATCAAACGCAGATTGATTTTCAAAATTCCGCTGCACCTGTCGGATGAGTGGCTGGAGCAGTTGTGTGTCCAGGTTTTCCCGGGTTAACAGGCTTTCGGCAGCGGCAAACAGAGCCACCGAATAATTGGCTGCAAACACAGCTGCGCAATGCAGGGTTTGTTTTTGCCGGGCCGTAACAGGAATAAGTTTGGCCCGGAGTGTTTTGCAAAGAATTTGCATCTCTTTTACTGCCTGTGCTGCACCGGAAAAAGTGCAAAAAACAGAATGCCAGTATTCCGGTGGTTGAAATGGGCTGCTAAAGGTTTGCAGGGGATGCAAACTGCCGGTAAGGGCGCCGCGCTTTTCGAGGGGATTTAAAATCGCAATCGGTGTGTTGCCGGAAGTGTGCACAACAATGGTTTGTTTCAGAGAAAACGGTTTTAGACCGGATACTACTTGAACAATAGCATCATCCGGTACTACAATAAAAATAATATCCGTATTCTGAATCATTTCTGCAGAAAGCGTAGCAACAAATTCTGCCGGGTCGTTAAGGAAATCCGCTGCCTCGGGATTTTGGTCCGTAATTTGTACCCGATAGGAAGGGTTGTTTTTTAGAGCGCGGTACAGGCTGCTGCCCAGTTTTCCGCATCCGATAATCAGAATTGATTTCATAGAAAAAAAGAGATTCCCGCAGGAATCTCATTAGCCTGAATTGAGCGATTCCCTCGTCATCGCGAATCGTTGTTGTGGTTTCTGCCATAACGTCCCACCTATCAAGGGGGGACTAAGGGGGGTGTTTTTTTTAATGGACAATTATTGCATTGTACAGATTTTACAACCCCCTACCCCCTTTGCTAAGGGGGGATTGAGCGACAGCGACGTGGCGTTCCCCTGAGGGCTTACTTCGCTCCTTCATCGCTCGCAATGATTTTATTGTATTGGGTTTATATCAACAATTGCTCGAGTTAAGTTTATGCTATTTGATTAAAAACGGCTTAAACTGTCTTCACCGCCCACATATTTATCTTTTGGGAAGAAACGCATGTAGATTATATCGCTAAAAGCGATGGCTTCCTTGGAATAGGGATTAATGCCGCGTTCGTAAAATTCATCGTCAATCACGCGTGAAGCATCTTTCCAGGTTGCAAGTGCATTGAGATGGTCCACAAAATCTACAAATTCGTTTTCTTTTTTCTTAAAGAGTTTTTTGATAATTTTTTTACGAATCCGGCCTTTAATCATTTCATGTAAATCTTCCAAAGGACTGTCAGAAGAAATCTGTTTGGCCACAAAATCGGCTAAATCATTTGCCACTTTTTCCGATACTTCGGGCTCAGCCTCTTCTTCCATAGTGGGTTCCGGTTCCGGTTGAGCAACCTCTTCTTCGTCTTCCTGTTCAATTTCCTCTTCTTCTTCCAGTTCTAATTCGTCCTCTGCTTCCTCTTCTTCTAACTGGATGGTTGTTTCGGGAACATCAAATTCGGAAAGGGAAATTTCCGGTGCGGCTGTTTCGATGGATTCCATATGGTCGAATCCCAGAATTTCGGTTTTTTCGGCCACTTCTTCAGTGGTGAATCCCGGCAGACTGCCGTCACGCAACAGGGTTTCCAATTCATCAAAGGTGAGCTGGGATTTGTTTCCTGTGTTTTCAACGGATTTAATCAACTGGTAAAAATCGTCGATTTTACGGTCACGGAAAATAGCGGCCAGTACGTCCGTGGGCAAAGATGTAACCGATTCATTCTGCGCTTCGCTTAAAAATTCCATGATGGTTTTTACGGTTTTCAACGCGGTATCGGCGCGTAGTTCTTCAAAGGTTTTTCGGTCAATTTCTTCAATTAACGAAACAAACTGGTCCTGCGAGATTTCGCGCATATATTTCAGATTGAAATATTCGGAAATAGCTGTTTTGTAATAATCGAAACGAAAAAAATATTTGAGGGTATCGTACACTTCCATAGTGGAAATACGCGGACTGTCCTTAAACAAAAACTGGGTCAAAGTACGGTGCGGTTCCAGCATATAATTCATCTGTAGTTTTACTGCCCGTTCCAGCAAATGGTTAAATTTGGTTATATGAAAGGTCGCATTCTGTTTTAGTAAATCGAAAATCTGGTCTATCAACATACGCACCTGGGGCATATCGTAATCGAACCGTTCGGTAGATGTAAATTTTTCTTCTTCTTCCCGCAGCCAAATTTCCACTTCCTGGTCAAAGAAATGTTTAATGGAATCCGGAATATCCAACTGCATAATATATGCAAGCGGAATGGATTGCATATTGGGGTCGGTTACAATATCATTTTGCAACCGGGTGAGAAATGTATCCTTAACGTGGTCGAGCATAAAACGAACCCTTCATTTGTTTTTACGTTGTAAGCTATTAATATAACAGGATTTCGCCAAAGGAGCAAGGTGTTTCGCTTTTGGGAGTGCCAATTCTTTCAATCACATTCTTTATGTGTGGATTAGAAAATAAATACGCTCTCATTCATCTTTTAATAAAGGGGCATTGTGGGGTAGATGGTTTCTTGCTGAGTAACCCATTGCTAACGCTCAATGCACAATATCCCATTCATAATTTTTAAGTCAAAATTCTTAATTAAAATATCCAATTTGTTTTGTACTCAGCTAAACGACTAAATGGGGTACTCCCGTACATCATTTTTTTATGTTTCACTGATTATTTTTTCTTATATTAAAAATTGTGCCGAAAATAATAGAAACAGGAAAATGTATTTATGTCAGAAACACAATTTAAATATACAGAAGACAGCATCCGCACTTTAGACTGGCGCGAACACATCCGTTTGCGGCCGGGGATGTATATCGGCAAGCTGGGCGATGGCTCGTCGCCCGATGACGGAATTTATGTGCTGCTTAAAGAAACCGTGGATAATGCTATCGACGAATTTATGATGGGCTTTGGCAAAACCATTGAAATCGATGTAAGTGAACACAATGCCCGGGTGCGCGATTATGGCCGCGGCATTCCTCTCGGCAAAGTGTACGCCTGTGTGGCGCAAATTAACACGGGTGGTAAATACGACACCGAAGCCTTTCAGAAATCCATTGGTTTAAACGGCGTGGGTACCAAAGCGGTAAATGCCTTATCTGAATATTTTTTGGTGCAATCTGTACGGGACGGACGCACAAAGATTCAGGAATTTGAACGGGGCGAACTGAGCAAAGACCATAAAGAGAAAAAATGCGATGAGAAAAACGGCACCCTGGTGCAGTTCCGGCCGGATGTTGAGATATTTAAAAAATACCGGTTTTTGCCGGAATTCATAGAAAATCAGGTTTGGAATTATGTGTACCTGAATGCCGGTCTCACCATTGTGTTCAATAAAAAACGGTATTATTCCAAAAACGGGCTGATGGATTTAATCGCCCGTAAAACCGACCCGGAATCGCTGCGCTACCCGATAATTCATTTCAAATCCAAAGATATCGAAGTGGCGTTAACCCACGGCACGCAATATGGCGAAGAGTATTATTCCTTTGTTAACGGGCAAAATACCAGTCAGGGCGGTACCCATCTCGCTGCATTCCGCGAGGGAATTGTGAAAACGGTGCGCGAATTCTACAAAAAAGAGTATGATGCTACCGATATCCGCGCCTCTATTGTGGGCGCCATCAGCTTGCGCATTCAGGAGCCGGTGTTCGAATCGCAAACCAAAACGAGGCTGGGTTCCACGCATATGTATCCGGACGGGCCTTCGGTGCGTAATTATATTGTGGATTTTATGCGCAAGGAGCTGGACGACTATCTGCACAAACACAGCGAAGTGGCCGAAGCACTGCTCAAACGGATTCAGCAATCCGAACGGGAACGAAAAGATATGGCCGGCATCAAAAAACTGGCCAACCAGCGCGCAAAGAAAGCCAATCTGCACAATAAAAAATTACGTGATTGCCGCATTCATTACACGGATGTGAACAAAGAAGAGCGCTTTGACAGCACCATTTTTATCACAGAAGGCGACTCTGCTTCGGGCTCGCTCACCAAATCGCGCAATGTGCAAACGCAGGCTGTGTTCAGTTTGCGCGGCAAGCCGCTGAATGCGTTTGGCCTCACTAAAAAAGTGGTTTACCAGAATGAAGAATTCAATCTGCTGCAGCATGCGCTGAATATCGAAAACGGCATTGAGGATTTGCGTTACAATAATATAGTTATCGCTACGGATGCGGATGTGGACGGAATGCACATCCGGCTGTTATTGATGACCTTCTTTTTACAATTCTTTCCGGACCTGGTGAAAAACGGTCACGTGTATATTTTGGAAACGCCGCTTTTCCGCGTACGTAATAAATCCAAAACCATCTATTGTTACAGCGAAGAAGAAAAACTGGCCGCTGTACAGGAAATCGGTAAAAACGCGGAAATCACCCGCTTTAAAGGTCTGGGTGAAATTTCACCGGCCGAGTTTGGCAAATTTATTGGCGAAGACATTCGTCTGGAACCGCTGCTGCTCGAAGAACAAACCTCGGTTCCCAAATTATTGCAATATTTTATGGGCAAGAATACACCGCAGCGGCAGGAGTTTATCATCGAAAATTTACGTATCGAAAAAGATACGGTAGAAAATTAAGGAAGAAACAGTGGCGACGGAAGACAATACAGTAGAACCGGAAACAATGGAAAACGGCCAATTGGGAAAAACGGTTCACGTTAAAGAACACTACAAAACCTGGTTTTTGGATTACGCTTCTTATGTGATTCTGGAACGTGCGGTTCCGGATATTAACGACGGTTTAAAGCCGGTACAGCGGCGCATTTTGCATTCTATGAAACGCATGGATGACGGCCGCTTCAATAAAGTGGCCAACATCATCGGCCATACGATGCAATTCCATCCACACGGCGATGCAGCCATTGGCGAAGCGATTGTCAATTTGGGGCAAAAGGATTTGCTGATAGAAACCCAGGGTAACTGGGGCGATATGCGCACCGGCGACCGTTCGGCCGCTCCGCGTTATATCGAAGCGCGTTTATCCAAATTCGCTTTGGAAGTGGCTTTTAATCCGCAAACTACGGAATGGCAGCTTTCGTACGACGGCCGAAAAAACGAGCCGGTACATTTACCCATGAAATTCCCCCTTTTGCTGGCACAGGGCGCCGAAGGTATTGCCGTGGGGCTGGCAACCAAAATTATGCCACATAATTTCAATGAACTTATAGACGCTTCTATTGAAATTCTAAAAGGGAACGAAGTAGAAATCTTTCCCGATTTTCCACACGGCGGTTTGGCGGATTTCAGCAATTACAATCAGGGTATGCGCGGCGGGAAAATCCGTTTACGCGCTAATATTGAAATGGTGGATAAAAAAACACTGGCCATTCGTTCGGTTCCTTACGGCACAACCACCAGTAATTTGATGGATTCCATCGTAAAAGCCAATGACAACGGTAAAATCAAGATTAAACGGGTAACGGACAATACAGCCAAAGATGTGGAAATATTAATCGATTTACCGGCCGGAGTCTCTCCGGATGTTACGATGGATGCTTTGTATGCCTTTACCGATTGCGAACTGTCCATTAGCCCCAATTGCTGTGTGATTGTCAACGAAAAGCCTCGCTTTTTGCCGGTGAATGAAGTGTTGAAGATTTCAACATTCCGCACTAAGGATTTGCTGGAATGGGAACTGAATATCAAAAAAGACGAGCTTTCGGAAAAATATTTCTTTTCTTCTTTGGAAAAGATTTTCATTGAAAACCGCATCTATCACGATATTGAAGAGAGCGAATCGTGGGAAGAAGTGCTGGAAACCATTGACAAAGGGTTGGAACCGTACAAAAAACAATTGCTGCGGGAAGTAACGGAAGAAGACATCATTAAGCTCACGGAAATCAAAATTAAACGAATTTCCAAATACAATTCCTTTAAAGCCGATGAACTGATGCGTAACCTGCAGGATGAAATAAAACAGGTAGAGCACGACCTGGCGCATTTAACGGATTTTACCATCGCGTATTTTGAACATTTGCGCCAAAAATACGGCAAAGGTAAAGACCGTAAAACCGAAATCCGTTCCTTTGACACCATTCAGGTGGCGCAGGTAGCGGTGGCCAATCGCAAACTGTACGTGAATCGTAAAGAAGGGTTTGTGGGCTACGGACTTAAAAAAGACGAACTGATTGGCGAATGTTCGGATATGGACGATGTCATCGTTTTCCTTAAGGAAGGAAAGTTTAAAGTAATTCGCGTTTCGGATAAAACGTATGTGGGAAAAGACATCCTGTACGCCGCGGTCTGGAAAAAAGGCGATGAACGTATGGTGTACAATCTGGTGTATTACGATGCTAAATCGGGAAAGAGTTTTGCCAAACGCTTTAATGTCACCTCTATTATCCGGGATAAATTTTATGATGTTACCCGTGGCGGCAAGGGCTCTAAAATTCTCTACTTTACCGCTAATCCCAACAGTGAGTCCGAAATCGTTACCGTGCTGCTAAGTCCTTCTTCCCGGGCGCGGAAAAAAGTGTTCGAATTCAACTTTGGCGAACTGGCCATAAAAGGCCGCGGCGCGCAGGGCAACACATTAACCCGTTACGCGGTGCGGAAAATCTCGCAAAAGGAAAGCGGCGCATCCACTTTGGGCGGGATGGATATCTGGTTCGATGAAACCGTTGGCCGATTAAACCGCGATGGCAGGGGGCAGCTCCTGGGAAGTTTCGACAACGGCGATTTGATTATGGCTGTGTATAAAGACGGTGTTGTGGATTTTACGGATTATGATTTAACCAATCACTATGATATCGGCCGGTTGCTGCATATCGAAAAATTTAATCCGGAAACAGTGATTTCCGCAGTGCACTACGATGGCTCTGCCAAGAATTTTTATGTAAAACGGTTTAAAGTGGAAAATGCCGCAAAAGGCCGCAGCTATTCCTTTATCAGCGAACATAAAGGTTCGAGCCTGCTTGCGGTGAGTACCGCGCCGGAACCGGTGATAGAACTGGAATATTTAAAAGGACGCCAAAAGGAAAAAATAACCGAACAAGTGGCGCTGAATGATATTGTAACCGTAAAGGGAATTAAGGCGCGCGGTAACCGGCTTAGTTCTTACCGGGTGGTTTACGCGGATATTCTTAAAAGCGAACCGGCGTCCGCAACCGGAGCGGCCGGAAACAAGGATAGCGATGAAAAGAAAAAAGATGCTCCCAAACCCGACACGGGTAAAGAACAATTGAAACTGTTTTAAGCTGATTTGAGGGGGGATTGGAGTGGATGTTCGGGCAAGAGGTTGGGAAAATAATTTCAGCAATTGAACTTTCCCCCCTACCAAGGGGAATCCGGTACAAGACCGTCATAAAAAGTGGGGTTTATCATGAAAAAAAATCTTGTTATCTTAAACATTTTACTGTTAGCGGTCGTCAGTCTGGCGCAGTCTATGCTGCCTGTTCCGCTCAATTTCCGGCCTGCTTACGAAAAAGGCACACGTTCATTTGACGGAAGACCCGGCGCGAACTACTGGACCAATTCCGCGGATTACCAAATCAATGTGTCCCTCAACCCCCGGACGCATCTGCTTAAAGGAAACGGGCAGATTACCTACCATAACAACAGTCCCGATACGCTGCGTCAAATTGTGTTACGCAGTTATACCGATATTTTTCGTCGGGGAACAATGCGCGACTGGCCGGTGGACAGCGCCGATGTAGGCCACCCCATGCAGATTGATTTTTTGAAAGTGAATGACAGCGCCATTGCCATCAGCGGTGAACGTAACCGCCTGCGCCGCAGAGGCACCAATATGTTCCTGAAATTACCCAAAGCCCTACCGCCCCAATCCGATATTCAATTAAATATCGGCTGGCAAATGATTTTCCCCTTTAAAACGCACCTGCGTATGGGCGCTTACGATTCCACTTCCTTTTTTGTGGGCTACTGGTATCCGCAAATCGCAGTATATGATGACATCGACGGCTGGGATATTTTTAACTACGGCGGCTTGCAGGAATTTTACAATGATTGTAATAATTTTGATGTGCACATTTCCGTACCAAAGCATTTTGTGGTATGGGCGACGGGTGTGCTGCAAAATCCGAAACAGCTGCTGCCCAAAACCATTTACAAACGTTATGAACAGGCGCTGACCTCCGATAAAATTGTGCATGTGCTGGATTCCACTGACGTGGCTACGCGCCGCTATGAGGTGAATCCCGGAGCATTGCACTGGCATTTTAAGGCTGCCAAAGTACCGGATTTTGCTTTTGCCCTTTCCGACCATTATCTATGGGATATGGTCAGTTTAACGGTAGACCCGGACGCGGACCGGCGCATGACCATCCACGCTGCCTACAAAGCAAGCTCCAAAGATTTTTACGAAGTGGCGCAGATTGCCCGCGCTTCCCTGGATTATTATTCGCAGGAATTACCCGCAGTACCGTTTCCGTATCCGGAACTCACCGTATTCAATGGCGGCGGTGGGATGGAATATCCCATGATGGTTAACGACGGCTCTTCTTCCCGCCATTCCGGAACCGTGCATGTTACTTCGCACGAAATCGCTCACAGTTATTTTCCCTTTTATATGGGCATTAATGAACGGAAATACGCCTGGATGGATGAAGGCTGGGCCACTATGCTGCCCTATGAATTGCAACACCGTTTGGAACCGACCTATGATCCGATTCAGCGCAGCATCGGACGCTATACGGCTGCCGCCGGCACGGAAATGGATATGCCCATGCGTGTGCCCACCATTGTGTACGGACCCAATGCTTTTAGACCATCGTACCGTAACGAATCGTACAGCCGCAGCGGAGTTGCTTATTTAATGCTGCAAAATGTGTTGGGCAAAGAACGTTTCCGCCTGGCGATGCGCACGTATATTGCTCGCTGGCACTATAAACATCCTGTCCCGTATGATTTCTTTTTTACGTTTAACGAAGTAGCCGGAGAAGATTTGTCCTGGTTCTGGAAACCCTGGTTTTTCGATTTCGGTTATCCGGATTTACGGCTGAAGAATGCCGAACAAAAAGACGGATTGTGGAATTTTACAGTAGAAAAAATCGGCGCATTGCCAGTTCCGGTAAAATTAACTGTTACCACCGCAGACAGCAACCGGGTAAGCATTGATGCCAGCGCTTCGGTATGGAAAGACGGTAAAACAGAATTGGTGCTGCGCAAAAAAATAAGCGGTGAGGTTAAAGCAATCGAATTGGGCGGCCCGCACATCCCGGATGCGAATCCGGAAGATAATAAAACGATTTTAGGAAAATGAGAGATTTTAAATTTTGAATTTTAAATATGTGTACTCCGTTTATCCTCCGGCGGAAGTGAATATTCAAATAGCAAGAATCAATTAACAAACAATAAGCAAAATATAATTTTAACTGCGGAAAAATTGTATTTACGGATGCGCCACACAGCCCCCCCAAAAGTGTTGGTGTGTAAAAGATGATAAGTGGCGGGGATTGTTTCGCCTCGCCTTTTTGAAAAATTTATTTGCAATTTGTGATTTTTCTTCCTTTTATCCCCCCTTTTTTTTATATATTCCTTTAGAATCGGTGTAAAAATCTTTCTAAAATAACATGTTTGATTTGAACCCCAAAAAGATTGATAAGATTGGAAAATGTATGCCCATCGTGTTTTCTAAACGTATTCTGGTGCTTCCATTACTGTTTTTTATATTCATTCTATTGGGCTGTTCGGTAAAAAAGTCAAATAAAGAGCTTTCTCAGCCTAAATATGGCGGTACATTAAAATTGAAAATCATTGTACCGGTTGAAAACTTGGACCCTATTCAAACCCTTTTCTATACGGATTGGAGTGTATCGAATTTAATTTATGAAGGGCTGGTTAAGTTTGGACAAGATTTTGACACAATAGAACCGCTTTTAGCGGAAAGCTGGCAGAAAGAGGATGGCGGCAAACGTTGGGTATTTACACTAAGACCTGATGTTTATTTTCATGACGACCTCTGTTTTCCCAAAAGGCAGGGTAGGAAATTAGAAGCAAAGGATGTCCTTTATTCTTTCCGGCGCATTGCCAATCCCAAACTTAATACGCCCAATTGGTATATGTTTTCCGGGAAAATTGAAGGTATCGATGCGTTTCATTCGGGGAAGGCAGAAACAATTTCCGGCATACGGGTATTGGATTCATCCCACATCGAATTTCGTTTAACCCATTCTTACGTTACTTTTCTTAAACTGCTGGCCACTCCTGCAGCTTCCGTGGTCCCGCAGGAGGCGCTGGCTTTTTACAAAAAGGATTTTAAACTCCACCCTGTAGGAACAGGGCCTTTTATTATGGCGCAATGGGATCAAATGAAAAAAATAACTTTGGTCCGGAATACTCACTATTGGAGACAGAATATCAAAGGTCGGATGCTCCCTTTTTTAGATGCTGTTGAATTTTATATAAAACCAAACTATACCTTTTCCGAATCAGATTTTTTAAAAGGAGAGTTTGATATAATCTCAGCAAATGATAGTGAATATGTACGCCTTTCGAAAACAGAAGGATTTGCCAAAAAGTTTCAAATAAAACAATATTTTCAAAAATTAGCAGTCCGATTTTTAGCCTTTTCCATGAATACAAATACAATCCTTTCTAAAGATACGAACCTGAGACGGGCGCTAAGCTGGAATTTTAATCGCCCTTTACTAATTAAAAATTCCCATGGCTCATCTTTTAACCTGGCCCATAGTTTGGTTCCGCCTGCATTATTGGGTACTAAGCCGTTAAATGAAGCAATGTATGATCCGAAACAAGCCGCGGCGATGATTAAGAAAACAAATTCAAAGCAACTGAACCATCCTTTGGTTGTATCATCCAATTTGCGTTCTCCGGCATTAGAATTATTTAAGAAAAATGCCGAAGCGTTAGGGCTGACTATAAAAATGGATATTCGAAATATTCGTTATTATGAACATATTATCACCGATCATCCGGATATTTTTAGAGTTAGCTTTGTCCCTTCTTATCCGGATCCTGAAGAGTATTACATGTTATTCTATTCTAAAAGCGGTCCGGAAATTAATTTGACGAACTATAAAAATCCGGAATATGATCGTATCTTGGAGCAAGCAATTTATGAACAAAATACATCCAAACGTCTTTTGCTTTTTCTGAAATTAGAGCAAATTCTCGCACAAGATATACCCGCTATTTATCTATTTCATAATAAACCCGTCTATTTGATCACACCCCGTTCAATTCATGGTATAAAAGGTCGGTTTCTGGTTTTAGATTATAGTGAAGTCTGGATGGAAAATAAATGAAGTTCAGTTATAGCTTAAAGATTAAATTTGTGATATCCTATGTCTTGTTTACCACATTTTTACTGTCCAGTATTCTAATTTATTTTTATGTCTCATCTAAGGGCCAAATAAAAAATCGGGCAAAACAAGAATCTGTTTACTATAATAGAATCCTGTCTGAGGCGATCCAAACGCAGATTCAGCATACAAAATTTGAGTTGCAGGACCTTCGTCTGCAATGGCTTTCTACCTTTCCAACAAAAAAAAATATTCGGGGAATCAAAGGATCCAAAATGGCTCCCCTTAAAAAATTTGTTTCCGGTTATCCACGAAAATATACAGAGATAGCTATTTTGAACTTCCCCAAAAAAGAAAAATATTGTATCCGGCCATTGTTAGCGTTGAATGGAAAAATCGAATATGTGACTGTTCATGAAAGCATCAGTCAGGTTCGGTCTGGACTTTTGGGCACAGAAGGCTACAGTTTGAAGGGGGAATTACGAATGAGAGCGCCGGATTTAGCTTTACCGGCTCATCCCGTACAATTCGTTTTACCTTTATTCCCTAAATTAGGTCTTTATTTAAGCGCTTCCATCAATTTTGATTTTTTGATTAAACAATCTGTTTTAGACGCAAAGTGTCCCGATTCTATACAGCCGTTTATCACGGATTCTTCCGGATCTATTTTGTATTCGAACAATGTTGCATGGTTAAACCAATCCCTTTTTCAGATTTTTTCATTACCTACATACTTTCTGGATGAGTGTTATAAAAACAGAAACGCCACTGTTATCATTAAAGAAGATGCCTGTTTCCACTGTGCCTATCTTTTGAATATGAAAAGTTATGTGGGAATTCAACGGAAATTCGCTTCAGAAATGGAACAGCTTAACCAGCAAATTTTCGAAGCTATCCTGTTTGCCGGGTTGATTTTTCTTATAGCCGGGGTTCTAGGCCATTTTCAATTGATAAGAATGACTCAGTCATTATCGGAAGTAACCCGGGTAAGCAATCGAGTTGCAGAAGGTGATTTTACTGAAAAAATTGGTGTAACCCGAAAAGATGAACTGGGCGTATTAATTGAGGCCTTCAATCAGATGGTCGATAAACTGGATGAAAACTACCATAAACTAAATCAGATGAACACCGAATTAAAACGAACCATTGATGATCTGCACCAGGCCAGAGAAGAGTTATCCCGCCAGGAGCGTTTAGCAATAATTGGAGAAACGGTTTCGAAGATATCCCATGAAATTCAAAACAAAATAAGTGGAGTCAGTATATGGGTTCAAAATCTGGAAGCCCAGGCGGATGATGACTCACGCCTTTATATTAACGAAATCAGGAATGCGCTTCAGTCTTTTATGGATTTATTAATCAATTTCAAAAATTTTTATAGATTACCTAAGCTGAATAAAGAACAAGTAGAAGTAATTTCTCTGATAGACAGTGTACTCAAACGCTATGGATCTGAGCTTTCTAACAAAAAACTAAAAGTCGTTAAAAAGTACGGCAGTGGTCAAAATAAAATTTATGCTGATGCTAATTTACTGGAAGAAGTATTGTTAAACATTCTGTTGAATGCTGTTTATTTTTCACCCTCAGGCGGAACCATTTATTGTTCCTATGGGGTTGAAAAAGGCTTTCATTTTATCTCTATTGAGGATGAAGGGCCGGGTGTCCCCCTTCGTGATCGCAAAATGATATTTCAGCCTTTTTATACAAATAATCCCAGTGGCAGCGGTTTGGGGTTGGCCATTAGTTACAATATTATTAAGGCGCATCAGGGAAGTATTGATTATGAAGATGGTGCACAGGGCGGTGCGAAATTTACAATCAGAATTCCGGAAGATAAAGAGTTGACATAAATAAGGAAGTCCGATGAAAATTTTATTGGTGGAAGATGATGCCATACTACGGAAAGGGATTCGGGTATTTTTAACTCGGGAAGGGCATGAAGTTGTTGAGGCCGAAAACGGAAAACACGCCTTTATATTACTTAAAAAGGATCCTGTAGATTTAATTGTCTCGGATGTGATGATGCCTGAAATGGATGGCCTGGACTTGCTGAAACACGTACACGCATACCGCCCACAGTTACCTATACTTATGATGACCGCTTACGCTTCGGTAAAAGATGCTGTTTTTGCAGTGAAAAATGGTGCGGAAGATTATTTGACCAAACCGCTCGATTTGCAAGAGTTGAAAATAAAAATTAGCAAGATTGAGGAAAAAACAGCGCTTCTTGCAGAAAATAGTGATTTGAAAGAAAAGATTAAACGTTTGGAATTTTCGGAAATGGTTGGAACAAGCCCCCCGATGCGTGCGCTAAAAGAGATGATCCGGCGAGTGGCAGCAGACCCTACTCTTCCGGTAATGATTAACGGAGAAAGCGGTTCGGGAAAAGAACTGGTCGCACGCGCCATTCATTCGTTTAGTGAACGGGCAGCGAATCCTTTTGTGGCTGTTAATTGTGCTGCCTTTCCTGAGGAATTGTTAGAGAGCGAATTGTTCGGGTATAAAAAAGGAGCTTTTACCGGCGCGAACCACGATAAACCAGGCTATTTTCAGGAAGCGGACAAAGGAACGCTCTTTTTAGATGAAATAGGTGATATGAGTGCTAAAATGCAGGCCAGGTTATTACGGGTTTTGCAGGAAAAAACAATACAGGTATTGGGGAGCACCAAAACGCAAAGAATAGATGTGCGCATCATTGGAGCCTCAAATAAAAAATTAAACGATCTCGTAGAGCAGGGGATCTTTCGTGAAGATTTGTTTTACCGCTTAAATGTAATTGAACTAAAGGTGCCTGCATTGCGCGAGCATCCCGAAGACATTCCTCTGTTAATTGACTATTTTGTAAAACAAAAAGAAGAAGTATCCGGAAAAAAATTATTCTTTTCTTCACAAACCATAGAAATGTTGCAATCCTATTCCTGGCCCGGGAATGTACGTGAGTTAATAAATTTGCTGCGTCAGCTCCAAATAACCTGTATTTCGGAACAAGTACTTCCAACCGATATTCCTTTAAAAATCCGTCAATCAAAGCCGTTCGATGCGAAATATTTTTCGGATGAATCATTTCCATCCGATTACAAACGGGCTTTAAAGGGTGCGATTCAAACGTTTGACTTCAACTTCTTAAACAATCAACTGAAATTGAACAAAGGGAATATTTCAAAAACGGCAAAAGCCATTGGATTGTCTCGTGTAGCTCTTCATAAAAAAATAAATGATTTGGGAATACCTATGAAACGCGAGTCATAAATTGCCATCCTCTATGGTAATTTGTTTTTTACACTGTAAAGATAACTTTACAAACCCATTAACCATTCTTTATTAATTCTATTTACTTAACACCTATAATTTCAAGCTCTTATGCCTCATGAACATAAAGCTGGCATTCCAATTGCCTTTTATTGCCATGAATTGTCTCAGATTGTATTTCCAATAGAACGGTAGCTTGGTAAACTTTGGTTTCAGAGAAAAAGGATGAATGCCTAAGCTTACCTCCCGGTATCACCTGATTCTAAGAAGCTGACGGCATACCCACAATGAATCAAAGTAATGGTACTATTGTGAAAGAGAGCGACTATGGGAAAAAATAAAGCAGGATTTCGGGCATTGATTCTGGAAACAGAGCAATCGCAGCGAAAGGGCCTGGCTTTAGCCTTAATGGATTTTTGTTCTGATATTAAATTTACAGGAAATCCTCAGGAAGGCCTTGAAATGTTGCGTACGATTGCTTTTGATATCATTATAACTGAATTGAAATTTAAAACTGCCGACGGCATTGAAATAATAAACCATATAAAACAAACACAACCCAATGCTGCCATTATTGTGTGTAGCGCTTATCTTACTCCCTATGTAAAGAAGCGTCTGGAAAATATGACCATTCAGGATGTTTTTGAGAAACCGGTCAATCTTGAGCATCTAAAGAAACGAATTAGCACATTGCTTTCCGGATAAAGCTATATTTATTAATTCATTTAAGTTGAACGAAGGAGGTCTAAAATGAAACATTATGTACAAAAAAGTTTGACTATTGCTCTTTTAACTATAGTATTTTCGGGTGTCCTTTGGGCTAAAGCCGTTCCAAATGTCCAAAATAGCAGCCATAACCATATGGTAAATTCTGTATGGACTTTACAAAAGATGAGAGCACAATTTGGACAAGACTATCTGGTAATGTATTCAAAATTGTTTTTAAACGGGCCAAGTTTCCGGCTGGAGGCGGATTTGGGTCAAAACCAGTATCAAAATTCGAGTTTAAAAAAACAACTTCAGGCGAACGGAAATTTACTAACAGAGAAATTAGTAGAAATATGGGATAATGGAACTTGGGGAAATAATAGTTTAGTCACTTACACCTATTCAGCTGATGGGCAAAAACAGGAAGAAGTCTCGCAGAATTGGGATGGTGCCAACTGGGTAAATAGCGTGAAATATCAATTTTCATATGATACCAATAAGAATTTAACAGAGATGCTGATGCAAAATTGGGATGGCAGCACCTGGATGAATTCCAGCCGGACAAGGTATGGGTATGATGTAAACAATAATGTTGTTGAACTCGTCTTTGAAATGGCAATGGGAACGGATTGGTTGGGTATGACCAGAATGCAATTTACTTATGATGCCTCTGGAAATATAATTGAGGAATTATCTCAATCCTGGGATATGATAAATTCGGTATGGCTCGATAACATGCGCACAACATATACTTATGATGCAAATGCACTCTTAACCCAAATGATTGATGAAAAATGGGATGGCAGTGTTTGGAATAATAGTGCGCGCTATACATATTCTTATGATGGTGCTGGTAATAGAATAGAAGAACTTACAGAAATTTGGTATGAAAATGCCTGGACGAATTCAGAAAAAACAGTTAATGTTTATAATTCGAATAATTTGGTTACGGAAGAAATACATTCTGGCTGGGATGGAAGTGCCTGGGAAAATACATCACGGGATTTGTACACGTATGATGCAAACGGACATATAATAGAATCACAAGGTCAAATCTGGAGTGAAAGCGCCTGGTCAAATGATCAAAAAAAGGATTTTACCTATAATGCAAATGGCTGTTTGGAAAGGGAATTAACTCAGGCCTGGGATGGCTCTGCATGGCAAAATGATACCCGCTCGACTTTCACTTACGGAGCCGTGGGAATTGGTGAGGATGTTAGCCATCAAATACCCCAGGATTTTAACTTGTCCAACTACCCGAATCCTTTTAATCCGGCAACTACAATTGTTTTCCATCTTCGCGCCAAAGCTTATGTAATTTTAACGGTATTTGATATTAATGGCAGATTGGTTTCAAATCTATTTAAGGGTGTGCTCCCAGCAGGAGAGCAGCGCATTCATTTTAAAGCGATGCAGTTAACAAGTGGAATCTATTACTACCGCCTTTCTACTCCTTATGGCACAGATATTAAAAAAATGACGCTGATCAAATGAGAGAGTTTAAATTTTGAATTTTAAATGGGATGATGGTGTTAGCCCCATCCTTCAGGATGGGGGAAAGGGATAAAAACTCAAATACTCCCGCGCCCTTTAGGGCGCATTAAAAGGGCGTAAACGCCCTGGAAATTGGTTTCGTTTTTTCTTTAATCCACATCCTAAAGGATATGGCTAACGGCTGCTTTATATCCAACCAAGTGCGTCATCGCGAGGAGCGAGTAAATGCGAGCGACGCGGCGAACCCCTTAGGAAATTGAAAAATCCTCCAGCTCTACACGCCCCTTGCCCCCTTTTTTAAGGGGGCAAGGGGCGTGGTGAACCCTGGGGGGATTGCTTCGCGTTCCCGATGACTCGGGAACTCTCGCAATGACGAACAAGGGACGTCATCACGAACGACGGAGGAGTGAAGTGATCCCCTTTGGGTTTGCTTCGCTCCTGC
>JANTHG010000002.1 GCA_024762535.1 Calditrichaceae bacterium
TTAACTCTGCATTATCACACATTTTTTTGGTCCGATTATGACCATGATGGTGTATTCTACTGGAATCAGGCGAAAACGTTTCTGGAATCCAAAGATGATTTCAATGTAACACTGGCGCAATTTCTGTTGGAAGAGCATGTCTTTCCCGTTTCGTTCCGCAGCGGCTGGCACTATATGGACAATGACTGGCAGCACTATCTGGATGATCGCATTTTGCCCTACAGCATGCATAACGATTACCCTCATAAAAAAACATCGGACCCGGAGCCAATTGACAATATCTATGATTGGTCCGAAGCGCCTTCTGCCTTTGTACCGTACCGTCCCTCGCGGGAAAATTACCAACTTCCGGGAAATGGCAAGGGGTGGGAAGTACGTTCCGCTTCCTTTTGGGGTACGCGGGTGAATGATTATATGGATACGGTGTTTGCGGCTGCTCATGCCGGTACGGACCAGGTCGCCTGCTTTTGGTCGCATTTGCCGCAAAACGATTTCCCGGACAATATGCAAATGATTGATAGTCTGGCACATCGCTATGAAGCCAAATATCCCGATGTTCAATTTCGCTATTGTACAGCCATTGAAGCCATGCAGCGCTGGCGTAAAAGTACAGATGAAACAGCGCCCGCCCTTATCTTCACGGATGACATTTCAGGTAATGATGTCTATTTTAACATCTCTTCCGATGAAGATATTTTTCAGCAGCAACCCTTTGTAGCTATCAAAGACATTTATGAAAATTATTCTGTACTTGAATGTGCTTCAACCGGAAGCCATCAGTGGAAAACGATTCAGCCGGTCCCCCTTGATGCCCTGGCCAAAGCGGGTGTTACGGTTTGCGATACACTTGGCAACCAGGCGATGCGCTTTATTAACTATCTGCCGGATGAGGTATTTATTGATAATCAGGATAGCGGTTATGCGGAAATCTACGGGAATTGGAGCAATTCCTCTGCCTACGCCTGGGGAACGGATTCCCGCACGGTTGAATTGGCTGCTTCGGATTCAGCAAAAGTTAAATGGTCTTACCGTGTGCCACAAACAACCTACTATAATCTTTTTATCCAGTTCCCGGATATTGACAACCGCGCATCGACGATTACCTTTTTGATTTCTGAAAATCAAATACCCATAGATACAATTCAGGTAGAAACGGTCCAAAATGCAAAACAATGGCATTTCCTCAGGACGGTTCAGCCCGAACAGGGAAGTGAACTCACGGTGGAAATGAGCGCGAAGGGTCAAGTGCAACCCGGTAAAATACTAACCGCCGATGTACTTAAAATAACGCCATTGGTACGTGATAAATCTTTGGAAATTAATGAAAAATATATTGATTTCGGGCCGGTGAGTGTGGAAGATTCGGCGCAATATATTCTAAAAATCACCAATACGGGTATTCATGAGTTACAGGTTTCCAATTTGATTTCTGCGCGCCAGCTGGTATCGAGTGCAGAACCACTACCGTTTACCATTAAACCCATGTCCTATAAAGAAATTCCTTTAATTTTAACGCCCGTAGAAATAGGAACATTATCAGACACACTGGAAATTGAATCGGATGACCCGGCCAACCCCAGATTTAAGCTGCCTGTTACTGCTGAGGTGATGAATTATTTCCACATCATTGATAATGAAGACAGCTCCGAATATGAAGAATACGGCGAATGGCATACCAGTAATGCCAATATTTACGGACCGACCAGCCGCTACGCCTGGCTCAATCGAACACCACTGGCTTCCGCCCGTTTTCATGCCAAACTTAAAAAGAGCGGAACCTATGAAATTTATGAAATTGTCCCTTCTACGGTTAACGCCACAAATGATGCACTCTATGAAGTTTTGGTCAACGCCAACACAAAAGCCACATTCCATGTGGACCAAAATCAGGGCAGTGGAAAATGGGTGCTTCTTGGGAAGGTTTATCTACTGGCTGAAACAGAAATAGAATTACGGGTTAGCGATACCGGCAACAATACGAATCCTTCCGGTGCCGTGCTGCGTACCGATGCTGTACGATTTACTTTTGTGGACGAAAGTACAGGCCTTGATGAGGGGCAGACAGACAAACTACTCTCAGCCTTCCGGTTAGAACAGAATTATCCCAATCCGTTTAATCCATCTACAGTTATTAATTATCAGTTGCCCGTTACCAGTAATGTTGAATTGACGGTTTATAATACGCTGGGGCAGAACGTACAAACCCTGGTAAACAAGCGCCAGCAGGCCGGTGTACATACAGCTGTCTTTGATGCAAAAGGACTGGCGAGTGGTGTTTATTACTATCGGCTTGTAGCCGGCTCTCTAGTGTTCAGCCGTAAAATGATTGTGTTAAAGTGAACAATATCTGGGTAGATGCCGACGCCTGTCCCCGGCCGGTAAAAGAAATTTTGTACCGGGCCGCACAGCGCAAACAGATCTTAACCACCTTAGTGGCTAATCAGCCATTGCGGGTTCCTAATTCACCTTTTCTGAAGACACTGTTGGTGCCCGATGGATTTAATGTGGCGGATGATAAAATTGCTGAGTTGAGCCATGAAGATGATTTGGTGATAACTGCGGATATACCGTTGGCTGCCCGGGTGATTGAAAAGGGGGCGGTTGCCCTGAACCCGCGGGGCGAACTCTACACCCGTAATACGATCGGCGAAATTTTAAGTATGCGTAACTTAATGGATGAATTGCGCAGTAGCGGACTGGAAACCGGCGGCCCGTCTGCGTTCAATACCAAAGACAGGGAACGGTTTGCCAATACCCTGGATCAGATTTTGAATAGGAATGATTAAATCCCGACTCTAATCCTGAACAGGAAATAATTTGGATATATTGTCTAAAATATTTTGAGATTTATCCGGATCATGTAGATATGTTTTATATATTTCCGCTGCTTGCTTTAATTTTTGGGGATCCCTTAAAACTCTGGATTCAATCAAAAGAATTCTGGCTGCTTTTTCATACGCCTTTAATTTGGTTAAATAGATTTCCTCAAGATGCTTTAAAGCGTGAAGAGCAAGTGTATCTGTAGGGGCATATTCATATAATTTTTCGAAAGCCAGTGCGGCTTCTTCCCACTTTTGTAAAGATTCATTTAGTTCTCCAGAACGGCGTAAAGCATAGAGGACCTGAGCGGAATCTGAAAAATGTTTTGTGTACATCTGATAATAGAGCAAGGCTTCTTCGCTGTTTTTCAGACTGTCATCATAAATCCGCGCCAGGGCAAATTGTGCGTCACCGGCTATGGGTTTATCAGAATAAGTATTGATAATATTTAAAAGATGAACCCGGGCCTTACGTACTTTTTTTAAATGATTTAAATACAAAAAGCTCAAATTTAGTTCGGCCTGTCCGGATACAGGGCTATTTGGATAGAGCTGAAGCACTATTCGATATAAAACTTCGGACTCATGGTAAGCGTTCAGTTGTTCATTTAAAACTCCCTCCCAAAAAAGCAAGATATCTCCAAATTTACTGTCTGGAAAATGGGTTAGAAAATCATTGATTTCCAAAAGCAAAGCAGAACGAAGAGGATCGGAATTCTGACTGTATAAAAAAGATATTTCGTTAAAAAAAGCTTCTTCCAAATTCGGGATAAAAGGAATTTGTTTTAGATATGCCGGTACCGTCTCCGGCAAAGCCAGCACAATACTCAGAGAATCCAATAAGTGCTTGCTCTGCTGTACAAATGTGCTTTGAGGAAAGAGGGAGGCAAGCCTAAAAAAATGGCAGAAAGCTGAACTCGACTGCCCTGTGTTTAATTCCAGATTGGAAATCATCCATAATACTTGTTCGTATTCAGCAGGAGATAGATGATGCAATTGCAAGGACTGCATTTTGTCTAAAAGAAACGTGTCGTACTGGTGCTGCGTGTTCTCGAAGTAGATTTGCTGTAAAAATTCGAAATAGCCCTTTCGTTCCGCCTGGGAAAAAACCGATCCGGTATTGAAGAGCAGTAATAAATATAGGATAATTGTCGTTCTTTTCATTGTAAAAAGTTCTATTCCTGCCAATAAACATAGATGCTTTCTGTTTCTTTTGGATAAATATATTCAGGATTATTATAGCATCCAAAAATTAGTTTTAAAAAACAGTCCAGATCCGGGCAAAAATAATTTATTTCTTAGGATGACACGCCCCGTTTCCACAAATCGTGCACTCTATTCAATATCCAAATCTCATGGTGCTAATTCAAATGCAGCGGTTCCACAAAAAGAACTTCTTCATTGCGTACATTCACCGTACCCGGCAGCGCTTTACGAATGCGGCTCACAAAGCGCACTTCCGAAACCATAACCGGCACAGAAGAAGAAAAACGCGCTTTACTGTTGGAAGCGGCAATAGCTGCTGCCCGTTCAATAACCCGTCGCGGCGGCTGCGTATTTTTCCCTGGTAAATGAATAATGACATGGGAACCGGGAACGCCCTGGGCATGCAGCCACAAATCCCATTTATGCGCAAATTCAAAGGTGAGCAAATCATTGTTGGCGCCGTTTTTCCCTATGTAAATATCCCAATCTTCTTCTAAAATGACCCGTTTAAACGCAAATTGCAAATCGCCCTTTTCTGTGGCGGAAGGCGAAGTGATGTCCTGAACAATTTTCATTCCAATCAATCGTTTATACAAAGCATTCACTTTTTCCGGACGCGCGCTTTCCAATTCCTTTTGTATGGCAAATATGCGATTTAATTCAGTTTTTAGAGTTGTCTTTCGGATTTCCGCCACTTCTTTTTGTTTATCCATTTGTTTGTATTTATTAAAATAATGTGTGGCGTTTTCAATAACGGATTTAGCGGGATTGAGTTTAATTTCGATGGATTCGGCCTGCTCACTAAATATATTCTTTAGAGATACCCGTGATACTCCGGGCTGAATATCATTTTGAAAGGTGAGCAATAAATTCCCTTTGAGTTCGGCAAGTTCTTTACGCGCCCGGATATCTTCGGCTTCTTGTAGTTTTTGCAGGGAACGTTCTAAATAGCGTTGTCGTTTCTCTAACCCGTTGCGGCACAGGGTGCGCACATGTTCTGCTTTGGCGTGGTTTTGCGCAAGAGAAATGAATTTCCACCAGGCTTTGTTCACCAAATCATAGCTTTCCATACGGACATCCGGCTGTGTGTTCAGGTGGGTCAGTTCAAGCAAAGAAGCTGCCAGAATCACTTCCTGTTTGTAATACAAAAAGGCGCGACCCGAAGCGCACTCCTGACCCGCTTGTTTAAAGGTCTGTGCTATCTGACTGAGCTGAGCGCCGGAAATAGCCTCCAAAAGGGTATCCGCTTGTAACCCGCTGCGAAACAGCAGCTCTTTATACAACGAGCCGCTTAAAGCGTAAAATTGCCGTTTAAGCGCAAAAGCCCATTTTTGTTTGGATTCCTGCTTACAAAGCTCTGCGAGTTTGTCAGCTTCTATGGTGCGAAAGTCGAAACGTACGGTTTCGGGTTCCGCTGGAAAATCGGCCGGCCGTTGTTTAAACGAAGCCATCCGGCGCCCCTGTTTATCGAATAAATGAATATTCGGATTGGCGCCGTAAAAGAAGATTTCCAGTAAAAAATCATCCAATTCGATGCGTACATGTTTATCATAGGGGATAATATCCATGCCGCGGATAACCTGACCGTTTACATTTTCAAAGAGCTGAAATTTAGGCTGGCGAAACCGACGCGCTGTACCCTCGAGCAGGTAGGGGAAGCGGACGTCCATTGAAATATGCAGTAAAATCTGTTCACCCGCTTTTTCCAGTTCCAGTATCATCTCATTTTTTCGCAAAGTAAATGCTGACAGCACACGGCTGGAAAGCGCTCTGTTTTGTAACTGTTTTATTTGTTGTTCAAACCAAAAAAAATTACGATGCATGGGTCGCTTCTTTGCTTTTAAAGCCCTGCTTGGTTAACTTGCTTTTTTGCCAGAGCTGAGTGAAAAATAAGGAATTGCTCAACCTGGTACTAATAAATTTATTACATTCATTTTAAAAATCATAATATTTTGGAAAGAACAGAATGAAAAGCATGACAGGCTTTGGCAAAGCCACAAAAGCCAATGAGTTATATGAGCTTACCGTAGAATTACGTGCAGTAAATAACCGCTATCTGGATTTGAATATTCGCTTACCGAGAGAATTTTCGTTGTTCGAGAATCTCATCCGGGAACGCATCAAAAAGGAAATTACGCGTGGTAAAATTAATGTGTTTGTTAATTTAGAAAAACATGGCGCCCAATCCGATGCTGCAGTGGACCCGGCTTTGGCTCAAAAAATGTTTTCCGAATTACAAGCTATTCATCTATCGCTTAATTTACAAGAACCCGTTACTCTGGCTCATTTGTTAAACTACCTACCGCTGGCCGAAACCGGTTCCATCCAACTCGAGGAAGAAGAATTTAAAGCTTTGCTTGAACCCGCTTTGCAGGAGGCGCTGACTCAGTTGAATACTATGCGTGGGGCAGAAGGCGCGCATCTTAAACAGGATATGACGGAACGTATAAACAACATTGCCGAACTGACCGAAGATATTAAGAATAAAGCAAGCGGTAATGTACAGGAAACCTTTAACCGTATGCTGGAAAATATTCGTACGCTCATCGGTGAGCAGAAAATGGATGAAACACGCTTAGAACAGGAGGTAGCTCTGATTTCCGATAAAGTGGATATTACCGAAGAATGCGTGCGCATGGACAGCCATTTAAAACTTTTTCGGCAGACCATGGAAAAATCGGGTGAAACAGGTAAGAAGCTCACGTTTATTTTGCAGGAGATGCTGCGCGAAGCGAACACAATGAATTCAAAAAATGCCAATGTGGCCATTCAGCATCAGGTTATCCGCGTGAAAGAAGAAATTGAAAAAATCAGAGAACAGGCACAAAATCTGGAATAAGAACAAATGGACTTTAAATCGCCCTATATTGCCTTCTCCGCGCCTTCCGGTGCCGGCAAAACAACAATTGTAAAACAGCTTGCCCAACGCTATGCGCAAACCGTTATTTCCGTATCTGCAACCACACGCCCCAAACGTCCCTTCGAGACCGATGGAGTGGATTATATTTTTTTAAGCGAAGAAGCGTTTAAAGAAGACATCGCCCGCGGAAAGTTTTTGGAATACGAAAAGGTGCACGGTAATTATTACGGTACGCTGCTGGAAACAATAGAAAAATTCCGCAAACAGGGAAAAGTGGTGCTGTTCGATATTGATGTGAACGGCGCTCTTGCCGTAAAGAGACACTATCCGGAGGCTATTCTTATTTTTATCAAACCGCCTTCCACCGAAGAACTCATCCGACGCCTCAAAGGCCGAAAGAGTGAAACCGAAGCATCCATTCAGAAACGGCTGGAACGTCTGGAATTTGAATATGCCCGCGCCGGGGAATTTGATTACAGCATTGTTAATGATGATTTGGCTGCCGCGATTGCCGAAGTGGAACGGCTAATTTTGAAAGACAAAACATGATTATTCATTGTAAAGATGAAAGCAATGGTCTGCTCTTTTTGGCGGTTGAGGCGCTGAGCATGCTTAGTGAACTGGTGGATACGATTCGCATTGAGGTTCTGCCGCACCACCGGGAACGCTATAAACCCTTATTTGATTTGTTTGAAAAGGTCGAAGTTGCAGATAATCTCTCGCAAAGCCCGGATTTAATTTTTACCCGGAAGGTTGAGCCTCATTCCGAATCAGCGTTGTATTTTCCCATTTTACCGGCCCGGGAACAACCGGAACACGCTTTAGGAACTTCGTATGTGCCCTTAAACAGTGCGCGCAGGATTAACGGCTATGTACTGGGTGAAACCGCCTCCGCCGAAGACCTCTTGCTCAGAAGAAAAGGGGAAGGTGATTTAAAAGGGAAACGCCTGCTCATCAGCGCCGGCCCCACAGCAGAAGATATGGACCCGGTGCGTTACCTGACTAATCGTTCCAGTGGGAAGATGGGTATTGCCCTGGCACGTGTTGCCTTTCGGCGTGGGGCAGAAGTAACGCTGATTCTGGGCCCGGTGTCTACTCCGGTGCCCTCTGTGATTCCAACGGTTCGTGTCCGCTCGGCCGCTCAGATGGCGGAAGCGGTGTTAGAACGTTTCCCACAATGTGACGCCTATTTTGGCGCAGCCGCTTTGGCCGATTACACGCCGGAAGCGCAGGTTTATCATAAAATCAAGAAACTAGACAGCGGACTCGATTTAAACCTGAAACGGACGACCGACGTACTTCGCGCCCTTTCCACGCAAAAAAATAAGCAGAAGGTAATAGGCTTCTCCGTAGAAACAAACAACATTCTGGAAAACTCCAAACGGAAATTACTTGAAAAAGCGCTGGATATGATAGTTATCAATAATCCTAAGGAAGCTGGTGCTGCCTTTGCCGTGGACACCAATCGGGTGACGGTGCTAAAGAAAAGTGGCGAAACGGTGGATTTTCCTTTACTTTCCAAGCTGGAACTGAGCAACCGTTTGTTGGACCTTTTTAAAGAATTATAGGGTAGTATGAAAGATATTGTTCAGGAAATTGAAGATTATTTTAAAAATATAAAAGCGGTGTACGGCCCCCGTCTTTTTTTAGACCATGCCTTGCAGGATGCGGAAGTAACTTCAACGGAACCGGTAACGCCAACATCCGTTAAAACGCAGCCTCGGCCCGTGGCTTCTAAAAAATCCTTCAAAAGCCATGTGCCGCCCCAGACCAGTCCGGAACTGGAAGCCTATTTTCAGGAAATCAAAGAGTGCACAGCGTGTGCGCTTTCTGCTACCCGTACGCATTTTGTATTTGGTCATGGCAATGCCAAAGCGGATATTCTTTTTATTGGCGAAGCCCCGGGGCAGGATGAAGATGAACAGGGCATTCCTTTTGTGGGAAGGGCAGGGCAGCTTCTGGATAAAATGCTCCGCGCCATTGGTTTAAGCAAAGACGAAGTTTATATCGCCAATGTGCTCAAATGCCGTCCGCCGCAAAACAGAGACCCCTTACCAGACGAGGTCCTTAAATGCGAACCTTATTTACAACATCAGATAGAGTTGATTAATCCCAAAATTTTGGTAGCTCTCGGAAGAGTGGCCGGTAACACCTTGCTTCGGCAGGAAAGCGCCCTTACCACCTTACGCAATCAGGTATTTACCTACAAAGAAAGACCGCTTATTGTAACGTACCATCCGGCAGCGTTGTTGCGTAATCCCCGCTGGAAGATTAGCAGCTGGCAAGATCTGAAAAAAATAAAAAAATTGCTTTCTGAACTTTAAATCGAGCTTGATAAAAAGCCTTTTTTTGATTATCCTTTTTGACACCATTTTAAAAACAAAACGGAGTTTTTTATGCCCGAAAAAGAAACCAATTCCGGAATTTTGCGCATACCGCCACAATCGCTGGAAGCGGAACAGGCCGTACTCGGCGCACTCTTTTTAGATCGTGAAGCAGTAGCTATGGCCGTGGAAACGATTCAGCCGGAATATTTCTATAAAATGAGTCATCGCCATATTTTCAGCGCTATTTTAAAATTGTTCGAAAATAATCAGGAAATTGATTTGTTGACTATAACGGACATGCTCAAAAAAAAGGGTGTATTGGATGACGTGGGAGGTTCCTACTATCTGGCTGAAATTTCCAACAGTGTTCCGTCTTCGGCCAATATTGAACAGCATCTTAATTTAATCAAAGAAAAAGCGCTCTCGCGCATGCTGATTCGCGAATGTGATTCCATTATCACCAAAAGCTATGAAGAAACAGAAGAAATCGATTCTCTTTTAGATTACGCGGAGAGCAAAATATTCGAAATTTCCGAGCGGAGGCTAAAAAAAGGATTTGCCTCCATCGATCCTATTTTGCACCGCACATTTGAGCGTATCGACGAGCTATACCACTCCAGTCGTTCTGGGGTTACAGGTGTGGCAACCGGATATAAAAAATTAGATGAAATGACGGCCGGTTTACAGCGTTCCGATTTACTGATTCTGGCGGGTCGGCCCAGTATGGGTAAAACAGCATTTGCTTTAAACCTGGCCCGTAATGCGGCCATTGATTTTGGAATTCCGGTGGGCATGTTTAGTCTTGAAATGTCATCCGATGCCCTGGTAATGCGCCTGCTTTGTACCGAAGCCAAAGTAAACCAGATGTCTGTGCGCACCGGAAAGCTGACCAAGGATGAAATGGGACGGCTTACACAGCATGTGGCCAAACTGATGAGTGCACCCATATATATCGACGATTCACCTTCATTAAATGTTTTGGAACTCAGAGCAAAAGCGCGCCGTTTAAAAGCTGAGAAAAATGTGGAACTGCTGATAATCGATTATTTGCAGTTGATGGAAGGAACAAAAGGCGAAAACAGGCAGCAGGAAATTACTCATATTTCACGGGCTATCAAAGGAATCGCTAAAGAGTTGGATATTCCGGTTCTGGCCCTGTCACAGCTTTCACGCCAGGTGGAAACACGTGATAAATCCAAAAAACCGCAATTATCTGACTTGCGGGAATCCGGCGCCATTGAACAGGATGCGGATGTGGTTATGTTTGTATATCGTCCGGAATATTATAATATCATGGAATTTGAAGACACAGGCCAATCGACGCATAATATGTGCGAAATTATAATTGGCAAACAACGTAACGGCCCTACAGGAACTACACGGCTAACTTTTCTTAAAGAATTCGGTAAATTTGGTGATCCGGATATGTATAGTGAAGCTGGTGGTGTATTATCTAATGAAAATTGGTAACCATGGCTAAAGAAAACGACACTGTTTTATTGCAGAAATTGCATAAACGCTTTGATCCCATGTATGGAGAAATTCTCCGTAAAATGCGTTTATATTGTCGCGACATGGATATTCAGGCTCTGAATAAAGCTTATAACCTGGGCATGGAAGCGCACAGGCATCAAAAGCGCCAATCCGGTGAGCCCTATTTTGACCATTGTATGAATGTGGCGCTGATTTTGGCGGACCTGCGCATGGACAAGGCAACCATTATTGCCGGCCTTCTTCATGATACGGTTGAAGATACGGATGTAACCTTAGAGGAAATTCGTGATGAATTTGGTGATACGGTAGCGCTTTTAGTGGACGGCGTTACGAAGATGAGCAGCGTAAAATTCCAGAGTAAGGAAGCCCGCCAGGCCGAGACCTTTCGTAAGATGCTGCTTTCAATGGCTAAAGATATACGTGTTATTATTATCAAATTTGCCGACCGATTGCACAATATGCGTACATTACAGCATGTACCGGAAAATAAACGTGAACGTATAGCCGTTGAAACAAGGGATGTGTACGCACCTTTAGCCCACCGACTTGGTATTGCTCGTATCAAAACAGAATTGGAAGATTTGGCCCTTAAACACACAAACGAAAAGGCGTACCGGGATTTAAGTAAAAAGATAAAAGTTTCTAAAGCGCGTCGTCAGGCATATATCCGCGAAGTTACTGCTCCTATTGAAAAGGAATTAAAGAAACATGATTTGGAAGCTGGTATTTCCGGAAGACCTAAATCTTTCTTTAGTATTTATAATAAAATGGAAAAACGCAATCGTCCCTTCGAAGAGATATACGACTTATTAGCGATTCGTATTATAGTAGATAAAATCGAACAATGTTACTATGTCCTAGGCTTGGTACACAGCCTCTATCTGCCCGTGTACGACCGCTTTAAAGATTATATCGCGATGCCTAAAATAAACGGGTACCAATCTCTTCATACTACGGTTGTTGGCCCAAAAGGTAGGATGGTGGAAATTCAGATCCGGACCCAGTCCATGCACGAAATGGCCGAAGATGGAATTGCTGCCCATTGGAAGTACAAAGAAGGCGGGAAGGAAGAACGCAGTCAGTTTGAAGAACATTTAAACTGGGTTAAAGATTTATTAGATCGTCAGATGCAGGAAAAAGATCCTGACGATTTTATGGAAAGCCTTAAAATCGATTTATTCCAGGATGAAGTATTTGTGTTTAGTCCCAGGGGAGATCTAATTAAGTTACCTAAAGGATCCACTCCCATTGATTTTGCTTATGCCATTCATACCAATGTGGGGAATCAGTGTATTGCCGCTAAAGTCAATGGTAAAATTGTTGCTCTGCGTACACCTCTAAAAAGCGGACAACAGGTGGAAATAATTACATCTCATAATCAAAAACCCAATCAGGACTGGCTTGCTGTTGTAAAAACCAGTAAAGCAAGACATTGGATAAAAAAGATTTTACGGGAAGAACAGAAGCTGCAAACGCTTCAGATTGGTTCCGAAATTCTAACCAAATACCTGAAGAAACATAAACTATCACCGGATAATCCTAAGGTTTCTGAATTGCTGGGAGAGTTTGGCTTTCAGGATTTGGATAGCCTTAAGTTTGCCATCGGACGTGGTGATTTTTTAGTTGAAAATCTTGGCAAAAAACTCTTCCCTGAACCTGAAGAAAAGAAAAAAAATGACAATTTTTTTGTCAAATATCTTCGACGTGCACGCAGCGAAAGCGGGATTCGTGTTCAGGGTATCGATAATATGCTGATTCATTTTGCCAAATGTTGTCAGCCTGTTCCGGGAGATAGAATTATTGGGTATCTGACCAGAGGAAAAGGTGTTACTATTCATCGAACTGATTGTAAAAATATGATCAAATTATATGAAGATAAAGAACGTATTATCGATGTGGAATGGGATATTGCGGATCAACAGAAATTTCAGGTACATCTTTCCATTTTGGGAGAAGACCGAAAAAATTTACTCAAAGATATAACGCAATGCGTTTCCAAACAGGAAATAAACATTATCGGTGTTTCATTTAAAGTGGAAGATATGTATGCAAAAGGACAGTTGGATGTTGAGATTACCGATCTGCAACATTTGACTAAAATAATGAAAAATATCCGCAAAATATCCGGTGTATTTACTGTTGAACGCTTAGACGACACATCCCAGCTTACGTAATTTCTTGAATTTCATTGTATTCATTCTTAGCTTTTACTATTCAATACAGTGCGTTAGTTAAAACGAACAGAAAGGAAGAACACTGTGGAATACGTTTATTTAACCGCAGAAGGTTTAGAAAAATTAAAAAATACATTGCATGAATTAAAATTCGTAAAACGGCCTGAAATATCGCAAAAAGTTGCCACAGCCCGTGATCATGGTGATCTGAAAGAAAATGCCGAATATCATGCCGCACGTGAAGAATTATCCTTAATAGAAACCAAAATCCAGGATATGCAGGATCGATTGGCGCGCGCCCGATTGATAGACGCCTCGGAAATTAACACCGAAGAAGTATCCATTTTAAACACTGTAAAAGTTAAAGATCTGAAGCGAGGTAGAGAGTACCGCTACGTTTTGGTCTCTGCTGAAGAAGCAGATATAAAGCAGGATAAAATTTCCATTGCTTCACCGGTAGGGAAAGGATTGCTTGGTAAAAAAGTAGGTGATATTGCCGAAATTCAGGTACCGGCCGGCTTGCTTCGCTATGAAATTTTATCGATTGAGTAAATTATGCGCAACCAATTCGTTTTTTTTACGTCTTAAAGAGAAAATGCCAAAAATTTGCTAAACAGGTTTCATAAGAAAAGAGAAATAATCCATGATTGAAAGTTCACACACTGAAAATGTAAAACGCCTTTATCGGTCGCATGCGGACCGGATGTTGGCCGGTGTGTGCGGCGGTATGGCGGAATATTTTTCTATTGACCCGGTTCTGATGCGTGTTCTATGGGTCATTATTACCTTGTTTGGCGGCGTCGGCCTTTTATTGTACATAGCTGCAGCCATCATCATTCCCCAGGACAATGAAGGCGGAGAAACTTCTATTGGAACGAATTCTACCACACGTCAGCATAGCGATAAAACCTTGTTTTGGGGAGCATTGCTGGTAATCGTTGGAATGGGATTGATTTTAAGACAATTTGGCGTCTTTACCTATTTTTCAATGATGCACATTCCCTGGCAACTAATTTGGGCAATCCTTTTAATTTTGTTGGGACTGTACATTATGTTGTACCGTAGTCAGCAAAGCGTTGATCCAAAGCCATTTAATGATCCGAAATCAGAGTCCTCTTCACAAAGCAATGATGCTGCCCCAAAAGATAAACAAATATATCGTTCACGCAGTAACAAGATGATAGCCGGTGTTTGCGGAGGATTGGCTGAGCATTTCAATATGGACCCAACAGTTATGCGACTGATTTATGTTCTTTTGTCCACAGCTTCCATTGGGATGGGACTGGTGGTTTATATTGTTCTGGCTTTTGTATTCCCCGAACGACCTTACGAGATATCCGATAATCCGGAAAGTGAATACCACTCATGAAACGGTCAAACATGAAACGCTCTAACTGGAGCGCCTGGCTGATGATTGGTTTGGGTGTCGCACTATTGTTAAACCATTTTAATCTGCTCGAAAATAATCGCGTAACAAGCGCTCTTATTTTATCTGCTTTTCTAGTATTTGTTTTTATTAAACGCGCCCAACAACACGCGTTGCATAAAGGAATCATCGGCTCGGTTTTTTTTACTTCCTTGTTCATAATTATACTGTTTATGAAAATGGGTTGGCTGCCTGTGGATGACCGGCTTGGCAGCGGACTCGTTCTGCTGGCGCTGGGTTTCGCCAATCTGGTTTACTATTTTATTACGAAATTAAAAATTACTAACTTAGTGTACGCGCTTGTATTATTTGTGATAGGCATTCCGTTTGTAGTTAGTTATTTTAAATGGATGGAAGCCTGGGAATTAGAATCGATTTACACAGTCTACTGGCCTGTGCTCTTAATTATCATAGGGTTGGCCATATTAGCAGATAGCCTGTTTAAACGGGCTGCTCTCCGACGTAAGCTAAATAATTCTTCATCCGATTTTCTGGAAAAATAAGAATGCCCCGAATTCATGCTCATTTAAAATTGCCGGGTGATAAATCTATATCACACCGCGCAGCTCTGTTTGCCGCATTGCGCTATGGAGAAAGCCGATTCCAAAATTTTAATTTCAATCAGGATTGCAGCGCCACTTTGAATTGCCTGCAGGAATTAGGAATATCGTGGCAGTTTGAAAATAAAACCTTACGTGTTTTTGGTAAACATCCAGAACAATGGAAGCAACCATTAACCATTCTAAACGCACAAAATTCGGGTACAACCGCCCGATTGCTCAGCGGCATTCTGGTAACGCTGCCCTTTGAAACCCGCTTAAGCGGAGATGCTTCTTTACAAAAACGGCCCATGGGGCGGATTTTGGACCCTTTACAGGAAATGGGTGCGGAAATCATTTCGGCTGACCGCTTTTTACCATTACAGTTTAAACCGGTACGTTCCTTGCGTGGTATGCGCTACAAATTGCCTGTGGCTAGTGCACAGGTTAAATCGGCGCTATTGCTGGCCGGGTTGTTTGCAGAAGGGACAACGGAAGTTGTGGAAAGCATTCCGTCCCGCGATCATACAGAGCGTATGTTGCAATTAATCAAACAAGATAACACCGATGGTACGGTCTCTATTTTTAGTAATTCTCAAGACGAAATACCTGATGTATCCATGACCATTCCGGGTGATATCTCTTCAGCCGCCTTTTTTATCGCTGCCACGCTCGTTATGCCAGATTCGGATCTGATATTGGAACATGTTTCACTCAATCCCACCCGTGATGGCATCCTGCGTGTGCTGCAAGCTATGGGCGGGCAAATCGAAACCCGGGAGACCATTGCGTTCCCGGAACCAGCTGGTACGATTCGTGCACGAACCTCGAAGCTCGTGAATCATGCTATTCCGAATGAATGGATTGCCAACATTATTGACGAAATCCCCATTCTTGCCGTGTTGGCAACCCAGGCAGACGGTCCATTTAGTATCCGCAATGCTAAAGAATTGCGTTTTAAAGAATCCGATCGTATTTCCAAGATGGTGCAGAATTTCCGGACCATCGGTGTGGAAGTGCAGGAGTTTGAAGACGGTTTTGCTTTCGACGGACCGGTCAAGCTGCGTGGCGGCGCTGTTCAAACGGCAGGCGATCACCGGATTGCCATGGCGTTTGCGATTGCCGATTTGTTCACAGACGAATCGATTCAGTTGGACGATCCGGACTGTGTAGCGGTTTCATTCCCTGAGTTTTGGGATATACTTCAACGCATCGTTCAATAATGTCTGAAATAAAACAAAAATATGCTATTTTGGGTTATCCCTTAGCCCACTCCTTATCGCCTGGTATTCACAATGCTGCTTTTAGCGATTGGAAAATAAAAGCCTTTTATGAAAGAAGGCCTATTCCACCTGCGGATTTTTCCCAAACAATTCAAAAACTAAAGAAAGAAAGCTGGGGAGGGTTTAATGTAACTATTCCTTTTAAGCAACGCATTATTCCATTTTTAGACCGCATCGATCCGCTTGCCGAAAAAATAGGTGCTGTTAATACCATAAAGGTTGACAAATTAGGGAGGTGGGTCGGTTTTAACACGGATTATATAGGCTTCCTAAAACCGCTGGAAGTTCATGCGAAATCTATCCATTCCTGCTTGATTATAGGATCGGGCGGCGTGGCCAGAGCGGTGGCATTTGGAATTCTCGATACTATAACCCCTAAATCCCTAACTATTCTTAATCGCACAGCTGCAAAGGCTAAAAACTTAATTGACAGCTTGAGAAAATATAAAGCAATACATTATAAATATGGCTCACTTGATTATGGTTCTAAGCAAAAATATGATTTGATAGTAAATGCTACCTCGGTTGGTATGACAGGGTTTGAGAATGATGTCCCTATTGAGATAGCTGATAAGGTGTCAAAAAGCACTATCGTTTACGAGATAATCTACAAACCACTTCAAACTCCTTTACTCAAAAAAGCCAGTTCAATGGGGTTGATTACTTTTAACGGTTGGCCAATGCTTATTTATCAGGCTGAGGCTGCTTTTAAAATTTGGACTGGGAAGCCATACAGTTCTGAATTACTGTACTCTCTTCTGAATAAATTTTAATTTGCATTGAAATTCATAACATGATAAAATTTTAAAACAATGCTCAGTTTTTATCTTCATTTTCTTCATTATTTTCTTTTTTTTCCAAATCACCTAAATTTTTGCGAAAATGGTGGGCCGTACGTGCAAACTCAATTAACCGTTTTTGAACTTTATCGAAAATAGAATCTTTGGTAAAGCTGCCATCTTTGTGGATAAAGCCACACTTAGCGCCAGTTAGAATCTGAATTCCTTCTTCTATATGCGATACTGAAAAAATGCGAAAATCGCCTTTTTCTACAGCTTCAATCACTGCTTCACTCAGTAAAAGATTCCGTTCGTTTGCTTTGGGAATAATCACTCCCTGGCTGCCGGTGATTCCACGCGATTGGCAGACCTTAAAAAATCCTTCTATTTTTTCATTTACGCCACCAATTGCCTGCACTTCACCTTTTTGATTGACCGAACCGGTTACAGCGATTCCCTGATCAATGGGGATGCCGGATAGGGAAGAGAGTAGGGCGTATAATTCAGTGGAAGAAGCGCTGTCCCCGTCTATCATGCCGTAGTTTTGTTCAAAAGTTATAGTAGCTGAAAAAGAAAGTGGCATGGTTTGACCAAATTTCTGACTAAAATATCCATTTAGCACAAGCATACCTTTATCATGGATTTTCCCGCTGAGTTTGGCTTCCCGTTCAATATTAACAATTCCACGACCGCCAATAAAGGTATTTACCGTGATGCGCGATGGGCGACCAAATGAATAGTCGCCTAAATTATACACAGCTAATCCGTTAACCTGTCCCACTACCGAACCTTTCACAGCAATTTTAACGGATTTATCCAGAATGGACTCGTGTACTTTTTCTTCAACTAAATTATGACGGTATATTTTTTGTTCAATAGCATACAGAACCTGCGGGCGACCTACCATTTTTTTTCGTTTTTTCTTGGCCCAGAATGATGCTTCCCGGATAATTTTGACGACTTCACCGAAGCGAATGGATAATTTGTTTTGGTCACCGGATAAACGAAAACCATATTCAAGTACTGCTGTTACGCCACTCCGATCGAATGGCAGCAGATTTTCTTCTTGAACAACCCGTGAAATAAAACGGATATATTTTTTTAACGCTTGTTTGGTGTTTTTTACTTCGTTGTCGAAATCGGCGCGCACTTTAAATATCTTACGGAATTCGTCATCATTATTATGAAGCAGACGATAAACATAAGAATTACCGATCAGAACCACTTTTATGTTTAGAGGAACCGGATCCGGTCTTAAAGAGACTGTAGAAGTGTAACCGTAATATGTATTCATATCCTCGATGCGTAAATTCTTGGAACGTAAGGCCCGTTTTAATGCTTCGTAAGCAAAGGGGTGTTTTAAGAGCTGTTCAGCATCCAAAATCAAATAACCACCATTAGCTGCCAATACGGAACCTGGTTTGATCATAGTGTAATCTGTGTAAATATAGCCCTGATACGACTTTTTTTCGATACGGCCAAATAGGTTTGTGTAAGTTGGGTTTGTTTCATAAATAACAGGAGCACCTTTTTGTCGCGCGTTATCGATTAAGATATTTACTTGATATTTATTAAGCGCGGGCGGCATGGACTGGTTTGGATTCGGAACTTCTTCTTCGGATTCTGTAAGTCCCGCAAATTCAAGGACATTATCTATGATATGTTCAGCAGCCTCTTTCAAATAAGCAACCACATCCGGGCAATGATTGTATAATTCCAGCATCTCTTCAAAATGATTTTCGATTACAAATCGGGCGGCTTCCTCATTGAGGTCATCAATCTGTTCGGCGAGTTTGCGGTCTAAAATATTGGCAGCGCGGATCATTTGCTTTAACAGTTTTTGCACGGTCGTAGCATGCGCATTAATCGATTCGCGTTCTTCAGTAGAGAGGGAAGCGAAGCCGTCGTCACTGATTTCTTCTCCGTTTAACAGCGGAATGGTAGCAAAGCCCATACTAGTACTTTTAATCCGGATTTGTAAAGCAGCCGCTTTTTGTTCCACTTCGCTATATAAATGCTGTTTGGCCTTTTGAATGCTTTCCACAATTTCATTTTTTCGTTCTGCGTAAGTCTTGGATTCAAATGTTTTTTGCAGTTCATTGGAAAGATTAAAAATGAGCCGATTCATTCGCTTCTTAAACCGGATAGCCTGCCCTGCATCCATACGCAGCGCTTTGGGTTCATCCGGAGAATTAAAATTATAGACAAAGAGCCAGTCCGATGGAGCCGGTAATGATTTTGCGCTTTTATTTAATAAATCCTGAACAATCGTCGTCCTCCCCGTACCATAGCTACCCGTGGCAAATATATTATATCCCGAATCATCAATTTCCAGTGCAAATTGAATAGAAGATACAGCGCGTTCCTGACCGATAACAGAAGTTAGCGGTTGAATTTCTTCTGTGGTAGAGAAGGGGATGGTATCCAGATTGACTATTTTTTTTAGAGATGCTGCAGGAATCACACAATTTCGATTCATTATATATACCTCGCAGGTTGGCTGATTGATGTCAGAAGCGTAATATAATCTTTTTGTAAAACATAAAAAAAATACAGATAGTTTTTTTCTGAAACAACTATTTCAATATTTTTGTTGAATCATATTCGATAATCCATTAAAATTCAACTTTTAGGGGAGTAGTTGGGGCCCGGTGGCCCCCCCGGCCTTCAAAGCCGTGCGAGTCCGGCAAACGGATTGGTGGGTTCGACTCCCATGTACTCCCGCTAAGCGTCTTTGGATTTTCTCAAAGGCGCTTTTTTATTTGAAATGAAGATAAGTGATGTGTTTTTCATTTGTAATTATCGAATAATGCAGACTTGACAACCCCCTATTCCACTTTGCTAAGGGGAAATCAGGTTCAACAACAATATGGTTTCTTGATTACGAAGGGCAGCTGTTCAATTAAACCTAAAGTTTTTTTTGCAAACGACGAATTTCGTATTAGAACAAAACAAGGAGGTTCGTCCTATGTCATTCAAAATAAGACTTCAGTTTCTACTCATCCGTTACCTGGAAATCCCGTTCGTATATTTAAAAGCATCTCTGCACAGGCTTGCTAAAAATTAAACAAAAAAAATGAATATATTTGCAACTTCCTCTTGACTTAAATCAAAAGCATTCTGTATATTAATCGCCTCGAAAAAATGGGGAGGTTGCGGAGTGGTCAAACGCAACAGACTGTAAATCTGTCGACTGAATGTCTTCGGAGGTTCGAATCCTCCCCTCCCCACAAGAAAGCCCCGCATGCGGGGCTTTTTTTATGGTAAAATCTAACATGCATTTTTTGTTGATTTTATTCATCTTATATTTTAAATTGCATAATTAAAATTGTTGGGGCGGTAGCTCAGTCTGGTTAGAGCGCTACGTTGACATCGTAGAGGTCGAGAGTTCGAGTCTCCCTCGTCCCACCAAAGACCACGAGTGGTTCTCGTGGTTTGTTGTTTATAAATTGAGGTTTATTTTGGCTCAAATAGAAATTCGCTTCCCGGACGGGAATACTCAAACTTTTGAATCCGGAACAACACCGCTGGAAATTGCCAAAGGAATTAGTAATTCTTTGGCCAAGCGTTCTGTGGCCGCTAAATTCAATGATGTGGTTATTTCACTGGTACAGCCTCTGCAGGAAGATGGTGTTCTGCAATTATTGTCTTTCAAAGACGATGAAGGCAAAGATGTGTTCTGGCATTCTTCGGCTCATTTGATGGCCCAGGCCATTAAACGTGTTTTTCCGGAGGCGCAGCTCGGTATTGGTCCACCCATTGCAGACGGCTTTTATTACGATATTGATTTGGACCGTGCCATCACACCCGAGGACTTTGAAACGCTCGAGCAGGAAATGGCTAAAATTGTTGAGGAAAACCATCCTACAGTTCGGAAAGTTCTGAGCGCTAAGGAAGCATTGGATTTCTTTAAGAAGAACCATGAAATGCTCAAGGTAGATTTGATTGAAGAATTAGCTCAGAACGGTGAGACTATTACGGTTTACGAGCAGGGTGAGTTTGCTGATCTCTGTCGTGGTCCGCATGTACCTTCTACCGGATATCTTGGTAAAAATTTTAAACTTTTATCCGTAGCCGGCGCTTACTGGCACGGTGATGAAAAAAATAAAATGCTTCAGCGCATTTACGCTACTAATTATCCGGACAAGAAACTTCTGAAGCAGCATTTAAAGCGCATTGAAGAAGCCAAAAAGCGCGATCATCGCAAGCTGGGCAGGGAACTGGATCTGTTCAGTATTCAGGATGAAATTGGCAGCGGACTCATTTTGTGGCATCCAAAAGGTGCCCTTATGCGCCATTTAATCGAATCTTATTGGAAAGATGAACATTTGAAAAACGGGTACGATTTGGTATCCACTCCTCATGTAGCTAAACACCATTTGTGGGAAACCAGCGGACATACCGGCTTTTATCAGGAAAATATGTTTCGCCCCATGACTGTGGATGATGTGGACTACCAGTTAAAACCCATGAATTGTCCCTTTCATATGATGATTTATAAATCACAAATTCGCAGTTACCGCGATTTGCCCATTCGATTTGCCGAATTGGGAACCGTGTATCGGTATGAACGTTCCGGCGTTTTGCATGGCCTGATGCGCGTTCGTGGCTTTACGCAGGATGATGCGCATATTTATTGCCATCCCGATCAGTTAACGGATGAAATTATTGGTGTACTGGATTTGAACAGCCGTATGTTAGCCAAATTTGGATTTACCGAGTACGATGTGTATCTTTCCACCCGTCCGGATAAATTTGTGGGCAGTCAGGAAAGCTGGGAACATGCAACAGAGGCCTTGCGAAAAGCTTTAGAACTGAAGAATATGAACTACCAGGTCGATCCGGGCGAGGGCGTTTTTTACGGCCCGAAGATCGATATTAAAATCAAAGATGTATTGGGACGCAGCTGGCAATGCTCCACCATCCAGGTTGACTTCAACCTGCCTGAGCGCTTTGATCTGAATTTTGTAGATGTAGATGGGCAGCGTCATCGTCCCATAACCATTCATCGCGCTTTACTCGGTTCCCTGGAGCGCTTCTTTGGTATTTTGATAGAACACTATGCCGGGAATTTTCCGTTTTGGCTGGCGCCTGTTCAGGCCATCGTTTTACCAATTGCAGACCGTCATTTTGACTATGCAGCTGAGGTTAAACAACAACTTATGCAGGCCGGTTTACGTGTAAACAGTGATTTACGTAATGAAAAGGTCGGTTTCAAAATCCGTGAAGCCGAAGTAGCCAAAATACCGTTTATGATTATCATAGGAGATAAAGAAGTTGAAACGCAAACTTTATCTATTCGTCATAAAGGCGAAGGTGATCTTGGTGTAATGAAGCTTAAGCAATTGCTTGAGCATATTCAGGCAATTCAGGATAAAGAATAAGAACGGGTTAAACTTATCTTAAGGAGATAGCATATCGCAAGCAAAAGTCCAAGGACCAGAATAAACGATACCATTACAGCGAAGGAAGTACGCTTAATAAGTCCCGATGGCGAACAACTCGGCATTGTTTCTCTGGAAGATGCGTTGGCAAAAGCCGCTGAAAAAGAATTAGACCTGGTGGAAATTGCGCCTACAGCCAAGCCACCTGTGTGTAAAATAATGGATTTTGGAAAATATATTTACGAGCAGCGCAAAAAAGAAAAATTAAATAAAAAGAAACAACACACTATTGTTGTTAAAGAAATAAGGATGCGCCCGAAAACAGATACACACGATCTGGAATTTAAGGTTAAACACGCGCGCGCTTTTTTAGAGCAAAAAAATAAAGTAAAGTTTACTGTACAATTTCGCGGCCGGGAACTGGCCTATAAAGAGTTCGGATACAAGCTGCTGGAACGAGTACAGGAAATGTTAGAAGATGTAGCCAAGGTCGAAAGCGGAATCAAATCGGAAGGCCGCTTTATGAACATGGTGATGTCACAAAAGTAGAAAGGGGAAGATAGAATGCCGAAAATGAAATCGAACCGCGGAGCTGCAAAACGATTCCGTGTTACAGCGAGTGGAAAGATAAAGAGACATTCTGCCTATCATAGCCATATTTTGACCAAAAAGTCAGCTAAAAGAAAACGGAACCTGCGTCAGGAGAGCCAGGTTTCGCAGGCAGATACTCCAAAAGTACGTAAAATGATTTTAAAGTAAACAGGAAAGAGGGAGATAAGAATGCCACGTGCCACTAATAATGTTGCTGCCCGGCAAAGACGTAAAAAAATACTCAAAGCCGCAAAAGGTTATCGCTTAGGCAAGAGCCGTTTGTATGCAACAGCTAAAGACCAGGTTGAAAAAAGCTGGCAGTACGCTTATCGTGATAGACGCGCCAAGAAACGTACCTTCCGCAGATTGTGGATTGCACGTATTAACGCGGCCTGCCGTTTAAGCGGTGTATCGTATTCGGTATTTATGAATGCGCTTAAAAAAGCAGAAGTTGGATTGGATCGCAAAGTATTAGCCGATATGGCTGTACAAAATCCTGCTGGTTTCGCTGATCTTGTAAAACAAGTAACTGCGTAACTTATACATTCTGTAAAAATTGAGAGGAAGTACCTGTTACGGTGCTTCCTTTTTTTCTATCCGGGATATTATTTATGTTACAAAAAATAGATGAAATTCGTGAACAGTTTCAATCCGAGTTAAAGGCTGTATCTAACAACGAAGAGTTAGAAGCTTTACGCATCCGATTTTTAGGTCGTAAAGGATCCATTGCTTCCGCCTTCAGCCTGATGCAGGAAGTACCGGCTGAACAGCGGCCCAAATTTGGGCAAACATTGAATGTGCTTAAAAAAGAGGCAGAGGCTCAATACGAAGCATTAAAAAGCAAGCTGTTAAAACCGAAACAAAATAAAAACCAGCTTGACCTTACCCTTCCGGGGCGTAAAATGGCCACGGGCGGAAAACATCCTTTGCTGGCGGTTGCCGATGAAATAAAAGCGGTATTTACCAGCCTTGGTTTTACCATTGAAGACGGTCCGGAAATTGAAACCGATTTTTATAATTTTGAAGCTTTGAACATTCCCAAATCCCATCCGGCCCGGGATATGCAGGACACATTGTACATCACCGAAGATATTGTGCTGCGTACACACACCTCGCCGGTACAAATTCGGGTGATGGAACGTCAAAAGCCCCCCATTCGAATGATTGCGCCCGGAAGGGTTTACCGCCGTGATACACCGGATGCCAGCCATTCGCCCTTTTTTCATCAGGTAGAAGGGCTCGTGGTAGGTGAGGGCGTTTCATTCGCTGATTTAAAGGGCGTTATCCAGGCCTTTGCCCATCGGATGTTTGGCAAAGATATAAAAGTACGTTTTCGTCCCAGCTTTTTTCCTTTTACAGAGCCTAGTGCCGAATACGACTTTAGCTGTGTCTTTTGTCGCGGAAAAGGGTGCAATGTGTGCAAAGGAACCGGTTGGATGGAAATTTCAGGTTCGGGCATGGTGCATCCCAAAGTATTTGAAGCGGCCGGCGTTGATTCGGAAAAATATACTGGTTACGCTTTTGGAATGGGAATCGACCGTATTGCTATGCTCAAATACGGTATTAACGATATTCGTCTCTTTTTTGAAAATGATCTTAGATTTTTATCTCAATTTTAGGCAAGAAAATGAAAATCACATACAACTGGCTCAAAGAATATATTGATGTAGATTTAACACCACAGGCCTTGGCCGACAAACTGACCAATGTGGGTTTTGAAGTAGAAGAACTCATACCGTTGTTGCAGCCCTTTAGCGGTGTGGTAGTTGGTAAAGTGGAATCGGTTTCCAAGCATCCCGATGCCAACAAACTTTCCCTTTGTACTGTCAACGATGGCGCTGAAACATTTCAGGTGATATGCGGTGCCGCCAATGTGGCGGAAGGTCAGATAGTGCCATTCGCAAAAGTGGGCGCTCGTTTGCCCGGTGATTTTAAAATTAAAAAAGCTAAAATCCGTGGGGTGGAATCCTTTGGTATGATCTGTTCCAAAGAAGAACTGGGACTCGAAAAAAAATCCGAAGGTATCTGGCCGTTTGAACAGGCCGAGCCTCTTGGAACCGATGTGTTTGAGATGCTCAACCGCAATCCGGATTACATCTACGACTTTTTTATCACACCTAACCGTCCGGACTGCCTGAATCTTATCGGCATTGCGCGGGAAGTTTCCGCGATTACCGGGAAACCGCTTAAAATGCCTGAAGTTACAATTCAGGAAGATACCTCCGCTGAGATTGCTGATTTTATTAAGGTGCATATCCACGATACGGAAGGTTGCCAGCGTTATGCGGCCCGCGTTATCCGAAATGTAACCATTGCCCCCAGTCCGGAATGGATGCAGCAGCGCCTGGAAGCAGTAGGTATCCGCCCTATTAACAATATTGTGGATATAACCAATTATGTACTGATGGAAACGGGGCAGCCCCTACACGCCTTTGATTTAAAAGAAATCAGGGGAAAAGAAATCCATGTACGCGCCAGTAGACCGGGTGAAAAATTTACCACATTGGATGACAAAGAACGTAGCTTGCCGGAAAACACGGTAATGATTTGCGATGCCGAACGGGCCGTAGCTATCGGCGGAATTATGGGTGGACAAAATTCAGAAGTATCACCCGCAACAACCGACATCCTTTTGGAAAGCGCCTATTTTAAGCCCACGCGGATCGCCTTTGCCGGAAAAAAACTGGGACTGTCTTCCGAAGCGTCTCAGCGCTTTGAACGCGGTGCTGACCCCAATAATGTGCTAAATGCTTTAAATCGGGCAGCTTCGTTAATGGCAGAACTGGCCGGCGGTCATCTTGTGCATGGAATTGATGATGTCTATCCTAAGGAAATTAAGCCCGCACGCGTTCCCTTTGATCCCGAAAAAATTAATCGTCTGCTTGGTACATCATTCAGCAGGCAAGAAATCAAAGAAAAATTAACGCGGCTCCAATTAAACGTTGCAAACGATTATGTGGAAGCGCCTACCTTTAGAGTGGATTTAAAAATTAACGTGGATTTGGCGGAAGAAGTAGCCCGGCTGGTAAACCTGACCAATTTACCAACCAATGAAACCACTGAAATTAACTATGAAATACCGCAGCCCGAAATTGAACAGCGCATAAATTTTGTACGCCAAAAAATGCTGGAAATGAACTTGCAGGAAGCCTTTTCCGCCAGTATGCTCAAGCAATCCGAGGCAGCGCTGTTTCAGAATGGAGAGCTCATTTCCATTCTGAATCCCATTAGCGATGATTTGACAACGATGCGTCCGTCACTCCTGCCAGGTTTGCTGCGCGCAGTGAATCATAACATCAACCGAAATATGACAGATGTACGTTTGTTCGAAATCGGTCGTATTTTTACCAATTATCGCGAAAACAATTTGCCCGATCAACCCTATAGCCTGGCTATGATTCAAACCGGGAATCGTCAACCGGAAGATTGGGGAAACGTATCCGTTCCTGTTGATTTTTATGATATTAAGGGCTATCTCGAAAATTTTGTTTCTAAAATAGCGCTTGACAATTTTGCTTTTATTTTATATGATAAAAGCAGTTATTTTATGAGTACGGAAACCGTTGCGTTATTGGTAAAAGATACGGTCATTGGATTTTGTGGCAGGGTTGAACCGGAAGTTTGCGCGGCCTTTGGTATTGAACAGGCTGTTTACGCTTTCGAATTAAACCTCGATGCGTTATCCGGTTTAATAAATTACCAAAGGCACTATCAGCCCATTTCCCGCTTCCCGTATTCGGAACGGGATATGGCACTGGTCCTGGATGATGAAATTCCTGCCGCTGATATTTTAAATGAAATTCGTAAGCACGGCGGAAAACTATTAAAACATCTCGCTGTATTTGATGTATTCAAAGGCGATTCCATCCCCGAAGGGAAAAAGAGCATTGCGATACGCCTGCGTTTTCAGTCTTTGGATCGTACACTTAGTGATAAGGAAGTGGATAAAGTGTTCCGTAATATCATTAAACGAATGGAAAATACTTTTAACGCAAGTTTGCGGAATTAACTATGCGACTGGATCAGTTTGATAAATTAAAGCATCTGGTTGAAAAATTATTGGATTCTCATAGGGAAGCCAATTTCAAGCTGGTTCGTCTGCAGCGGGAAAATGCAGAGCTGAAGCAGCAATTAGAAGTATTTAGGAATTTGCCTCCGGATTTGGATGAAGCATTCCTAAAAGAAGTACTAACCGAGAATGAAAGGCTAAAGGATAAAAACCAAACTGTTCAAACTCAATTGGGTGAATTAGTAACCCAGTTAGAAAGCCGAATACAACGGCATATTAATGGTGTTGATTTTTAAGTAAAGGGAAAAAATGGCTCCAGGCCAATTACGCGTAAATATCTTTGGCACAGAATACACGCTCATTTCGGATGATGATGCCGAATATGTACAAGAAATAGGGCGGTATCTTGATGAAAAAATGCGAGAAATTGATAAAAACCAATCAATTAAATCTGCCAGCAAAGTGGCGGTACTGGCTGCTTTAAATATTGCGGATGAGCTGTTTCAGGAGCGAAAATATACACAAAAATTATTAAATCAACTTAATGAAGAGGCGCGAAAGATAAACCATTCTATTGTTGATTTCCTGGATGAATAGGTTTATCTTGATTTAAAACCCTGTTACCTGTAAACGGGTAATAATAGGACCAACACCATTAAAACAGGGAACTGAACTCCGGACGTGAAATGCAGGCCCCACCCTCGGGTGAGTGGAAGCGTAAAGCGTGCGGGAGGTACCCATCATGCTTTAATAAGGTTCTATTTCCGTGTACGGTGGCAGGGTTTTTGTTTTTTAGCAGAACTTAGGAGAAAAAATGTCAGTAACAGCACTGTTAATCTGGATCGGAATACTGATTGTTGGATTTGCAGCCGGTTGGCTATTCAATTCTTTTTTGGGAAACAAAAGCTTAACGTCTGCTCAAAAAGAAGCAGCAGAGTTATTAAAAGAAGCTAACGAGGATGCAGAAGCAAGTAAAAAAGAAAAACTGATTGAACTGGAAGATGAAATTTATCAAAAACGGCAGGAACTAGAGCAGGAATTTCGTTCTAAAAAAAGCGCTTTAAAAAGAGAAGAAGATGAGTTACTTACCAGAGAAAACAACCTGGAACGAAAAGCGGATCTTATTGCCAAAAAAGAACATGATATAGAATTCCACCAACGAGATATTAAAAATCGTGAAAATCAGTTACGCATTAAACAGCAACGCTTAGATCATCTACTGGATGAAGAGAATCTGCGGTTGGAACGTATTGCCGGTTTGTCACGTGAAGAGGCTAAAAAGACCCTCATGGATAATTTGGTTGATTCTGTTAAAGCAGAGGCTGCAGATACTGCCTTTAAAATTTTAGAAGATGCGCAAAAGAACGCTCAGTCAAAAGCTAAAGAAGTAATCATTACGGCAATGGAACAGACCGCTACGGATCACGCGGTCGAATCCACTGTTTCAATTGTCTCTTTGCCCTCCGATGATATGAAAGGGCGCATTATCGGACGGGAAGGGCGAAATATTCGTGCTTTTGAAATTGTAACCGGTGTGGATGTGATCGTGGATGATACGCCTAATACGGTCATATTAAGCGGATACGACCCTTTTCGCAGAGAACTGGCACGTTTAACTATGGATAAGCTGGTGTCGGATGGTCGTATTCATCCAGGCCGAATTGAAGAGACCTACGAAAAAACCGTGAAAGATATGAATGAATATCTGACGGAATTAGGGGAACAAGCGCTTTTGGAAACAGGTGTGCATGGCATTCATCCGGATATTATTGTTACACTCGGTAAATTACGTTTCCGTACCAGTTATGGCCAAAATGTGTTGCAGCATAGTAAAGAAGTTGCTACTATTGCCGGAATTATGGCATCTGAGCTGGGATTGGATGAAAGCATGGCTAAACGAGCAGGAATTTTACATGATATTGGTCGGGGTGTGGAACGACATTCCGAAGGCAGTCACTGTCAAATAGGATATGATTTTATTAAACGCTATGGGGAACCGCCCATTGTTTTAAATGCTATTATAGGGCATCATGGCGAAGTAGAAGCTATTTCACCTATTACAATTTTGGTTATGATCGCCAATGAAATCAGTCGCAGTCGTCCGGGTGCACGGCGCGATGTGATCGAAAATTTTGTTAGACGTATGCAAAATATGGAAGAATGTGCCCAGTCCTTTGAAGGCGTTAAATTGGCCTATGCCATTCAGGCAGGTAAAGAAGTACGGGTCATTATTGATCACGAAAAAATTGATGATGCACGCAGTCACCAACTGACAACAGATATCGCGCATAAAATAGAAAGTGAAATAGACTATCCCGGACAGGTGAAAGTGGTTGCCATCAGGGAATTCCGTGCTATTGACTTTGCATAAAGGATAACGGAAATGCATTCTGTACCCGAAGAAAAACTTTTAAAAGGAAAGCCTGTTTCGGAACATGTATATAACCGGTTAGGCGAACAACTTTCCTTTTTAAAATCCAATAACGTTACACCCAAACTAACTGTAATTCTCGTGGGCGAAGACCCTGCCTCACAAGTGTATGTACGCCGTAAAGGCAAGGCCTGTGAGAAATTAGGCATTCTCTCCGAAACGATTACACTCCCGGCAGAAACCAGTGAAGAAACTCTGCTTGCGCGTATTCAGGAATTGAATACCGATGATTCCAACCACGGCATTTTGGTACAGTTGCCCCTTCCATCTCATATCGATGAAAATCGTGTGATTCGTGCCATCAATCCAGCAAAGGATGTGGATTGTTTTCATCCACAGAATGTAGGGCTGCTGGTCAGTGGTAACCCGTATGTATTACCTTGTACACCTGCTGGTATTATGGAAATGCTTGATTATTACAACATCCCTACTTCCGGGAAACATGTGGTAGTGGCCGGACGCAGCAATATTGTGGGTAAACCTATGGCTAATCTATTGGTGCAAAAAAATAATAGAGCTAATGCTACGGTTACGGTTGTGCATAGTCGTACGCAAAATATGGCGGAACTTACCAAACAGGCCGATATCCTGATTGCCGCAATAGGGAAGCCCCGTTTTTTTACCGCCGAACACATTTCTAATGGAACGGTAGTGGTGGATGTGGGCATTAATCGCATCGATGCTGATACGGAAAAAGGGTATAAATTGGTAGGCGATGTAGATTTGGATTCGGTCAGTACCCTAGTTGAAAAAATAACACCGGTGCCCGGTGGGGTTGGCCCCATGACCATTGCCATGCTCATGCAAAATACAGTTTTGGCAGCGGCCGCTCAGGAAAATGTCGTCTTTCCGTAACAGAAGGAAACAAATTCGTGCTCTGTTCCGTTTAGACTATTAGCTGTATAAAAAAGAGGGAACGATGGGCGAGCTTTTCATTATACTTCTCATAGCGGTTAGTGTTTTGCTAATTGTGCAGATTGTTGCCTTGTTTCGCATCCGTTATTTAACACGCCAGTTGCGTTACACTCTGCATACGATGCGGCAGGCATTCGGTTTTCTGCAAAAGAGTGAATTACCTGCCGAAGTACGTCGTTGCCAGTTCTGTAAATATCGTAAAACCTATATGAAAAATAACTATTCGGGGCAGGGCAGCGCCTTTTACTATCGCTGCGGTTTAGACGAACATCCCATTCGCTTAGACCACACCTGTAAACAATTTGAACCGGAATCTTTTTATTTTGATAAAAAAGAGCCACGTTAAAAGTTGAACTCTATTGAAACCCTTTGTAGATTTTTCTCATGCAATCGGAACTATTAACGCCTCAAATAATTAATCGATTAAACACACTTGATTTGCAGGCCCGTCAGGTAGTGGAGGGATTCATTTCCGGATTGCATAAAAGTCCCTTTCACGGGTTCAGCGTAGAATTTTCTCAGCACCGTCCCTATTTACCGGGCGATAGTTTACGCTATGTGGACTGGAAAGTGTATGGGCGCACGGACCGCTATTACATCAAACAGTTCGAACAGGAAACCAATCTTCGTGCACATATCCTGTTAGATGTATCCGCTTCCATGTCCTTTTCCAGTTTGGACGTCAGCAAGCGTCAGTATGCTAATGTTCTGGCAGCTGCTTTATCCTTTTTACTGATTCGCCAAAAAGACGCTACGGGACTGGTACTGTTCGATCATACGATTCGTTCCATGCTGCCGGCGCGTTCCGTGCCATCTCATTTAAAACAGATATTTTTAGAATTGGACAAAACGGAAACCGGAACGGATACAACCATCAGTTCGGTATTACATGAAGTAGCCGAACGCATTCAACGCAGAGGTTTGATTATTATCATTTCCGATTTATTGGATGAACCCTCGGAAGTTCTCAAGGGATTGCAGCATTTTCGTTATGAGCGCCATGAGGTGCTGGTGTTTCATGTGCTTGACCCGGCGGAAATGAATTTCGGCTTTTCGGGTGATATTGTTTTTAAAGATCTGGAATCGAATGAAACGCTTAAAACTCAACCCGAATTTATCCGTGCCGCATATCAGGAAAAAATAAACTCTTTTTTGGAAACCTATCGAAAACAATGCCATAATAGCGGAATTGATTATTATCCGGTCGTCACATCCAGTCCCTATGATGTGGCTCTTACGGAATTTTTACTGAAACGGAAACGATTATTATGAGAAAAGAAATTCGACTGACCGCATTGGTCTCCTGCGCTGGCTGAGCGAGTAAAATTGATCCGGAGTTACTGGACAAGATACTTTCTCAATTACCTGATGCACAGCAAGATACCGCTCTGCTTGCCGGACGATCCAATGCTGAAGACGCCAGTGTGTACCGTTTGACGGATGATCTCGCGGTTGTCAATACGGTGGATATCTTTACACCGGTTGTGGATGATCCTTATGATTATGGGCGGATTGCTGCGGCAAACTCGTTAAGCGATGTGTACGCCATGGGCGGAAAACCGGTTTTAGCGCTTAATGTGTTAGCTTTTCATCAGGGCAAAATTCCTGCAGATGTGGTAGCGGATATTTTACGCGGTGCTCAGGATAAAACCCGTGAAGCCGGCTGCGTGATTGCCGGCGGGCATAGCATCCAGGATACGGAAATTAAATACGGCCTTTCCGTAACGGGAATCGTACACCCAAAAACGTTTTGGCGCAATCATACACCTCAGGAAGGTGATGTGCTGGTTCTGACCAAACCACTGGGCACCGGCTGTATTACTACTGCTCTTAAGCACGAAAAAGCGGATTCAGAGGATTTATCTACTGCCATTGAATCTATGGCGGAACTGAATCGCCTGCCAGCAGAAATTTTGATTGATCAACAGATTGAAGTACATGCCTGTACCGATATAACCGGATACGGTCTGGCAGGACATTTGGTGGAGATGCTCGACGAGTGCGGACATTCGGCACAGCTTCAATCAGGCAATTTCCCCTTGCTGCCGAATGTATTTAACTATCTTGGAGATCCGGCCTGTCTGCCGGGCGGGTTCTATAATAACATGCTCTACAATCAGGATCATGTTTTATTACCGGAAGATATAGAGGAAGCGCAGCGCAATATTTTATATGACCCGCAAACCAGTGGCGGCCTGCTTATAGCCTTACCGGAAAAAAATGCCAAACAGTTGCTGGTAGAATTAGAAAAACAACACTATCCTTTAAAGGCAGCTGTGATTGGTTCGGTTTTGCCCGGGCAGGATAAAAAAATTATTGTTGTTAAGTAGATTCTATCGCTTTAATCTTCTTTAACCGGGCAATCCAGGCGAATAAATTTTTGCTGATGAAGAGCCACAACAAATTTGGTTAATCGCTCGTAAATGGGCTCAATTTCCGGTCCAAATTGCTGGCCGAGAATTTTGCCGATTTCATCTACAGTTTTTACGCCGTCTATATTTTCCCACACCGCACTGCCAATAGGGTCCAGTTTAACTTTAAAAAATTTCGATTGCAGTAATGGTTCTATAAGTTTCTTCGCAATTGTCCATTGAAATTTAGGTTTAAGTACAACGATGCGCCCGGTTTCAGCATCAACTTCATGTTCATGCAAGGCAGTTGGAATACATTGCATCACGTCATGGGTGGTCTTCATTCAAAATCCTTTTGGAATAAGGGCCGGAAACCCGGCCCGTGGTTCGTTTTCATAGAGTTTTATTTTTTAGAAGCTTTTAAAGGCAACGTAACCAATAGCCAAACCATTGCTAAAAACACAAACATACCGGCAATAGCGCTGGGATGTTGGACGCCAAGGGTCTGAATAGCAAAGTTTTTAAGGACACTGACCGAATTGCCCATAAATGTATGTTCCACACCGGAAAGGCGTTCTCCAAGCACAATAAAAGCCAGAATCACTGCCATCAACGCTTCACCGGCAATCAGGCCGCTGGAAATAAGCACGCCGTGGTTTTCCGCTTTCGTTTTTTCTTCTGCCGTAGCATTGCGTTTCGCTAAGGTTTTATCGAGAATCCATTTAATGACACCACCCACAAAAATAGCCGAGGTGGAATGAAAAGGTAAATACATTCCTACAGCGATGAGCATAGGGGAGGGCGCGTTGACAATAATTAAACCAATTGCAAATATCATCCCTGATATAACCAAAGGCCACGACATCTGTCCGCCTACAATACCTTTAGCCATTAAGGCCATCAACCCCGCCTGAGGTGCCGGTAATTCCGGACTACCGATATGGTACACCTGATCCATGGCCATCATAGGGAAAACCAGAATAACGGCTGCCGCAATTACACCGATAATTTCCGCCAATTCCATTTTCCAGGGCGTGCCACCCAAAATATGGCCGACTTTTAAATCCTGCGTCATATCACCGGCGATTCCTGCCGAGGTACAAACCACACCGGCTACTCCAAGAACAGCCATCACACCGTGCTGGCCGGTTACACCGATAATGACAAGCAATACAGCGGAAATTAAAAGGGAACTCAGAGTTAATCCGCTAATGGGATTATTGGAACTGCCTACAAGTCCCACAAGGTAACCGGCTACAGCGGCAAATAAAAAGCCGAGAATCACCATTACGATGGTCAATACAAAAGCGCCTCCAACGGATTGAGCAAAATATTCATACAGGCCGTAAAGGGGAAGGGCAATCACTAAAATGGCAATACCCACTTTTTTGAAATCCAAATCCACTTCTAACCGTGTTACCTCGCGTTCTTTATTTTCTTTCGCTCTTAAATCTTTTACAGCTTTGGTAATGCCGGCAAAAAGGGAATCTTTTAAATTGTAAAGCGTGTAAAAAGCGGCGACTATCATGGTGCCTACTGCAAAGGGACGAATCTGCTTGAACCAAACTTCTTCAGAAATTTGCAGCCAGGAATGTCCCTTGGCAGCTAAATCCGCGAAACCGGGGTTCATAAATACACCTAACGGAACAAACACCAGCCAACCCAGTACAGCACCTGCAAAAAGCACAGCGGAAACACGCATGCCCACAATAAATCCCACACCGATTAATGCCGGAGAAGCGGCCGGAGATTCTCCAATAAATCCGCCGCCAAAATTATAATTGGTACCCAGCATAGTGATTTTGGATTTGGCAAGTGTAAAATAGTGCTGTGTGTAATCGGCAATAATATGAATTCCATTGGAATTTTTAAACATTTCCCATAAAGCAGCAAGGCCCATGCTCACAAACACCACACCGGCTCCGGACTGACCACCCTGACCAGCCTTAACAATTTCGGCTGCGGCAATACTTTCCGGGAATGGTAAATCTGCTTCTTCAACCATACTGCGGCGTAAAATGGTCACGAACAAGACACCCAGTACACCACCAATCAGCATAATCAGTGTACTTTCCAAATAGTGTAATTCTGTCCACACACCACTAATCACAAAAGCGGGAATGGTGAAAATGGCACCGGCCACCAAAGCTTCACCAACGGAAGCGGTGGTTCGGGCAATATTTTCTTCAAGAATATTCCCTTTCATAGCGCGCAAGGCAGCCATTGCTACTACAGCCGCAGGGAAGGTGGCGGCCACAGTCAGCCCTGCCTTCATTCCCAGATAAGCATTGGCGGCGCCCAAAATAACAGCCATTAGTACGCCAAGGCCTACGGCTTTAAAAGTGAGTTCTTTTAATTCCGAACTGGCCGGAACAAAAGGTTTAAATTCAGGTTTTTCCATGCAGAACCTCCGTATTTGAACCAAAAGAATGTAAAAACATAAATTAACTATTTTGTTTTTCCCATACAACATTTAATTATGGCTAAGTTAAGTCGAACGATTGTTGATATAGTGGCTTTTCAAATTAAAATTATTCGTGTAACTTCGTGCCTTCTTTGTGGTTCCTGGTGATATGCTTCCTCTATTTCACGAAGTTCCACAGAGGATTTACAGAGAGCCACGAATTTTTTTTTGTTTTTTTAAATTAAAAGAGCCTTCGTGCAACTTCGCGCCTTCTTCGAGGCTCTTTGTGTAATTGTATTGGATTACCCCCAAAATCCACAATCTATTCAAAATGATTTTGTTTTTTTAGAAAGAAGCCCTAAATTTAAAGCAGCACATTAAATTAAGGATAGACATGGCATCAGAAAAACCAAAATTATCCTTTTCCATTGGACAGGTGGCGCAGCATACAGGATTACCTCAATCCGTCCTTCGTTACTGGGAAACCGTATTTAAATCTTTAAAGCCGCACAAATCGCCCGGTGGAACACGGCTATATTCACAGCAGGATATTCAGCTTATTCTGCGTATCAAAAGTCTTTTATATGAAAATGGCTTTACCATTAAGGGTGCCAATATTCAGTTACAAAAAGACAGAGCATCCGCAATAAAACCGGATTCCTCGCCGGTAACTGTCACACAAACGCCTAAGAAGGTGGCCGCCCATACCTCCCAAAACAAGAAACAAAAAGAAGCTGTAATTTCCGTTGGCGATTTACAGGTTGTGCTGGGTAAACTTAAAGAAATGATGAACGTTCTCAATTCTTAACAGCTAAAACCAATACTTAAAATACAATTACATTTTTTCTAAACAACTTGGTTTGCTTTCCATCTTTTTGTTTTTTAAATTGGCTGCCGTTGCTCGGAGCGTGGCGCAGTCCGGAAGCGCACTTGAATGGGGTTCAAGGGGTCGCTGGTTCAAATCCAGTCGCTCCGACACAGTGGAAGGGGATTGACCAATAATCAATCCCCTTTTTTATTTATAAGAATGAAAGCAGGTATGGCGGCGTATTCGGTTTTAATTCCCGCATATAATGCGGAACAGACAATCGCTAATTTGCTGAATGATTTGCAGCGCATTACACCCCGTCCGGCAGAAATTATAGTGGTAGATGATGGCTCGGATGATAAAACGGCGGAGCTTTGTCGGCAAAAAAAAATACGTTTACTGCAAAATACGACTAATAAAGGTAAGGGGTACTGTCTTCAAAAAGGATTTGATGACTTTCTTGCGCATTCGACCCACGAATGGCTGGTGTGTATGGATAGTGATTTGCAGCATCCGGCGAACTCTATTCCCGATTTCTTTGAAAAGCAAAAAAAAACAGAAGCACGCTTAATAATTGGTAATCGAAAGAAAAGCGTGAAAACTATGCCGCTCAGCCGGGTGGTATCCAATCGACTGACTTCCTGGTTGTTGACTAGAATTACCGGCTTCCTTATTTTAGACAGCCAATGTGGATTTCGTCTGATTCATCGTTCGGTTTTGGAAAGAGTGGAATTACAAGAAGAGGGCTTTCAACTGGAAACGGAATTTATTTTAAAGGCCACAGCACAGAATGTTCAACCGGGATTTGTTTCCATTCCCACCATTTATAACGGGGAAGTGTCCCATATTCAGCATGTTGCTGATACCCTGCGTTTTATCCGATTAATCGTGGAAGCGATTTTAAAATGATTTACACAGCTCAACGCAAAAAAATGGTCGAACGGCTTCGTTCTGCCGGTATAAGCGATGCGCGGGTTCTGGATGTAATGGAACACATACCGCGACACGAATTTGTAGCGGCCGGAATGGAATTTCAGGCGTATGATGAAAAAGCCTTACCCATCGGTTTTGAACAGACTATTTCGCACCCCTACACGGTAGCGGTAATGACACAGGCTTTAGAAGTTAAAAAAGGGCAGCGCATTTTGGAAATTGGCACGGGTTCCGGGTATCAAACGGCAGTGCTTTGTGAATTAGGCGCTCAGGTATTTACCATAGAAAAAGTTCCTGCGCTGGGCAAATTCTCTGCAGAACGACTAAAACGGTTTCGTTACCACGTAGTGCAGCGCGTAGGTGACGGAACCCTTGGCTGGCAAAGTTATGCGCCATTCGATTCCATTATTGTAACGGCCGGTGCACCGGTCGTACCGGAAACTTTGATGAGTCAGCTCAAGGAAAACGGACGATTGCTCATTCCCGTGGGCCATAAGGACGAACAAATTTTAACCCTCTTCATGAAACAGGAAACAACCTTTAAAAAATTTGAACTGGAAACCTTGCGTTTTGTACCGCTTAAAGGCAAAGAAGGATGGTAAATGAAAATTAAAAATTATATAGACGCTTTGTACAAATGGTTGCTGCATTGGGCGGAAACGCCTTATGGTGTATTGGTTTTGTTTTTTTGGGCTTTGGCAGAATCTTCTTTTTTCCCCATCCCACCGGATGCCTTTTTGATAGCTATGGTGCTGGGCGCCCGTAAAAAAGCGTTTCGTTTCGCGCTGTTTGCTTCTATCGCTTCGGTCATAGGCGGAATTTTGGGATATGGCATTGGGTCCTGGCTATGGTGGGACGCGCCCGGCGTCTATTCGCACACGGCTCAATTCTTTTTTAATAATGTACCGGGATTTACCGTTCACCAGTTTCAGAACATTCACCAACTGTACGAACAATGGAATTTCTGGATTGTGTTTACAGCCGGTTTTACTCCCATTCCGTACAAGGTAATTACTGTTTCGGCAGGCGCTTTTAATATTCATTTTCCCATTTTTGTTTTAGCTTCAGCCATCAGCCGCACAGCGCGGTTTTATCTGGTATCCTGGTTGTTGTGGAAATTCGGTGAACCCATCAATGCTTTTATCGAAAAATATCTTGGCTGGCTGAGCATCGCATTTGTCGTCTTGTTAGTTGGCGGGTTTATAGTTATCAAAAATGTTTTATGAGAATAAAAGTAGATATGACGAATAAAATTTTTTGAGTAAATATATTTGACAGTTGACGGGAATTTCAATAAATTTGGCGTCTTCAAACAATCGGGGCGTAGCGCAGTCTGGCAGCGCGTACCGTTCGGGACGGTAAGGTCGGAGGTTCAAATCCTCTCGCCCCGACATCTTTTCCCGCAGCAAACCTTCAAACTTTCGGAGTACTAAATTATGGCCATTCCATATCATCAAATCGAATCCAAATGGAAAGCTTATTGGGAAGAAAACAAAACCAACAAAGTGAATTTAAACAGTGATAAACCCAAGATGTACACGCTGGTTATGTTTAGTTATCCTTCGGCTGACAAATTGCATTTGGGACACTGGTTCAATTACGCTCCCACAGACAGTTGGGCGCGCTTTAAACGTATGCAGGGTTTTAACGTGTTCGAACCTATGGGCTTTGACGCTTTTGGTTTACCGGCAGAGAATTATGCGGTTAAGACCGGTATTCATCCCCATACAACTACAGATGGTAATATCAGCTATATTCGTGAACAGTTAAAGGCTATTGGGGCTATGTACGACTGGGATTACGAAGTCGTTACCAGTCATCCCGATTATTATAAGTGGACACAATGGCTGTTTTTAAAATTATATGAAAAAGGTCTGGCTTACAAAGCGAATGCGCCTGTAAACTGGTGTCCGAAAGACCAGACGGTTCTGGCTAACGAACAGGTGCACGATGGCAAATGCGAACGCTGCGGTACCGAAGTGGTAAAAAAGAATTTAACCCAGTGGTTCTTTAAAATTACGGATTATGCCGAAGAATTACTGGAAGGTCTGAATACCATAGACTGGCCGGAAAAAACCAAGGCTATGCAGCGCAACTGGATTGGAAAGAGCACCGGTTTGCAAATTCGGTTTGATTTGGACGGCCATGCGGATAAGCATTTGGATGTGTTCACCACCCGACCGGATACGTTATTCGGCGTAACCTATGTGGTTCTGGCTCCGGAACATGCTCTGGTGGACGCGTTAACCCTTCCTGAGAATAAATCGGCTGTGGAAGCCTATGTGCAACAGGCCGCCAAAGCTTCCGATATCGACCGTGTAGCCACCACCCGTGAAAAAACAGGCGTGTTTACCGGCAGTTACGCTATTAATCCCGTTAACAATGAAAAAGTTCCTGTATGGATTTCCGATTATGTACTGGCAACGTACGGTACAGGCGCTGTTATGGCTGTCCCTGCGCACGATACACGAGATTTTGCTTTTGCCAAACAATTTGATTTGCCTATTATTGAAGTAATTATTCCGGAAGGCAAGTCAGCTTCCGAAGAGTTGAGCGAAGCATTTACGGAAAAAGGCGTTATGGCCCGGTCCGGCAAATATGATGGTTTAGCCTCAACCGATGGCGCTAAACAAATTGGTGATGATTTGGAAAAGAGCGGACAGGGTAAATGGACCATTCAATATAAATTACGGGACTGGCTGGTTAGCCGGCAACGGTACTGGGGCGCGCCCATCCCCATTGTTTATTGTGATGATTGTGGCGAAGTGGCTGTCCCGGAAGAACAACTGCCGGTGGAATTGCCTGAAGATGTAGATTTTAATCCGCATGGAACTTCACCGTTGGCCACAAGCGAAACATTTGTGCACACGACGTGTCCTAAGTGTGGAAAGCCAGCCAAAAGGGAAGTGGATACCATGGATACGTTTGTTTGCTCATCCTGGTATTATTTGCGTTATCCTGACCCGCAAAATGATGATAAACCCTGGGATGTGGATTTGATTAACCGCATTTTACCGGTGGATAAATATGTAGGCGGCGCTGAACATGCTACCATGCATTTGCTATATTCACGATTTGTAACCCGCGCTTTAAGAGATATGGGATTTGTATCCTTTGACGAGCCGTTTCAGAGCCTGGTGCATCAGGGTGTTATTATGGGACCGGATGGCATGCGTATGTCCAAATCCAAGGGCAACGTGGTGAACCCCGAAAATTATCTTGAAAAATACGGTAGCGATGTATTCCGCATGTATTTAATGTTTGGATTCGCGTACACGGACGGCGGTCCCTGGGATGATTCCGGAATTGCGGCAATAGACCGTTTTCTTAATCGGGTATGGCGTTTGCTAGATGAAGTACAAAACACATTTTTTACGGTAAAGGGCTCGGATTTATTTGAAGCGCCGGAAAAAAGTTTACGGATGGTGATGCATCAATCTATAAAAGGTGTAACCGAAGATACGGAACGCTTTCATTTTAATACTTCGGTTAGCAGGATTATGGAACTCACCAATGAATTGTACAAATATATTCAGGAACGTACAGACGAAAATTACAACAGGGAATTACTGGAAACAGCGATTCGTAATTTAGTTTTATTGCTAGCGCCTTTTGTGCCGCATCTTGCAGAAGAATTGTGGGGTCGTATAGACGGCACGCCGACTGTATTTGACCAGACCTGGCCGAGCTATGATGAAGCCTATTTAAAAGTGGATGAAATTGACTGGGTCATTCAGGTGAATGGAAAAATTCGCCAACGCATTACAGCTTCTGCAACTTTAGATAAAAAAGAGGCCGAAGAAATGGCTTTGGCGGATGAACGTATATCCGAACTTGTTCAGAACAAAACCATTCGCAAAGTAATTGTAGTGCCTAAAAAATTGGTTAATATTGTTGTGTCGTAAATAAAGTACTTGTAGTACTAAATCACTATTAATGATTTAAATTATATATAAAGCTCTGCAAGACATATTGTAGAGCTTTATTTTCTTATAGAAGGTTTGTATGCACCAGTTTTTAATCGGGTTAGCTTTAGCTCTGGTTTTAGTAGGCTTAAGCTATTACTTTTCCTTTTTGTCTGTGTCCGGCAGCGTGGCCACGTTTATTCTTGCTGTGATTATTTTTGGCCTGGGTGGCTGGCCATGGGCTATTCCTATTTTAACTTTTTTCATTCTTTCTTCGTTGTTAAGCAAACTGGGGAAGTCTAAAAAACAACGCTTTAAGGATACGTTTGAAAAGACAGGTAAGCGGGATTATGGTCAGGTAATCGCAAATGGCGGTCTGGCCGGATTGTTTACACTAGCTTGGTTTGTAACAAAAAATGATATGTACTATTCATTTTATGTCGTTTCTCTCGCTGCGGTGAATGCAGATACCTGGGCTACGGAATTGGGCGTGTTGTTCTCCTCACATCCCAGACTGATCACCAATTTTAAAAGGGTAGCGCCCGGTATTTCGGGTGCTGTTTCCATTCCGGGTTCTCTCGCTGCGCTGTTTGGCAGTTTTGTGGTAGCGTTAAGCGGATATATTTTTATAGGTGGCTGGGCCTGGTTACTATTGGTTACTTTGGCCGGTTTTGCCGGTTCTGTAATCGACAGCTTTCTCGGCGCTTTATTTCAGGCGCAATATCAATGTACTGTTTGTGAAAAATTCACGGAAAAAAATGTGCATTGCCAAAATCCTTCCCGTTTAATAAGCGGTCATCGCTGGCTGAATAATGACTGGGTTAATATATTAGCTGCATTGATTTCTGTACTTTTATTTTTGTTAATATTTTAAGTTTTTTTAGTTCCTCATAAACACCCTTCAGACAAACGTATAAAATAAATACCAAGTAAACGGAGCCGTAATTTTTCCGCTGATTGAGTTAAAAAATTAATCAACAAGCTTTGAAACAACCCTAAAAGCCATATTAAAAACATTGTGATGTTGTATAATATATATTATGTAAACAATAATATGGGTTAAGTTATTGTTTTGATTGATTATGTTTGGGCGTGTTGTATTTCGTGCAATTTGCTGCCAATTTGTCTCTATCCCCTGTTTTGTTTGATGCGTTGATAGGATTTTCGTAAATTAAATCAAAAATGAAGGGAGTGATTATAATGGATAAAGATTTAATTGCTGTGGAATATTTGAAAATTTATTTTAATTCACATCCAGATGAGGTTCCGGCTAATCCCGAGGAAGCCCTGGAAAAGTTCCAGAAATTACACAAAAAATATAAATCGAAGTTTTTAAATGACTATAAGCAGCGAAGCGAAAAATTTGTGGATAAGTTTTTTGATGACAAAGATAAAAAGTATTATTAAGCTTAAGATTATAAATATGGAACCGGAAAGATAAATGCGCACTATTTGTTTGGATTAGTAAGAATAGACTGAATTTAAAATAATAATCCGGTTGAAATCGAAAGAACAAGCCATATGAAGAAGGATTATTTCTTCTTTGTCTCAAGTTGTTCGGAAAACGAAACCCCTTTCACGCGTTCGTATAATTCTTCGCGATAAATTTCAATTTCCCGTGGCGCTTCGATACCCAGTTTAACCTGGTTCCCATCAATATCCACTATCACAATTCGGATATTATCAGAAATTGTTATGGCTTCGCCTAACCTCCGTGTCAATACCAGCATAGGTTTCTCCCGCTTATGAGTGTGTCCATTTCGGTTTTCTTTTTTCTATGAATGAAGTAATGCCTTCCATAAAATCTTCGGTGGTGCGGAATGTAGCGTTGATACGTGCCAGCTTTTCCAGTTCCTTTTCAATATCTTCGTTAAAAAGAGCTTTGGTAGTACGCATGGCCAAAGAGGAATTGTTTAACAGTTTTTGAATCAATTCACTCTCTGCATTCCGAATAAGTTGCTCTTCCACTACTTTAGTAATCATCCCCAGCTCAAAAGCGCTTTGGGCAGAAATAATTTCGCCACTCAATAGCAATTCTTTGGCCCTGCGCTGCCCTACCTGGCGAATCAGAAAAGCAGAAACCAGTGCAGCCACAAAACCGATTTTTACTTCCGGATAGCCAAATTTGGATTCGGGGGTGGCCAGCACAAAATCACATACCGTAGCCAAGCCGCTGCCGCCTGCGAGAGCGGCGCCCTGTACTACGGCCACAACCGGTTTGGGAAATGTGTAAATTTGACTGTATAATTGGGATAAGGAAAAGGAATCTTCCAAATTTTTAGACTCGTCAAAGGCACGCATGGCTTTAAGGTGTTCCAAATCGGCTCCGCTGCAAAATGCTTTGCCCTTCCCTTTTAACGAAACTACTTTAACGGAAGTATCCGATTCCAGTTCAGTGAATACGTCTTTTAATTCCTGAACCAAATGATTATTCAGCGCGTTACGTTTTTCAGGCCGGTTGAGCCAAACAGTGGCGTGCGCGCCTGATTGTTCCAAAAGAATAGTTTCAAAATATCGGCTCATGTTTGAAGCACTCCGGCGTTAAAGGGCTCAATAATCGGAATCTGCGTCACAGCTTCAAAAGCTGAGATGAGCCGTTCCCGTGTTTCTTCCGGCAAGATAATTTCATCGACCCATAAACGCGCTGCACCATACGTGGGCTCGGTTTGTTCGGTATAGGTGTTTTTAATGGATTCGTACAGCTCTTTTTTGGCGGCATCATCCAGTTTGGTGCCGTTGCGTTCCAATTGCCGAACTTTAATATCCAGCAGTGTGTTAGCTGCCTGAGCGCCGCCCATCACCGCGTATTTGGAAGAAGGCCAGGCAAAGATAAAATTAGGAGCGTAAGCTTTTCCGCACATGGCATAATTACCGGCACCGAACGTACCGCCGATGATAAGAGATATTTTCGGTACAACGGAATTGGAAACCACATTGACCAGTTTGGCTCCGGCCTTAATAATGCCGCTTTGTTCGGCATCGCGTCCCACCATAAAACCGTTTACATCGTGGATGAATAAAAGTGGAATAGTATTTTGGTTGCAATCCATAATAAACCGGGCTGCCTTTTCCGCACTTTCTGTGTAAATAACGCCGCCAAACTGGGGTTGTTTACCCTTGCGCACCACATGTTTTTTCTGGTTGGCAATAATCCCAACGGGGATGCCTCCTATGTGGGCGTATCCGCACACCAGAGTTTGACCGTATTCCTTTTTATACTCTAAAAACTCGGCATCGTCAACAATACGTGCGATCACTTCATGAACTTCATATTCCATGGACTGGTCAAACGGAACAATTTTATGTAATTCTTCCGCTTTATAAACAGCGGGACGAGCTTCACGAATATTGAATAAAGTCGCATGGGGCCTTCCTGTATGTTTAATCAGTTTGCGAATATGTTTTAAAGCGGAAGGGTCATCCTTCTCTTTAAAATCAACGGTTCCACTGACTGCTGCGTGCATTTCCGCACCACCCAGTTCTTCAGCGCTGATAACCTGGCCGATAGCCGCTTTTACCAGGGCCGGGCCGCCCAAAAAGAGTCCGCTACCTTCTGTCATTAAAACCGTATCGGTCATTACCGGTAAATAGGCGCCGCCCGCCACACACATTCCCATAATTGCCGTTATTTGCGGGATGCCTCTTGCCGTCATGCGGGCATTTAGATAAAAGACCCGACCAAAATCATCCTGGTCCGGAAACACATCCTCCTGAAGTGGAAGAAAGATGCCGGCGGAATCCACCAAATAAACGGTAGGCAAATGATTTTCCATGGCAATAGTTTGCGCACGTATTACTTTTTTGGCAGTCATCGGGAAAAAGGCACCGGCCTTTACGGTTGCGTCGTTCGCAATGACCATACATAAACGGCCTTCGATATACCCTAATCCGCAAACGGTTCCGGCGGAAGGTGCACCTCCCCACTCTTTGTACATATTAAAAGCGGCAAACTGCCCGATTTCATGAAATGGTGTATTTTTATCAATAAGTTTACGAATGCGCTCGCGAGCGGTTAAACGGTTTTTAGCGTGTTGACGGTCTATATTTTTGGGGCCGCCACCTGCCGAAATCTTTTTTCGATGTACTTTTATGCTTGATATACTATCTTGCCAAAGTTGCTCATTTTTTAAGGCGGCTTTTGCCTGTAAATCGGCCTGGCTAACGATTCGGTCATCCTTGTTGATTGTGGCCAAAACCTGTTTCCTCCATTGAACTGGTCAGAAAGATTTTAAAAGAAATGTAAAATATAAAGGTAACTGTTAGAAAACATACAGATAACAAACATATTTGTCAAGGACTTAAGTTAAACGT
>JANTHG010000003.1 GCA_024762535.1 Calditrichaceae bacterium
ATGATTTCCACCAGCCATCGTTATAAACCGATTCAATCCTTAAAGTTAAAGACGGAGCCAGCTGGAATTTAAATTTGCCCATCAGGTTTAAAGAATGGCTGGGATTCATCGGTACAATGTCTCTGTCTCCGGTTCGCTCAATATACCAGTCATCATGATGACGAGTGCGCCGTTCATATACCTTTTCGTCGGTTTCCACCAAATATTCTTCATCCCAACCGTTAAAATTGGCGGAGTCAGAGGGGCTGTGTTCGCGCAATCCGTACAAATAGCCTTCGCTGTTTGTGTATCGGGCGGAAAAAAACATGGAACTACTTTGTCCAAAAAACTTGGGTAACGGTCCGGATAAAGTACCCTCAATATTTTTTGTACTTAGTGGATTAACCGTGTTGATATTATAAAATATATTATCGTGGTTGCTGACATAGTCTCCGGTATAAGCCGTAAGAGTCGATTTAAAATTACGACTACCATCTTTTGTTGTAATGTTAACCACACCGCTCATCGCATTACCATATTCGGCATTAAAAGCGCCGCTTACCACTGTCATTTCCTGAATGGCATTGGTGGCCACACTTGTTGCAAGGCCATTTGTGCTGTAAGGATTCGCAACCGACATCCCATCCACCAGATACGAAACCTCGTTTGAGCGACCGCCACGAATATGAATAGCTCCGTCCGCACCCTTGGTAACTCCTGCCTGTGTTGCCAAAATAGCCGTAAACGATTCAACAGGTAAGGCCTTAATTTCTTCGGCACTCGTAGTTTTTTTGGAAGCCGTTAAATCTTTTTGCACCATAGGGCGATCCGCAACCACAGTTATTTCTTCACTCATGTCCAGGGTTTCTTCCTGAACCGTAAATTCAACAACCGTTGTCTGATCAGACTGAACGGCTACATTTTTCATGGTTACTTTATTATACCCGATAATCAGGCACTCCAAATCATACTGCCCCGGTGACAAATTTAGAATATAAAACTCACCGTTCAGGTCGGTTGCGGCACCCATGGAGGTCCCTTTTACCAGTATGTTGGCACCCGGCAAGGGTTCTGATGTGTTTTTATCTAACACACGCCCGGCAATTTTACCGGTATTGCCTGCAAAAATTAGTGATACTGAGAACAAGAGCAGTAACAAAATCCTGGAAAAAAATTTCGCCATTCTGCCTCCGGAAAAATGAAAGTTTAATGTTTGTTCAATGATTTAACTAATATAAACATTAAACCGCTAATTCTCAATTGAATAAAAGAAAGAACTGCTATTTTTTGGGGCTTTAAATCCCAATATTTCTTGATTTGTAAAAAAAAATATGTAATTTATGCTACATTGATTCACTAATCTTACCAACCAACCAAGGAGGTCTTTTTATGAAAAAAGTTTTTTTACTCATTTCATCTATTCTGTTAAGTCTTTCGGTCGTTAGCCTGTTTGCACAGTCCAACGTCGATAACAATATGATGAAACGCACCATGAGCAATCCCGTTGTGAACAACCTAACCGGTTTCGGCAGAGGGATAGTCGCCGGCTGTGATTTGGATAAAGACGGAAAACCGGAAATTGTTATGAGCCAATATCAAAATGGCGGTGCTATTGAAATTTTTGAAGTTACTGCAGACAACACCCTGGAAGAAGTTTGGCGTTCGGAAGATTTTGGCTCTCCTTACGGCTCTCCGGTTCGTACTGTTGCTGTTGGTGATTTGGATGGCAACGGCTATGATGAACTCTATGCCTATGTAAATACCGGATGGAACACCATTGACAGTACCGGTGGTATCGTCGTTTTTCAAAATGACGGAACCGATAACGGCTACCAAATGGTCTCTAAGCTTGATTATGTTAACAATCCTACGTTAATCGACACCGGCTCTTACCGCTGCGAAGATATGACCATTGCCGATTTTGATAATGACGGCCATCAGGAATTAGCTTTTACCCGCTGGATTGGCGGCGATGCTAACGCCCGTACCGTAAATATTTTTTCAGTTAACGGTGACTTTGCCTCCGGTTTCTACACCTGGAAAGCCGAATACAAACAAACCCGCTACCAGTTAAATACCGGTGGTAGTGTAACCGGCGCTTACTATGGTGATTTGGACAATGACGGCCACGGCGAACTTTGGGTGGGCGTTTATGATTTATTAAGCTTGCGTGCTATTGAATCTACCGGCCCCGACGCCTATGTGGATTCCGCTCATGTAAAATATGTCGACCATTTAGTACCGGCTAAAGATACTTACATTATTAAAGGTTTTGTCCATGGCGACATCGATGGTGACGGCACCAATGAAATTTTGGTCGAAGCTACCCATACGGGCCAGGTATTCATGTTAAAAGCTGTGGGTGATGTTCAGGATAGTGTTTCTGTTACCGAACTGACTTTCTTGCAACCCGGCGCTTTTACAACTTTGGCCCTGGGTGATCAGGACCATACACAAGGTGCAGACGGTATGGATTTGTATTCCGGCGGTACCAGCAAAGGTATTGTGGACTATGAATTTACCGGCGGCGCATTAACGGATTCTGTCAATTGGGTTCGTTATGAATTTGGCGCGGATACAGCCGTTATTGATTCCTATCAAATTGCTGTTGTAGATACCACCGTTATTCCCTGGGATACCACTATGGTGGATACCACCAGCCCTGTTATTAGCCCGAGCTGGATGGTTGCCGTACCTCCTGTGGACATGGATGCCGACGGACGTAAAGAACTCGTTGCGTCTTACCTTGTTGCAGGAAATACTTCTGCCGACTATGCAGACACCACCAGCCACGGCGTCGTTATTCCCGAAGAAAACAAACGCTGGATCCAGGTGTTTGAACTCGACCCGACCGTTGGTATTAAAAACAGCGGCTGGAAAGTAATTTCCGCCGATGATTTTAAACTGAAACAAAATTACCCGAATCCTTTTAACCCTACTACCAGCATCGAATTCTACCTGCCTATCAACAAACGGGTTTCTTTAACCGTTTACAATGCCTTAGGGCAGAAAGTAAAAACACTGGTTAATGATCAACTGGTTAAAGCCGGTACCCATGTTATGCAGTGGGATGGAACAAATAGCGCGGGTGTTAAAGTTGCTTCCGGTATGTATGTTTATGAATTAAAATATGGTAACTTTACCCTGCACAAACGTATGACGTTAATGAAGTAATGATTCTTCTTTAAAAAACGAAAAGGCTGACCTATCCGGTCAGCCTTTTTTTATTCTTGTTTTTAAGTGTATCTTGCTCACCTGAATGATGCTGTAAATCAAAATGGCCACACCCACCCATTGCGAAGCGTTTAGTACTTTCCCATGTACAAAATATTCTAAAACCACGGCTGTTAACGGAAATGCCAACTCACAAATAGTAGCCACAGAAGCCCGAACGCGGTTTAAACCAAAATTGTACATAAAAATCCCGGGACCACCTGTGGCAAAAACAATCAAAACAAAAATAATCCATTGCGAGCTGTTTACTTCACCCACCTTAACCACATCACCCGTGTACAACGAAACAATGAGCATAATAATAGCGGTAAACAAAAATCGCAAATAGGTGCTTAATTTATAATTTACATGGCGCAGCGCCCGTTTGCTAAATACCGTGGACGATGCAAACGAAATCGTTGCAATAAGGGCAAACAAAACCGCCATGGTCCGCTTATCGCCCATGGAAAGATTGGGTGAATCAAAACCAAAGGTCATCAGATAGGCGCCCAACATTGCCAATCCGGCCCAAAGATAGAAAATGCGCGGCAATCGTTCTTTGAGTAACAACGCAGCCAGGCTGATAGCAAACACCGGTTGTAATTTTTGGATTAACACAACCACCGAAAGATTGACATAATTTACGTAAAACAACGCTTTGGTGATAGCCATCGTACCAACGGCGCCGCCAAAAACAGCCACAGCAATTAATGCCAGCCAGTCTTTATCTTGTAACCGCTTCAGGGTTTTAAGCTCTTTTAGAAAAAAAGGCGTTAACAATACTGCCACGATGGACGACTCCAACAAAACCACTAAGGGAACGGGAAGAGTATATAAGGATGGGCGTAAAACAATGCCGTCCACTCCCCAAAGTGCGGCGGCAAAGATGATAAACAATACAGCAAATCGGCTCATAGAATTCTCTCGTATAAATGCGGCCTAAATTTACGTTTTCATGTTTACAATCACAAAAATATGTTTTTTCAAAAATTGCATCTGTTACCATACTCTTGTATTTTTCGACAATTGCTTTTGGTGTGGTTCTCCGGATGTGTTTTTTCTCTGGGAACCAGCTTAGGCCATCTGTTTGGTTCATTAGACAAAAGGAAAACTACATGGCTGCACCTCTTTTATTTGAATTTCATATTTCTGCCAAAGCACGCAAAAAATACAAAATCGCAGAATCTCTTTTTGCTTTACAGGGACGGGTTGTGTTCGCAAATTTTCAGGCTTCCCGGGCCCTGGCAGAGCAATTAACCCAAAACGGCCTCCAAGTGCCTGCCTCAGAACTGAATGCCTTTGGTCTGATGGACGAAGTGCTGCACTTACTGATTCAGTCCTATGTGAGCCGCCAAAATCCCAACCTCTTTTCCAAACTGGAAACCATTTTATCTAAGAAAAACGAGCACTGGTACCACAATGTTCTAACTGATTTCTGTCGTACCTTTCCGCCGGTTGCTCTGATGGATGCAGCGGAGAAGATCCCCGCTTATTTAAAATCCGAATCCAACCGTCGGATCGTTTTGGAAGAAATGATTCTTCTCTGGTTAGAAAATCAGAATCCGGCCTACCAAGCCATTTCGGAACTCATCGATTCCGGTCAGTTGGAAGACAAGAAGGCTTTTAACCGCCTCATTCAGGGAATCGAAACCAGCTTAGAGGCCGAACCCTCTTTTGCAGAAACAGGGCAAACCCTTTTAGAGTGGCTGCAAATACCGGCCAAAAAATTTCCCGATACCATCATGGCGCAATTCGAATATATTTTAGAGCACTGGAAACCCTATCTTGGCGATATGCTTTCGCGCCTGCTCATCAGCATGGATTTTATCCGCGAAGAACAAATGGCCCGATTCGATCCGGCGGTATTTGGCCCAGGCCCAACTCAGGTCATCGATTTTAGCGGGGATGATGATTTTGAACCGGAACAATTCAGCGCGGATCTGGACTGGATGCCGCAATTGGTGCTGATTGCAAAAAGCACCTACGTGTGGTTAGACCAGCTTAGTAAAACATATAAAAGAGACATTCAGCGTTTGGATCAAATTCCCGATGCCGAACTGGACCTGTTGGCAAGACGCGGATTTAGCGGTTTGTGGCTGATTGGCCTGTGGGAACGCAGCCGCGCTTCTCAGAAAATCAAACAAATTGCCGGCAATCCCGAAGCGGTTGCGTCCGCCTATTCCCTGTACGATTATCAAATTGCTGCCGATTTAGGTGGCGACGACGCTTACCGGAATTTAAAAGATCGCGCCGCGCAACGGGGAATTCGCCTGGCCAGCGATATGGTTCCCAACCACATGGGAATTGATTCCCGCTGGGTGGTGGAACATCCGGACTGGTTTATCCAGTCTAAGTACTCGCCCTTCCCTGCGTACCGTTTTACCGGGCCCGATTTAAGCGAAGACGAGCGGGTGGGTATTTTTATTGAAGACGGCTACTGGAATAAAACCGATGCCGCGGTTGTATTTAAGCGCGTGGACCGCTGGACCGGCTCTGCCTCCTATGTTTATCACGGAAACGACGGCACTACGATGCCCTGGAATGATACGGCGCAGCTCAATTACCTGATTCCCGAAGTGCGGGAAGCGGTCATTCAAACCATTCTGCACGTTGCCCGTAAATTCCCGATTATTCGATTTGACGCGGCAATGACTCTTGCCAAAAAACACTATCAGCGCCTGTGGTTTCCGGAACCGGGCCACGGCGGAGATATCCCTTCACGGGCCGAGCACGCTATGACCAAAGCCGATTTTAACAAGGTCTTCCCTACGGAGTTTTGGCGCGAGGTCGTAGACCGCGTTCAGCAGGAAGCCCCTGATACGTTACTTTTGGCAGAAGCCTTTTGGATGATGGAAAGCTATTTTGTACGTACCCTTGGCATGCATCGCGTGTACAACAGCGCTTTTATGAATATGCTTAAAAATGAAGAAAACGATAAATACCGCTTATCTATTAAGAATGTGCTGGAGTTTAATCCGCAAATTTTAAAGCGCTATGTTAATTTTATGAATAATCCCGATGAAGATACGGCCGTTAACCAGTTCGGCAAAGATGATAAATATTTCGGGGTTTGTATTTTAATGGCTACCATGCCCGGCCTGCCCATGTTCGGCCACGGTCAGGTAGAAGGTTTTGCCGAAAAATACGGTATGGAATACAAACGCGCCTATTGGGACGAAACAGTAGATGAAAACCTTGTGGCCCGTCATGAACGTGAGATCTTCCCTCTGCTAAAAAAACGCTATCTGTTTAGCGATGTGCAACATTTTTTTCTCTATGATTTTTATTCCGGCAACGGAACTGTGAATGAAAATGTTTTTGCTTACAGCAACCGCTTTGGAAACGAACGGGCGCTTGTGGTTTACAACAACAAGTTTGAACAGGCTGCGGGATGGATTAACCAATCTGCTGCCTTTTTGGAAAACGGAACGCTTGTACAACGCTCCTTGATGCAGGGTTTGTCTCTGGTTCAGGATAACGCGGATTTGTGTGTCGTGTTTACGGATGTTATCAGCGGTAATCAATATATCCGTTCCGCCTGGCAGATGGCTTCGCAGGGGCTGTATCTCGAATTGGGTGCTTTTAAATACCAGGTGTTTGTAGGCTTTAAAGAAGTGATGCACACAAAAGAACGGCCGTATCACAAACTGCGGGAATATTTAAACGGCCGCGGTGTACCCAATATGGAAAGGGCGATGGATGAGTGGTTGTATCGGGAACCGCTTGCGGTTCTGAAGAAGCTGGTTTCTGCAGAAACGAGCACACAGCTTCTTTCCCCACAAAATGAAGCGCTGTTTCAATCGGCGTTAACTGAATTAAACACAGCCTTTGCTTCTTTTTCTTCGTACCACAAGCTAAGCGCTAAAGAAGTGCAAGCCTTTACCCGAATGTGGAAAAAATGGATTAAGGCAGCCAAAGATAATTCTCCTTTTACTATTCCCGCGCTTTCCCTGCTCTTGCTGCAGGCAGCCGATGTTTCTGATTCCTTATTCTCTTCGAAAAATGTCTATGTAAACACACTTCGTGAAGCCTGGCAAACACACCAGCTTCCGGAAGAAATGATTGAAGCCCTGATAGAGCTGATTGCTTTTACCTTTAAACATCCGAACCGGTTCGAACTCCAAAGCGACTGCAACGCCCGGGCCTATATGGAATCCCTCATTAGTATTCCCGAATCCGTGTCGCTGCTGAAAATTAATCGGTTTGAATCGGTAACCTACATTAACAAAGAGCGGCTCGAGCTGGTTTTAGACTGGCAGTCATTCCTTATCAACTGGCAGGCTTCCGGCAAAGCGGCCGAACGGAAAGCGTTTATTAACATGCTGGAAGGCATCAAAACAGAAGCAGCAAAAGCCGGTTATAATTTAAAAATGCTGCTAATAGCAGAGCCGAAAGAATAACCTTAGGTGAGCAATTGTTGATATAAACCCAATAAAATAACGTCATTGCGAGGAACGACGTTACAAAGCAATCCCTATGAGGATCGCCACATCGCTGTCACAACTTTCGATGACAAATTAGAAACGCTCTATTCAGGTATATATTTACGCTCTGGGTTATCATTAGTAATATGTAATAGTCGATCGGAGGTATAACCATGACGAATCAACGAATCTACGGCATGGAATTTTCTAAAATATATCAATTGTATGTTCAGAAAGCGGAACGCAAAGGTCGTAGTAAGGAAGAAGTTAATCAGATTATCCAATGGCTGACCGGCTACAGCCCGCAGGCGTTACAAGAACAAATCGAGCTTAAGAATGATCTTGAGACATTCTTTGATCAGGCACCAGGTCTGAATCCAAATAGTTCTCTCATTAAAGGTGTGGTTTGCGGGGTCAGGGTTGAAGAGGTTGAGGAACCGCTGATGAAGAAGATTCGCTATTTGGACAAGCTGATCGACGAGCTTGCCAAAGGTAAATCGATGGAGAAAATCCTGAGGCAATAGTTCGATCAGCTGTATATTGAAGCCGCTACGCTTTCAAGTTTTACAAGAATAGCCAATGAACCGCCATACCGCTTTTTAGTTTAGCATCGTTGCCGGAGTGCTAACAAACGGTTACATTGATAAATTCCACACCTTCGGTTTATTTCCATTTTAAACAAATTCGAACGTGTCAACTTCTGTGAACCGCTGGCCGATATAAGGGTACTGAACATGGGTTGGTTTAAGGGATGGCAGATATGGCGGAATAAAAAAAATAGCGGCACCATCCAAACGATGAAACCGCTATTAAAAAATCATTGAATACTAAAATCCGGGATTAAAAAAAGGCGCTCTCAATAGCATTTATCTCGTTTTGTACATTTTGTATGGTTGACATATATTTGCTATATATCCGGGTATTTTCTTCGGTGCGCTGCGGTTTTGTTACCAGCCAGTTATTTAATGCATTTTGAGCGGATTCTAATTTTGCTGTCAGGGTTTTATATTTTTCTGCCTGCTCTGCGGACAAACTTGTTGTGATTTTTTCAGTCTCAATTTCTTTTATCTTTTTATTCAAAGAGCTCAATTCATTGTTGAACTGATTCATTTTGTTCATGTTTTCAGGGGTTTGAGTCGGTTTAGTGGCTACCCAGGATTGAAAATCATTTTCCGCTTTTCTGAAAGATTTCCATAAATTTTTATACTTTTTACCCTCAGAATCGGAAAGAGATGAACTAAATTTTTCTATCCCTTTTGCACTGTACCTTAAGACACTTTTTACTTCGGATATAAAACTTTCTGCGGTCTTCTCTTTACCTGCGCCTAATTGTCCCAATCTTGTCTGGCCGTCCGAATCTAAAATAATATAGGTTGGATAACCCTGTACTCCCATTTGCTCCTGTAACTTGCTGTTCCTTTTTTGATATTCTTCGGAAATTTTTGATTTATCTTTGGGGAAATCCAGAGTAACCAAAACCAAATTATCTTTGGCATACGCATCCCACTCTGGTTTAGAAAAGACGTTTTCTTTCATTAATTTACACCAAACACACCAGTCTGAACCGGTAAAATTTAAGAATACAGGTACCTTCTCTTCTTGCGCCAGTTTTATGGCAGAATCATAATCCGCCGTCCATTTACCAATAGTAACGGCGTTTTCCTGCTTTCCACATGAGAAAGAAGTGAACAATATTGTGATCGAAATAAGTAAAAATAGCTTTTTCATAAAAATTCCTTTTAAGTTTGTACTGCCTTATTAGATGTAAAAATATTAAAAAGAGACAAAAAAGTTTTTTTAGAAACACGTTCATAAATTCAGGATGCAAGAAAAAACGTATATATTCATACTAAAGAACTTATTTATATGAGCATGCCTCTTTCGAATAAATCGCGTCTTACATAATTGTTGTTCTCATCCACATTGGAGTTATTTTACATTACGCCCTGTTTGAATTTTTTAAGGCAATGAGGGCGGCGCCATAGGCCCCCATAAGCTGCGGATATTCCGGCATGGTCACCTGCTCTCCTAATTCCTGAGTAATCATTTCCCGGATAGCCGGATTTTTAACCACCCCGCCGGAAAGCATTAACGGTGGAACCAGTCCCACACTACGGATCATGGCTACAATGCGCAAAATAAGAGAACGGTGCAATCCTTTTAAAATGGGATTCACTTCTACTCCATGAGCAATCATGGAAATAATTTCCGATTCAGCAAAAACCGTACAAGTGCTGGAAATGGCTACTTCTTCTGCGGCCGAGAGTGCTTCAACTCCCATTCTGTCCAATGGTACTCTAAGTCTTCCGGCTGTGTTTTCCAAAAACCGACCGGTCCCTGCTGCGCACTTGTCGTTCATAGCAAAATCGACAACCTGGCTGTTTTCTCCAATAATAATCACTTTACTGTCTTGTCCACCGATATCCACCAGCGTACCACCATGGCCTAATTGATTATAAACACCCGTGGCATGACAGGTAATTTCCGTTACCTTCTTTTCGGCTTGTTCGACCAGATTTCGTCCGTAACCGGTAGCTACCATAGGCAGTTCTTTACCATCAAAACCATGTTCCCGCATTAGATTAAAAAAGTGATCTACCTGATCTTCGACTCTGGGATCCGCCCCTTCCAAATGGTGCCAGATTAATTTTCCCTGTGCGTCAACGGCTGTTAATTTAACAGTTGTGGATCCCACATCTATTCCTAATGCCTTTACCTCTTCCATATATTAATCCTCCAGCATTTCCATGAAAGCAGCCAAGCGGGATGCCACCTGCTCTTCCGCATAGGCACGCGGGTCGTCATGGTCGGCTTCCAGTAAAAGGGCCGGTATGTTGTATTCTTTAATCAAACGGTTGCGTTGATCCACCTGACCGATGGAATATGGTTTACATGAACGATCTGAATGTAAAATGACACCATTGAGATCAAAGTCCTCAACCATTCGACGCATCGTATTCAGTTTATATTTTGTACCTTTGTTCAAAATCGGATAGAGGTAGGTACGTGCCATAGAGTCCAGGGGCTTATCTACATTAATAAGCGGCGCTAACTCTCCCCAGGCATTTGTATAAGTTGAAGCAACCACGGCAATACCGCGTTCCGCCAGATATTCCGACAAATAGCGCAAGCGGTACCAGATGGGTAAGTTGTCCCAGAGTAATCGTTTTCGTTCTTTCTTAAGCGCACCGATTCCTTTTGATATTCGTTCGTCCAGTTCTTTTAATAATTGACTATAGAAATCAACGGTCGTCTTTAATCCACGCATCTCTACAATGGGCGCCATATGAATAAATTGGTCAAATACCGAAAGAGGCGCGGGATGTTGCTTTCCCCTTCCCATAATTTCTAACCAGAGTTCTGTAGCATCTTTGCTTAACTGCAGCACCTCCTGCAATTTTTTATATTCTAATGTTTTTCCTGCTACCTGTTCCGACACAGGAATAGAATCTTCCAACTGCCGGCGTACAAACTTAATCGCATGATCGGGTGCTTCATCATAAACAAAGGGTGTGTCAATTAATATCAGAGGAACGTTAAAATGATCTGCCAGTACGCGGTACCAATGTAAAACGGTCTGGCAAATATTTGTACAAGCCAGCAACAAATCCGGCTTAGGAAGCTTCCCAACAGGTGTTTTTCCCGATAGCACAGACCCGATATCGGTACGGGCATAAGAGCATATATCCCTTGAATAACCGGCGTTCTCCGCCTCTGTTGAAATATCCACAACGGCGCGCCGCGCTCCACATAACGCTCCGTGGTTTTCGGGATAAAGCACATAGTATCCCAATGCCTGTAAAATTTCTACCGGCCCTCCGGATGTTACCCAGGCCACGGGCCTGTGTCCGTTTGCATAGCGCCCCGCCAGGTAGTGGAGCGAAATTAATTCTTTAGTACGTGCACCGATTCTCAATGGTTCGGATAAAATATCCGTTCGCCATTTAGAAGAGGAAAATGTGCTATGCTCTGCTCGTCGTCTCTGCCAGCCGAGTGCCGTTTTCCCTATAATATTCACATTTACCATATATTTCAGCGTTGCGCTCACACTCATCCTAATATCTCCAGAAAAGCTCCAATCCTTGTTACAATCTGATTTGACAAGGGATCATTTAAGTCGATCTCGATTTGAACCGAAGGCAAGCCGGCTGCTTTCAGTTTGGCCCGCAACCGGGGAAGATCAAATAATTCAGGTTCACAAAACTTTACATCATAAAACACAACTCCCCTGGCATCTGTTTGGTCTGCCAACCGAAGAAGATATTGTTTACGTTCTTCAAGCGAATTACCCCGTGTAGGATCCGGCGGAGCGTTCAGAATGCGTTCCGCCATACGTCTGAAGGGTTGCTCACTTTTCCCGGAAGCATATAATCGCCGCCCACAGCAGGCCAGGTCGTCGGCTACGACAGCAGCTCCCAACTCCGTAATTGTTGTTAATACCTCCATTGGCTCCGGAACAATTCCTGAAAGAATAATTGCTGTTCCCTTTGGATTATCGAAACCCTTACGGGACAGAACCTTTTCTGCAATTGAAATAAATGTTTCTGCCGGTAAATATTCTCGCGTGCGGACCAGATGGTAAAAAGAATAATTAGAAAGTGACACCTTTTGCCGCTTTTCGTATAATTGCCGGAGTAAATCATCGGCCTTTTCTTCACGTCGGATACAACGTAGTAATATCTCCTCAGATGGCTTTTTACCGGTTAACCCGCTCAGGTGACGGTATAATTGGCGAAATTCTTCTGTCAGAAAACGCAGGTCTTCCGGACGATTGCCACGTGGTAAATAAAGCGGGAATATGGATTGTTTCGGTTTAACAAAATCCAGCAGAATACTTCCGAAACCCTGCAGACTGTCACACGTATGGGGAACGGCTATAAAATCAGCCAAATCCAGCCCGCCCTTTTTAAGGAATGAAAGCGCATTGTGCACAATAGAACACACATACGGCTGCAGATGTGCTCCTCCATGACTTACATCCGTTCCAGGCGGCCCCCATACTTCAACCGGTAAAACATCAAACGCCCGGAACAAACTTCTCGGATAATGAATAGGGAGAACGGCCGCTATCATCCCGGAGTTTTGTTTGAAAGCTGTTATTGTTTCAATTCGATTGGGTATCGCAGGTAATTCCATCGTTTTTAGGCTCATCCGTTTGTTTGTTGTTTTTTAATTTCGTTATCACGCAGTGAACGTCTTAAAATTTTTCCGATTGCACTTTTAGGCAAGTCAGAACAAAATTCAATTTCTGACGGTACTTTATAGGGGGTTAAATATTGCCTGAAATATTTCTTTAATTCGTCTTCCGTTGCTTTTTCACCCTCTTTAAGCACTATAAAGACTTTTACCTTTTCGCCTTTATATGTATCCGGGATGCCAACCGCAATACCTTCTTTTACTTTGGGATGCTTGTATATTAATTCATCGATTTCGCGTGGATAGATATTAAAACCACCAACAATAATTAATTCTTTTTTACGGTCAGTAATATAAAAATATCCCTCTTCATCCATATAGCCGATATCACCGGTTAGCAGCCAGTCATCCAGCATTGTTTTTTCTGTTTCTACCGGATTCTTGTAATAACCCTTCATCATGGTGGGTGTACGCAGGGCAATTTCACCTAATTCACCAGGGGGTAAATCACTTTTGTCTTTTAAGCTAACAATTTTTGCTTCCACATCCGGGAAGGGCAAGCCAATGCTGCCGATCTTATGTTTTCCCTCGTAAGGATTGGCCATAATAGCAGTAACCGCTTCTGTAAGACCATATCCTTCGATGGCTCGTCCATTAGTCATCTTTTCGAAATTCTCTTTGATAGCTGTTGTCAATGGCGCCGCACCTACCCAAACCGCATTTAAACTGCCAAAATCATATTTTGAAATATTTTTAAGATTCGATAAGGCAACTAAAATAGTAGGTACAACCGCGGAAACCGTTGGTTTATATTTATGGATTGCCTTGGCCATTTCCTGTGCATTGAATTTTGGCAACATTATGATTTCTGCACCGGCAAGAATAAAGGAATTCATGCCTACGCTCATACCATATCCATGAAAAAAGGGCAAGATGGCCAGCATGCGGTCTTCTTTTTTGAGGTGTCCCCAAACTTTTATCTGATGCGCATTTGCAACAATATTAAAATGCGAGAGCATGATTCCTTTAGCAATGCCCGTGGTGCCGCCTGAATAAATAAGAACAGCCAAATCATCCGGCTGTGCCGGATGCGGTTTAAAGTTTTCAAGGTTCCCCGTCGTTATTAATTCCCTGAAATCATAAATATCCTGCTTACTGTTTTTTAACTGCTTTTTTACAAGTTTGTTCTCGCGGATGGTCTGAACGAGACCCCGGGGAAAAGGTAAAAAATCTCCGATACGGCTATAAATGATTTGTTTAATTGGTACCCGACTGCTCAATTCCATTATTTTTTCCAGGAACATGGGCAGAGTAATAACCGTTTTTGCTCCGGAATCATTAAAATGAAACTCCAGTTCCGAAACCGAGTACAGGGGATTTAAGGGCACAATCACTGCACCCGCCTTAAGGGCGCCGAAGTAGGCAATCGGGTAACCGGGAAAATTAGGAAGTAAAAAGGCAATTTTATTACCCGGCTTAAGCCCCTGTTCACGAAGAGCCACCGCAAAGCGGTCGGACATTTCTTTAATCTCGCGATAAGAAAGCTGTTTGCCAAAAAAACGGCTTAACGGACGATCCGCAAATTGAGCAGCGCTTTCATCTAATAACTCATACACGGGAACCGTTGGATATTCCAAACGTTCCGGTACTTGCTTGTCATAGAATTGCAACCAGGGCTTCGTCATACCATACCTCCGGAAAATTAATCTTTAAGAAATATAGGCAACTAAAATAATACATTCCAAAATTAATTCCACACCCTGAAGCAATGGTAAGGGTATTTCCCTATCGTATCCACATCCCGGGCACACGCGGCCTATTAAAATCAACTGGATTAAATTTAAATGGATTGTCATTTTAAAAAAGTAATGTAAAAAATATTTCTGCCGGCAACTTGTAACTTTAGTCTTCCGTATGTAACATTGCTCAGTCCGTTTCCCTGAAGAACCAACGGTCAGATCCGATAGTATCTATTTTCATAAATTTAGGAGTTTTTTATGCGTCGTATCCTGATTTCTTTATTCCTATTTCTGCCTTTTGTGTTACAAGCTGCGGGAAATAACGGTTACTACCGTTTTCCGGCACTTTATCAAAACACCATTATTTTTACTGCTGAAGGTGATTTGTGGAAGGTACCCATAACCGGTGGCAACGCTCAGCGTCTAACTACCAATCACGGCGTAGAATCAAACGCTTCCGTTTCAGCACATGGAAAATGGATTGCCTTTTCGGCCCAATACGAAGGGCCTACTGAAGTGTATGTAATGCCAATCGCGGGTGGTATTCCCAAAAGACTAACCTTCGAAGGACACCGGGCTATAGTATCCGGGTGGGCAACAGACGGCAAAGTTCTATTCAGCACATCCCGTTACTCTACGCTACCGGACAGGCAACTGGTCAAGGTAGATATAAATACACGGCAAAAGGAAATCATTCCCTTGAGTCAGGCCGATCAGGGTGCTTTTGAGCCGCAAGGAAAAACCCTCTTTTTTACGAGACGTCCGTTTCAGGGCAGCCATACTAAACGCTACAAGGGCGGTACGGCACAAAATCTCTGGAAATTTACCAGCGACAGTGCAGAAGCGATTCCCCTGACTGCTGATTATCCCGGTACCAGTAAAAATCCCATGTGGTGGAACGGTCGAATATATTTCCTCAGTGATCGTGACAATACAATGAATATCTGGTCCATGAAGGAGGACGGTTCGGACTTAAGACAGCACACTTTTCACAAAGGGCTGGATATAAACAGCGCGTCACTGAATAACGGACGCATCGTTTACCAGTTGCTGGCTGATTTGTTTGTGTATGATATTGCTAAGGACAGCGATAATAAACTAAATATAAAATTAACTTCCGATTTTGACCAAATGCATGAAAAATGGGTGAAGAAGCCCATGAAATACTTAACCGCTACCCATATTTCAGCGGACGGTTCCATGGTTGCTTTAACTGCAAGAGGACAGGTGTTTGTTGCACCGGTTGAAGGTGGACGCCTGATTCGCGCGACACGGAATGAAAGCATCCGTTACCGGCAAGCACGCTTTATGCCGGATGGTAAAACTCTGCTGGCCTTATCCGATGAAAGCGGTGAATTCGAATTCCATCGTCTTCCTGCCAACGGTGTGGGAAAGGAAGCAGTGCTCACCCGGGATGCTGATGTGCTCCGCTACCAGGGTGTACCGGCACCGGATGGTAAAAAATTCGCCTTTACCGATAAAAATTACCGCCTGTGGGTGTACGATTTTAGTATGCATAAAGCCAAAATCCTTACTACCTCAAAAATAGAAAATTTCTACAATTTGGCCTGGTCACCAGACAGCCGCTGGCTGGCTTTTCTAAGCTTTGCGGAGAACCAATTTGCCCAAATCAAAATTTATGACAGTAAAACGGGCCGGTTTCATGATCTTACCGATGACCGCGTAAACAGTTTTAATCCAGTTTGGAGTGCCGACGGCAAATGGCTGTACTTTTTATCCCAAAGAAATTTGCACACCGTTGTACCCAGTCCCTGGGGAGAATATCAACCCGAACCGTTTCTAGATAAAATTACTAAAATTTACATGGTGTCTTTGACGCCTGAGGTGCGTTCTCCTTTTTTGCCAGAAGATGAACTGACACGGGCTAAACTACAAATCGAAAAAGACAAGAAAAAAAGTGAAAACAAAAAAAACGAAAATGAAAAAGTAACGGTTACCATCGATTTTTCCGGTTTGCAGCAGCGGGTAATGCCGGTACCTCTACCGGCTGCCAATTACACAGATTTGGCTGTAAATAAGGAGTATCTGTTTTGGTCGGAAATCAACCGTACCGGCAAAAACAAACACATCTTGAAAGCATTAAAAATTAAGAACAAAGATATTGAAGCAAAAAAACTGGTGGATGATATCCGCGGGTTCGAGCTTTCTGCCAACGGGAAAAAAATATTAGTACGACAGAAAGAAAATCTCTTTGTTGTTGACGCCAAGGATACAGCACCGGCAAAAATCACCAAAAATAGAGTCGATTTAAAAGGCTGGACTTATTCGCTGCACCCCAAAGATGAGTGGCGTCAAATGCTGGTGGATGCCTGGCGAATGGAACGTGACTATTTTTATGATCCAAATTTACACGGTGTTAAGTATAAAGAAATCTTAGACAAATATCTTCCGTATATCGATCGCGTTACAGACCGTGATGAACTGGATGATTTAATTGGTCAGATGGTCGGTGAACTATCTGCCCTGCATACCTTTGTGGCCGGAGGCGACAAAAGACGAAGTGAAACAAATACAAAACAGGGCTTTCTCGGAGCCGTACTGGAACATGATTTCGCAAACAAGGGTTACCGCATTGCGCATATCTACCAATCTGATCCCAATTTTCCCGAACGCCTTGCCCCGCTTGACAAACCGGAGGTTCGTATTCCAGAAGGCGATGTAATCCGTGCGGTCAACGGCATTCCCGCTTTATCCGTAGACGATATTTCCTTGTTATTAAAAAATCAGGCCGGGAAACAGGTGTTGCTAACTTTATATTCACTAAAAAGCAAAAAGCTCTATAATAAGCTGGTTAAACCTTTCGATGCCCGGCAGGAAAGTAGTTTACGTTACAGTGAGTGGGAATATACGCGCCGGTTGCAGGTAGAGAAAGAGGGAAAAAGTGAACTGGGCTATGTACATCTGCGGGCAATGGGTGGGGGCAATTACCGCGAATGGCTTGAAAATTTTTATCCGGTAGCTAACCGCAAAGGTCTGATTATCGACGTTCGCCACAACAGAGGCGGCAATATTGACAGTTGGATTCTGGAAAAACTCCTGCGCAAAATCTGGTTCTACTGGAAACCGCGTGTGGGTAAACCTACCTGGAATATGCAGTATGCTTTTCCTGGCCATATGGTGGTTTTATGCGACGGCTTTACGGCCTCGGATGGCGAAGCTTTTTCGGAAGGCTTCCGTAGGCTGGGTTTGGGTAAGGTCATCGGTACACGTACCTGGGGCGGTGAAATCTGGTTGTCCTTCAGTAATCGTTTGGTAGATATGGGCATTGCTTCTGCTGCAGAAACCGGTGTTTACGGTCCGGAGGGTAAGTGGCTGATTGAAGGACACGGCGTTGAACCGGATCGCATTGTGGATAATCTGCCTCATGCGACCTTTGAAGGAAAAGATGCTCAGTTGGAAGCGGCCATTTCATACTTACAGGAAAAAATAGCGAAGGAGCCGGTAACTATTCCACAGCCTCCGGCCTATCCGGATAAAACGGGTAAGGTAAAATAACAAAATAGTGAACGATGACAAGTTGTGAGTAATTTATTCAAACAGCGGCATAAAATCGTTCACGAAAACCATTTCGGTTTTTTCGATCTTTTTCAGATCGGAACGAATTAATTCTGAGGAGGTATGAAACTCGATGGGATAATTGGGGTACATTTCCTTGTTCTGCTCTCGGCGCGGTGGAACACTTTGGCGTAATTCCACCAAAAAGAGAGATTGGTACAGATACGTTCGGGCGGTTTCCAGTTCCCCACGCTGCATTAAACATAAACTTTTGATATGTGTATAATTGGCCGATGAAGGATTGAAAGATAGGCTTATGTTGATGCAATGCAAGGCCATGTCAAAATTATGTAAATCATAAAATACGATAGCTGCCAAATAGTTGATATATTCATCCGATGGAAAATCTTTGTATATATTGATTATATAATCATCATATCGTTTACGATATGCTTTCCATGCCAAGCGGCTATTCATCTCAAAAATATTTTGAATAAGTTCCGGAGATATTTCCGTATGTTTTTCCGAAAACCGTTCATATATTTCTAAGGTTCGTTCCAATGAAAAAGGCTCGTCGTCCATAATATCCGGCGCTTTACTCTGTGGCCTGTTCTTTAGACGATCCAGTTCTTCGCCATTATGCCGTTGAAAAACCTCATTCCCTATTTCAAAAATGCTACTGATCGACTCCAGCGTAAAAGCCTTAATCACATTACGCTGGATATAAAGCTTATAAATTTCCTGAATCGATTCCTGCATTTTTGCTTTTGAAATCATTTTTTACCTTTAACTTGCTTTTCTTTAGTCTAATAGTCGAACTATTTAAACAAATATTAATATTTTTGTGTACTCTGCCCGATATTTTCTCATTCCGGCTATTGTGTGTTTTTTCTTTAAAAATATATACACACATAGCAAAAATCAACTGATTTCTTTTACCTATAAACATCAGTTTACAATTGTATTATTCCCACACTTTTTTTAGCTTAACCCAGATATGTTACTTTTACCTATTTCTTGGGAGTATTATTGAAAACGTTTTTATTCATCATCCTTGGTTTTAGTCTCTTTCTTTTATCCGGTTGCCAGCAGCAATTACTTAAACCCGGCCAAACTAATGCCCCTAAAGCCAGGGTACTAATAAAAGAAATATCCACGCTCGATTCTGTAGTTTTTAAGGGTACTTATATATTCAATTCTTCTGAAGCCCGCTACGAATTTGGACGCAACAACCATTTCATTTCCATAGAACCCACTCAAAATGGTTTTAAAATATTTAATTCCAACCGTTATTTTGTACTAACGTGTCAGGATCGTGCCTTCTTTTATCCTAAAGATTCCCAGGGTTTGTTTATATTAAACGGGCACTCCTACCATGGGGGGGTAGTCCTATTAAAAAACCAGGCGAACGTTTTGCTTGCTATTAATTCAGTGGATTTAGAAGATTATTTAAAGGGTGTGGTTCCAGCCGAAATGCCTTCAGCCAATCCGTCCTATCTAAACGCGCTAAAGGCCCAGGCCATCTGTGCGCGCGGTTATACACTTAAACAAATGGAAGAACACCGTAACGATCCTTTTGATGTCTTTGCTGATACACGGGACCAGGTTTACCTTGGAAAAAACGCAGAAACAGACCTGGCAACTCAAGCTGTCAATCAAACCCGCGGCGATGTACTCATGTTCCACGATACGCTTGCTACCATCTACTACCATTCCACCTGCGGTGGACAAACTGAAGCGGTTCAGAATGTTTGGCCCAATCGTAGTTATTCTTACCTGCAACCTCAAAAGGATGTTCTTGGAAACCGGTTTTCGTGTTCGGTGTCTCCCCTGTTTCGCTGGACGCGACGCTTTTCCTTAGCCGAATTGGACCAATCCTTTTTAACTATGTTTGGACATTCTCTTCTAACTCGGCCCGTATCGGACACAACACGCATTTCCTTTTCCGCGCAAATCGTTAAAAAAAGCAACACTGGTCGGGTACAATCTCTTAAGATTGCTTATGCAGACACCAGCTTTGTCTTAAACGGTTATGACATACGACGGTTTTTTAGTAAAGACAACAAGCCTTTGCCAAGTACTCTTTTCTATTTAAGAAAAGACGGCCCAACCTTAATAATCTTTGGCGGAGGCTATGGCCATGGCGTTGGTCTGTGCCAGTGGGGCGCCTTAAATATGTCCCAAATGGGTTTTAAGTATTATGATATTTTAGTTAATAAATATTTTAAAGGTACCTATTTAAAAAAGGTGTATTAAATGATGCGATTGAGTTTGATTGTTTTTGCCGTATTATTGTTTTTCTGGAGTTGTCAGCCCGGTTTAATTTATACCAAGAAAAATACCGATCAAGTTGACAGTGTTTTGTTTTATCAAACAAATGCACCGGAAGATCCTTTTCTCGATTCCCTTTCCACAAAGCAACAGGCAACAGTGCAAGTGGATACCATTTTGACACCTCTCCCCAAACCGCCCACAGCAGATACGATCCGAACCGCGCAAGGTTTCCGCGTTCAGATATTCGCCGGAATGGATTCATCCAATGCCGCACGATTGGGTTTACAGGCCTCAAGAATTGTCCCGGATTCCATTTATGTGTTTCGGCAAAACGGTCTGTTCAAAACCCAGGTAGGCGATTATTTGTATCGTACATCTGCTGACTCCACAAGACATTTATTATTTAAAAATGGTTTAACCCGCGCCTGGATTGTTCCCCGCTCTATCTTTTTATATCCGTCTCTATCTGATTCCGGCATGGCGGCACCACGGCAAGTACCATCCTCTGAAGCAGTAGAAAAAACATATAAATATACCATTCAAGTATTGGTTGTTTCTGACGAGTCCCGGGCACAAAGCCGTGTAAAGCAACTTATCGAGCAGTTTCCTTATCCCGTTTTTTATAAAAAATCCGGAAATGTTTTAAAAATATTTATAGGTAAGTTTCAAACACGGGAAGCGGCCGACCAAGCCCTCAAAAACGTGCGCTCTAATGATTATCCGGATGCTTGGTTAGTGTATTAGATCTAAACGAAGGATTTGTGATTACGTAAAATACGAGATATATCAGAATTAAAAGATATAGCAGGTATGTTTAAAGCTTTTGCAATAGAGAGATATAAATCTTCGGATGTTAATACAGATACCGACATATTTATTAATATTGCAATCTCCAGGATATTAAACCTAAGATCTGTAAAAGTAATTCTCTTGTTTTCATCCATATTCAATCCGAAATCCCTTTTTGCCCCCAAAAACACTATTTTATAATTGCTCTTTTTTAAAAAGTCCTGAATAAAATTCAAATATTCCTCCCGAACAGAGAGCTTTCCGGTATCTACTAATATATAACCGCTGTGTATATTTCTGTTTTTTAGAAATGAAACAACCGGTTTAGCAACCGTATCTTTCCAATATAGTTCGGGTTGCTGATTAAGGAATTTCTGTTTATCAAATAGTTTTTCCATTTCGGGGAAAAACTGTTTTTGTTCTTTTTTCTTTCCGGACAGTCCTTTTCCTTTTTCTCCCCATTTTTTACCCGGAAGAAATAGACATAGTAGCTTTGAAAGACTATTATTCTGCAAATCAAAAATATATGTATAGGATGACAAGTGTAATCTTTTTCGTATTCTCGACATCTCTTTAAAGGATCGTGATGATTCGGTTGTAAAAAGGAAGTCTAAATGGGGATTATATTTTAGTAAAAGCTCCGCTGATTTATCTGTCAGGAAATCGATTTGCGCATCCGGATAAGTCATTCGAACCTGGCGTAAAAACGGGGTACTCTGCAAAACCTCTTTTGCATCCGAAAAGCGGATGATCAGGATTTTTATTTCCATTTATTTTTTTCGACTCACCGTATAATCTACAAAAGCAAACAGATGCTTCTTCACGTCATTGTCCGGGTAAGCAGACAAACATTCTTTCGCAGCCTGAGCATATTCTTCTTTTTTTGAATTTGCATATTCAATACCGCCTTTTTCTTCAACAAAGCGGATAATTCCCCGAACATCTTCATTGTTTACGCCCTTTTTAAGCATTCGTTTAATATTAGATATTTCTTTAGCACTCGCTTGCTTAAATGCATAAATAAGGGGTAGAGTTATTTTTTTGTCTTTGAAATCATTACCAACCGGTTTACCAACAAAACGCCTGTGGCCATAGTAATCCAATAAATCATCTTTGATCTGAAAAGCGATGCCCAGCTTTTCACCGAATTTTTTAAGATGTTCATGATCGTCGGCATTTTTAGAACTGCTCATGGCACCTAATTCGGATGCGGCACTAATTAAAGCGGCTGTTTTATCGGAAATAATTTCAAAATATTCTGTTTCTGTTATATTCAGTTTTCGGGATTTTTCTATTTGCGAAAGTTCTCCTTTGCTCAAGCGTTTCGATGCTTCTGCCAACACCTGCATAACGCGAATTTGTCCTGTTCCGGCCGCTCCTATGAGGCACTTGGATAACATATAATCGCCCATTAATACAGCAATTTTGTTTTTCCACATGGCATTGATGGAAGGGAGTCCACGTCGGATATTGGCTTCATCAACTACGTCGTCATGAACTAAGGATGCAGAATGTAAGAGTTCGATAATAGAAGCCACCACAAATGTATCTTCCGTCGGTTGACCAACCAACTTAGCAGCCATTATCACTAATAATGGGCGTACTCCTTTACCCTTTGTTTTGACAACATATTTAACAATGGTATCTATTAATTGAACATTGGAAGATAAAATGGAACGAAACGTGCGGTCATATTCCAGTAGTTCTTTTTGGAAGGGTTTTTTTATTTCATCTAATTTCATTAAATATCCATTTATCGATGTGATTATCCTGTTAATTTAACAGTTTCCACCTGTTTAATCAACATTGGATTTTAGAACTTTTAATTAAGAAATTTAATCAAAAAACTTGATGCCAGGTCCCCGGAAAGCAACATTAATGATTATTCATTTTTCTTATAAAAAAAATAACTGATCCATATCGTGGCTTCATATAAGGCTAGTAAAGGTATTGCTAACATTATTTGGGTGGTAGGATCCGGAGGCGTTAACACGGCAGCTGCAATAAACATAATTACAATGGCATGCCTGCGGTATTTTTTAAGAAACTGGGGAGAGAGCAAACCAATCTTAGTTAGGAACAAACTGATTACCGGCAGTTCAAAAACAACGCCAAATACCAAAACCAAACGTGCTACAAACCCAAAGAAAAAATCTAAGGCAATATTATTGGTTACGGATGGTGGAGCCAGGCTTAAAAAGAAATCCAGAGCCAATGGAACAATTAAAAAATAGGCAAAAGCAGCACCGCCAATAAAACTAAGAGTGGCGAACAAAATTACCGGCCAAACATATTTTCGCTCAGATTTTAGTAAGCCTGGTGCAACAAAGGCATAGATTTGATAAAATATTATCGGCAATGCTAATACAATACCGAAAATGAGCGCAATTTCCAGCTTGATGATAAATACAGACTGTACTTTTAACACTTGCAGGTGGATATCATATTGTAGATTTTTTACAGTATATAACAGCGCATCCAGAATATAACCGGAAAAATAAAAACTGATAATGGTCAATACCAGGACGGCAGTAAAGGATTTGATCAAACGCCACCGTAATTCCTCAAGATGGTCGAGGAATGGCATTTCAACTTCTTCGATATGGGTTCGTTTTGCCATAATTTATAAATTAAAAAGGAAGCCGATTAAAGCTTCCTTTTGTATTGAGTTACTTCTCATCCATTAAAGGGAATACATCTGAAAATTTTTATTCATTTCGAATATTTCGGCATTTACCGATTTGATCACTTCTTCATTATCGATATCACCAAGTACACGATTAATGAAGCCGGCAATATCCTTCATTTCACCTTCCTTCATACCCTTGGTTGTCAGAGCTGCGGTACCAAGACGAATACCGCTGGTAACAAAAGGGCTGCGTGTATCAAAAGGAACCATGTTTTTATTAACCGTAATCCCCGCAGCATGCAAAGCATTTTCTGCGGCTTTTCCTGTAATATTTTTATTGCTCAAATCCACAAGGAACACATGGTTATCTGTACCGCCGGAAACAATATCATAGCCCATTTCCATTAAAGTATTCGCCAACATTTGTGCATTTTTAATTATCTGTTTGGCGTATTCTTTAAATTCCGGTTTCAACGCCTCGCCAAATGCCACAGCCTTGGCAGCGATTACGTGCATCAGCGGGCCGCCCTGAATGCCAGGCATAACATTACTATCTACAATTTCGGACATCATTTTCACACGGCCGGATTTGGGCGCTACAATTCCCATTTTATTTTCCACATCCTTACCCATCATAATCATACCGCCACGGGGTCCGCGTAGAGTTTTATGCGTGGTGGTAGTAACTATATCGCAATAGGGAATGGGGCTGGGGTGCACACCCGCAGCAATCAGACCGGCCGGATGAGCCACGTCCGAAAATAAAATAGCTCCTACTTCATCTGCTATTTCACGAAATTTTTCAAATTCATAATGTCGGGAATACGCACTTGCGCCAACCACAATCATTTTAGGCTTGTGCTCCCGGGCCAGTTCAGCTACTTCATTCATTTTAATGCGGCCGGTTTCCTTATCCACGCCATAGGGCACAAACTGAAACATTTTACCGGAAAAATTCACGGGTGAACCATGGGTTAGATGTCCGCCATGTGCCAGATTCATCCCCAGCACGGTGTCTCTGTTTTTCAAATAGGTAAAATATACAGCCATATTGGCCTGAGAACCGGAATGTGGTTGTACATTTACATATTCACAACCAAATAATTCTTTAGCACGATCCCGGGCTAAATCTTCAGCCACATCTACAAATTCACAGCCCCCATAATAACGTTTAGCCGGATATCCCTCTGCGTATTTATTGGTCAATACCGAACCATTTGCTTCGAGTACCGCTTTCGATACAAAATTTTCCGAAGCAATGAGCTCCAGCGTATTGTTTTGACGACCCATTTCCTTAGTAATGGCTTCATAAACAGCCGGATCCGATTGTTTGATATGTTCTAACATAATTATAACCCCGTAAGCTGAGAAATTAAATTAAGTCTGTTTTGGTGTCTTCCTCCTTCAAAGGAGGTGCTCAGGAAGGCTTCAACCACTTTAATTCCTTCCTCGTCGCTCAAAATCCGTCCGCCCAGGCAGAGTACATTGGCATCGTTGTGCAAACGGCTCATTTGAGCCATTTCCGGATCATAGGCCTGTGCCGCGCGGATACCTTTTATTTTATTGGCTGTGATGCACATACCGATACCCGTACCACAAACCAAAATGCCAAGATCTGCTTCTCCGGCCGCTACAGCGGAACTCACTTTATAACTATATTCCGGATAATCGCAGGAATCCAGTTTAAAGGTTCCAAAGTCTTTGTATTCTATCTTCTTTTCCGTAAAATAATTTTTGATCGCTTCTTTTAAAACGTAGCCCGCATGGTCGGACCCAAGTGCAATTTTCAAGGGACGCTCCTACTTAATCCAACTGTAGCATTTCGATTTGATTTTTGCACCTTTATGCATAAATAAATCTTCCTTGGTTGGTGTAAAGGGTTTCACGTTTTCCAGTTTTTTCTTGGCTTTGCTGCGGAACGATGGGTCCTTGGCCGCTTTTACATATTCATTCGCAGCAAGTTTGTAAACCAGTTTGTCTTCATATTTTGTTTTGTTTTTCCCTTTTCTCTTTCCCTGGCAATACGAAACGGCCGCTTCGTACACTTCGCCCATAGAAATATAGGCCTGTCCATATCCGGGTTTTACTTTTAATGCTTTGTAAACCCAGGTACGTGCACTAGCAAAGGAATTGATGTTGCGATAATTTTCCACGATCCGTAACATAATACTTATATTTTTGGGCTCTATTTTTAAGGCGGCTTTATAATCTGCGATGGCCTTTTTAATCTGATTTAAATTTTCATACGCTTCCGCCCTGCTTAAATATACCTGAACCGAAGGTTTTTTAGCTATTACATCTCCAAGCGGTTTAAGAGCCTCTTTATAATTGCCGGCCTGAACAGCTGCCTGGGCATAACTATAGGCAAAGCCCATATTACTCGGATCCTGTTCCCATGCTTTTTTACGAAATTCAAGATCGGCTCCTTCACCACGGATTTCTTTTACATACACAGCCAGCGTATTCGCTTCTTCTGCGTTCTTGGGGCTAAGTTTGACTACTTTTTCCTGATATTCGATTGCACGGTCGTCCTTGTTTTTAAAATAAAGGAATGCCAGTGTTTTTAAATAGGTAATACTTGTAGAGTCTTTTTTAACCAACGCTTCAAAATGCGGTATGGCGCAACGGAATTTTCCGAGTTTATTTTCCAACAAACCGGCATAATGATGCAAGCGTACCAGCGTCGGAAAACGCTCCAGACCTCTGTAACAGGCTATCAAAGTACTGTCCACCTGGCCCTGTGTAAAATAAATTTCTGCAATTTTACGAACGGAAGAACGTGCGTATTTATCCGGACCATGCAAAAACACTTTCCAAAGGTAGGGCATGGCATCTTTGTATGCTTTGTTTTTATAATATTCATACCCAAAATTATATAATAAACGCACATCCTGATCCGGCTTTTGGGACGCCAGAGAATCCCAGCCTGTTTTCATATTAGCCGGTATACAGGATTCTTCGGTTTGCTCTGCCTGTTCGTCTCCCAGCATATCGTCTTCAAACTGAGCAAACAGAAAGGATGCACTGAATACGATTAACAAGATTAAATAGCGATGTAATTTCATTCTTTTTATCCTCCGGTTTTAACAACTATTCTTCGGTCTGTACAAACCAACGCTCTGCTGCGCTGATGGAAACCCCAAACTTAAAAAAGTTTTCCTTATAGTGATTAGTATCTAAGCTTCCCCGAATACCGCCCATTGCGGCAAAATCAATTTTGGAACGAAAACGTTGCAGAGGAAAAGAAAAGCCAAAAGACAATCCCATTTCATCCACAGGATTTAAGTTACTGACTTGACTTAAGCGACGATAAAAACCTCCTACACGGAAATCCATTTGCTCCGTTATTGATGTAAAAAGTTTAGAACTTTGTTTTTTTTCTAAACCAAGCCCAACTTTAAAGTGTTGAGTAAAGCCCTGTTTTAAAACAACGTCATCTAAAGCAAACTCAGAACCCCAGTCTTGAAATTCAATATCCATACCTGCATTCCAGCGTTTCGCCAATTGGTACTCCATCCCGGCTCCGATTTGTGCTGGAATAGTAATGGAATGTATTTTTTCTGCATCAACCACATCCGAAGAGGTTGTTGCTTGTATTTTGAAATCAATCGTTGTTTGAGGCCTAAAAAACAATCCCAGCTGTAATTTATTCATCGGCCTATAAAAAGCACTGGCTACCAAACCGCTACCATAATACCGATATTCATAATATAATAAAATCGGATCGAAAGCGATCGAGGCATCTTCCATACGAAAATTTTTAGTGATTTTACCAAAAACATATTCGTAGCCTAGGCCCACACCAAGGTTTGGCAAAACATTATAGGAAAGATTCAAATGCGCTTTACTTAATCCCCCTTTAATCAGAATTTCCTGAGCTTGTCCGTCTAAACCTTCTTCTCTGTAGCGTTGCTCCATATCTGAAAAGGGAGATAGACCAAGCCCAAAAGCTATCTGGTATTTTAATAAGGGAATGGTTAAATACCCACCTCCAAAATTTCCTATATCATTGTAATAAGAATTGGATTGCGCATCTGATCCAAAAGCGCCACTATAACTCACCTTCGCGCTATAAGACGTCAAAGGCAAGTTGGTCCACAATGCGTAATTTTTATAATTGATTTGTAGTGTATCCATGGATGCTATTTCATAAGAACGCGCCATGCCCGGTGCTGAATATGTATTGGACAACATGCCAACACCCCGGGTACTAATTCCAAACAGACTCTCTCCGGCTGTCGCCTGAATAGTTAAGCTTAATATAAATATTAAAAATAGTTTTTTCATGCTTTCCTCAGATTATAACCCGTCATTCTCTATTAGAAAATAGCGCAAATGCAGGCTTATGGGATGTTCCGGCGATAGCCCGTGTAAACGAACAACGGAAATCATGCTCTTTTCATCTTTATACTGCAAATAGAACCATTCGGTCTGATCTTTTTTGTTGATGATATTTTGAAATTTTTCTTTGGCAAAGTTTTGCTTCTGTGAATCATTGGCAAGGGTTAAAGAATCTCCTCGTACTTCCATTTCAAAGTTTTGATTATAATTACCGACAAAAGAAGAATCCAGAACCATATTGCTCAGATCATCATCCATTTCTTTTACAGAACGAATATAAAAACGGTTTTCTTGGCCACTATTTAAAAGGGGGTTGTTTTCCGGTTTCACATTCAACAATAAATTTGCCGATTGCATCACTGCATTTTCCGGTAAATTATCCAGGCCATTAAAATGAACAAGTATCCTGGAGGCTATGCCACTGGACAGTAAAAGTTCGTTTTGTATGTGCCCCTGAGTAAAAAGATTTTGTGCGCTGGAATCGGGATAATCAAAAATGGTAGCATCATAACCGATGCGGACACTATCTTTTTCACTTACCGTATCTTTATTCACATAATAATACAGTTTAGGCCAATTTAAGTCATTTGAAATTTCCAGAGATTCAAATTGACGAATGTAATTATTTTCATCGGAAGCTGCTTTAAAATATAAGCCATGGTTTTCATCCGTATTCATACGCCATTTGTTGAATAATTCCGTGGATATCGGTATTCTGGTTTTAAAACTATCCTCAACCGCTACTGTAATACGAATGGGTTCACCTGTCGGCAGATAATGATGCCATTCGTCCTCGGTATTAACCAAGTTTTCATCCCAGGCGCTTTCCACCTCATATACTTCGATGTCTAAGGGTGTATTCGCTTCGCCCATTTTACTTTTACTGGTAAGTTCGATATATACGGAGTCGATATTAAGGGTATCTGTCGGAAGCCCAAAAAATTTCAGAAAAAATCCGGTCCTAAAATTTTCATAATTCCCAACGCATAATTTATAAGCAAAACCGGTATCAATTCGATAATCCGTTTTGAAATCGGCTTTATCCGCATAAATTACCGTATCTTTTAATTGGCCAAATTGACCGGTCAAATCAAATTCATCCGGAGGCTGAATTGAATTTAAATCCTGGCAAGACCAAACAAGCAGGCCGAAAAATAATAACAAAAGTGCTTTTTTCATATAATTCCAAATTTTAATGAGCCATTAAATTTAATTAATACTGATTGCACAGTCAATCTGAATGCCTTTTCAAAAAATTGATTTAACAGATTGAACCAAAATCTTTCCTTTTTGTTCCACTTTGCTTTTTATCTTAAAATAAATAAGCGAGACAAATCGTTTATTGCCTCGCTTTCATACTGTTTTGTAATTTGTCTGTTTATTCCGCTAATGTACGCTCATAAATATCAATGTAGCGTTTGGCAGAGAGTTCCCATGAAAAATCTTCTGCCATGATGCGTTTTTGGATTTCCTGCCACTTTTCCGGTTGATGGTAAAGCTCTGCGCCTCTCTTTACTGCTGCAACAATTGCTTCGGCGGAAAGATCTTCTAAAATAATGCCGGTACCCTCTTCGGCAGCCTCGTCCAAATCTTCCACAGTATCGAATAATCCGCCCACCTGAGATACAATCGGCAGGGTTCCATATTTTAAACTGTAAATCTGATTTAAGCCGCAGGGTTCGTACCTGGATGGAAAGAGATACATATCCGAACCCGCTTCAATGAGATGTGCCATTTTATCATCAAAGGTTACGTTGATACGGAATTTATCCGGAGCCTTTGTTGTATATTCATTCAGTTTTTTAACCAGAGCACGGTCTCCGTCACCGTGAATAATCATTTGAATGTCCATATCCATCAACTGATCCATTGCTTCATGTACCAGGTCCACTCCCTTTTGAGAAGTGATTTTAGATATCAGGCTGACAAGAGGAGTGTTTTCTTTATATTCCATCCCCAGGCGCATAAGCAGAGCTTTTTTATTTTCTTCTTTTCCGCTGAGGTCTTCCGAGGAATATGTGTGTGGAATAAATTTATCCGTTGCCGGATTCCAAACAGAATAGTCCACGCCATTTAAGATGCCCTCGAATTTTTCCCCTTTTTCTTCCAGCAGTTTTCCCAACCCAAAACCGATGGAATCATCGTCAATAATTTCATTGGCATAGGTTTCGGATACTGTCGTAATAAAATCCGAAAAATGGATTGCACCCTTAGTCAGGTTTAGTTTGCCGTCTTTGTAGAACATGCCGCCTTCCTTTACCTGGCTCTGGTCAAACTCGATCTTTTCGGCAACTTCCGGTTCAAACTCTCCCTGTTCTGTAAGGTTGTGAATTGTAAAAATCGTTTTTATGCCCTGCATAAAAGGATCATTCTGATATACTGTTTTAATATAGACCGGTACAAAAGAAGTTTGCCAGTCGTTGCAGTGAATTATATCCGGTTGCCAGGACAATATTTTTAGTGTTTCCAAAGCTGCCTTGGAAAAATATGCGAATCGTTCTGCGTTGTCCGGATACGGTTTTTTGGTTTTGGGATCAATATAAATTCCTGAACGGTTAAAGAACCCTCCCACATCTACGAGATATATCTGTACCTTACTATCTGGTAAAAAGGCCGATTTAACACTGGCTATTTCCGTTTTACCGTTAATGGTTACCGGTATTTCCCGTAATCGTATCACTTCTCTCAGCACATATTTTCGTTCATTAATAAATTTGTATTTGGGAATGATCAGACGTACTTCATGATTAAAACCTTTTAAGGCTTTTGGTAAGGCACTGGTTACATCTGCAAGGCCACCAGCAATTGCAAATGGTGACACTTCACTAGCTAAATACAAAATTTTAAGGTTGTCCATATTTACCTCTTTGCTGTAGATCCCATGGAATAACGGTAGGTTGCTTCTCTATAATCGTGTAATTTACCTAAAAATACGGTTTTAATCAAACCAAAACTATATATGATCTAAGATAAACTGATCGGTTTCCCGAAACACAATTTCTTTTTCCACATCCAGGGTTATCACGTGAAACGATCTGGGCAGTTTTAAAAACCGCTTGTCTTTTGAAGAAATGTGTTCGTAAATCCACTGCGCACCCTTCATATCCACCACATGGTCGTGCTCAGCCTGGATGAGCAAGACAGGTACATAAATTTCAGGTAAATCCATTTTAACGTGTGCGTACAATTTTAAAACTTGCTTGGCTGCCTTTATAGGTGTTTTAGAATAGGAAACCGCTTTTTTCTTTTCTGCTTCATCCGAAATGTCCGGGCCTCCGTCTTTGGAACGATAGCGTATGAACGGAGGTACATAGGGAAGCAGGCTGGTTGAAAACCCTTTTAATATCAATGCAGGAGATAGCGCTACCACTCCTTCCACCTGGTAGTGTGCCGCCAAATGTAGTGCGAGGGTTGCTCCGGTTGATAATCCGCAAACAATAATTCTTGTACAGGTTTTACGTAATTCAAATAAAGCCTGTTTCCCATCTTCAAACCAATCATACCATTTACAGGGAATGAGGTCTTTTGCTCTCGTGCCGTGACCTCTTAACAAGGGAATGGATACTGTATACCCCTTTACCTGCAATCGCCGCCCCAGTTCTTTCATTTCATAAGGACTGCCTGTAAACCCATGTAACAATAAGATACCGGTATCATTCCCTTTATGAAATACCGGTTCTGCTCCGGCAAGAATTTTTATCTCTTTGTCCATATGTCTATCCCTCTACCGTAGATTCCTTAGCGCGTATCAAAACATATTTAAAAAACACCGGTCCCAACAATTCGTTTATAACAACTGTCGCAATAAGAATTAATTTAAACGTGGAACCGATTTCTCCGGGAAATGTTTTTTCAATAATGGTACCCAATCCCACAGCAATCCCCGCTTGCCCCACATAACCCATCCACGAAATATTTTTTACCAAGTACGTTTCTTTTGCCAGAAAAGATCCAATATAATTTCCCACAAACATAAAAACTAGGCGCGCCACCACCAGGAATGCCGTTAACAGAATCGTATGGCTAAGTGCTTCAATATGTAGGCCAGCGCCAGCAAAACCGAAAAAGATAATGTAAAACGGAAGAGAGCTTTTTTCTATATTCATTATCAGCGCTTCTCCCTTTTCCGAGAAATTTTCTACGATAATACCGGCCATGATAGAAGTTAACAAAATTTCCATATCAAATATATTTGTGAACTCTGTAAGTATAACTGCAATTCCCAGTAAAAATATACTTTGTTCCACTTTAACAAACTTTAAATAGGCAATGATGATAAACCCAATAATTACTCCTAAAAACACAGATCCGAAAATCTGCCTTGCTACATCGTTGAGCAATACCAGGTTTAAAGTTGTATCGGGAATTAAATAGGTTTTAGCCCAGGCAATGATTAATGGAAAAGCCATAACAACCACTATGGCTTTTAAAATGGTTATCGTTAAAACCATTTCACTAATACGTCCCTTGGCGCGTAATTCTGTAATAATACCTATGGTTGTGGCCGGTGATTTGGAAAGAGCCGTTCCAGCAAACAAAATAGAAAAACCTATTACCATATGACTTTCCTGATTAGCCAGAAAATCAAAATAAGGCGCAAAAAGAATCAACGATAAAAACAGACCGATAAAAACAACAAGAATCTGTCCCGATAGCTGCAGAGTTGCGCTTTTAAAAATCTTACGGAACCGTTCATATTTAAATTCGCCACCAGCCGTTAAGGCAATAAAAGAAAGCGCCAAGTCTTCCAGAAAATGAAGCTGATGTAATAAGTCCCGGGTTAAAAAATTAAGACCTATGGGTCCAACGGCCATACCAAGCACCATATATCCGGTCAGCTTTGGCAATTTAATCCGCTTTACCAGCAGAGCCACCATATATGCACTAATCAAAATAATTCCCGTGACAAGTGTTGGCTCTGCAAAGGCCGCGTTCGCCTCTGGGTGTAGATATTTTATAATCCAATATAAAATTAGCAAACTCGTTGTAATGATCACCTTTTTCATTTGCGAATAAGCCTTCCTTTTAAATAGTTTAAGGCTATTCCATCCTGAAAAACAATCGTTATAAAGACAACAAAAATCAATAATCCCGAACCGGGCCCCGGATTCATTACATAAAAATCCAGCACAATTGCCAAAGGCAGGCCGCCCATGCCAATATTGGCTATCCCTAACCAACCATGATGACGCTCCCCTTTTTTTATGGTTAAATTGGCAACCCATTCCCCCAGTATTTTGGCTCCGAATCTCCCCACAAAGAAAACAATAATCAAAATATAAGCCGGTTGGATGTTCATATTGGCTCCGGCTAACACCAAAAGTAAAATGTACATCGGTTTTTCCAATTGCTGAATATTACGATACAAGCTACGCGCCCGTTTCGTACTGTTGGCTAAAACCAATCCGAATATTAATCCGGCAAACAAAAGACTCACCCCCAAGTAGAGCGCCGTGCCCACTACAACCATAAGTAAACCGATAATATATAGTGTTTCTTCTTCTTCACTCATTTTGTGTTTAGATAGCCAGGTATAAATTCCTCCGGATAACAGAGCCACAATAATCACCATCGAGATATCCGTTAAAACCATCCCAAAAGATTCTTGTTTGTATAAACCCAATCCAATTTCCAGGAATCCAATGGTAACAATCCCCAGTAAATTATCGAATGCCGCCTGAAATTGCAGTAAATGCGCTAACCGTGCCTGAACACGGTTATCCCGCACTACAACTGCCAGCATAATGGGAGATGTTATGGCACCGGCCAATGCCAGTATCAACATATTCGGAGTTTCCATTTGAACATGAAAAACCATTTTCAACAGGAACCAGAATCCAACGACAGAAAGAAAAAATATAAGAATAATATTCGTTACAGTATAGCGGAAATACATGGAAGGAAAACGACGCATTCCCGAAAATTTTGCCTGAAGACCCACCAAAAACCCAGCCCATCCCAAAACGAGAGCAAACAGAATATTCAGATTTTTTAAAATTGTATCATCGAAAACATTAAATACTTCCGGGCTTAAAATATATCCCAGAATAATATATAACATTCCGGTATATGCTATGCTCTCAAGAAAGGTACTGCGGATTTTAATCTTTTTAAAAATCGTAGAACCCACAAAGGCCAACAAAACAATTAATACGATACTAAGTAAAGAGGTCATTATATAATTTAGGTTGTTCAGGTAAAATATTCAACAGGGGAATGTGTTGGTGTGTTTTCGTACACCCTACAAAAAAAAGCGGATAGATACACGCAATTTTCCGTGATATTTTTTTTACTTCCGCATTTTGTGCGGACTCTTTCGAAAGGAATATGGTACTATGTCGTTTAATATGGTGAACATAATTTTAGTCGTTTTTCCACAGGCTCATTAGCACGAATATTAATACCAAAACAATTTCTTTATCAAACCCGATGATCCTTCGCAGGGATTCAAAGCATTGAATCCCTACGCCGGGCGCGCAGGCCGATACCAAACATTTCGTTGTTTTATCTTTGAAGTGAAATTTAGTGGTTGAAACCCTGTACCGGTGCGCCTAAAACAGGGGCGCTCACATTAGATATGTTTACGCCAGTCCTGTAAAGCTTTTTTAAGAAATCCGTTGTTGGCATCTAAAAATTTATGAGCAACTTCTTTATTGGAATTGGTTAAAGCGATAAAGATTGCTGTTTTCACATGCCCCTCTGCTTGTTCCAGGCTGGAGGCAGCCTCTTCATAATCCACATCCGCAGCCATCATGATAATTTTTTTAGACCGTTCCACCAGTTTTAAATTATTTTGCTGTAGATCGATCATCATATTTTCATATACTTTACCCAGTTTAATCATGGATACGCTGGTCAGCATATTAAGTACCATTTTTTGAGCCGTTGCCGCTTTAAGTCGCGTAGAACCCATAATCACTTCCGGACCCGGAACAGGACAAATAGCCACATCCACATCAAATTGTAAATGTTCTCTGGGGTTACAAACCACCGTAATTGTTTTAGCACCCCGCTTTTTTCCTTCTTCAATCGCGCCAATTACGTAAGGTGTTCGGCGACTTGCCGCGATGCCGCAAACCACATCTTTCTCAGTTACTTGCAATTCCTCTACGTCTTTGGCACCGTTTTCTTCGTAATCTTCATAACCTTCCACCGCGGTGTGCAGCGCTTCGTATCCACCGGCAATTCTTCCGACTACCATTCCTACGTCCACACCGAAAGTTGGCGGACATTCCGCTGCATCCAAAACACCCAGGCGTCCGGAGGTTCCGGCACCAAAATAACACAAGCGCCCTCCGTTTTTAAAAGCCTCCGTAATAATTTCGATAGCTTCGGCAATGTAGGGTAATTCTTTTTCTACAGCCTGCGCTACTTTTTTATCTTCTTCATTAAATAAACGAACGGCATCTATGGTTTCCATTACATCTACTTCGTAAGAATTTGGATTCCGACTTTCTGTAACCAGTGCGGATAATTCTTTAAAAAGATCTTTTTCTGCCATTTAAAACTCCACTTTAATCATACGTTTATGCGCCAAATTTGGCGCTAACTCTAACCATTTATCATCTATTTTCATTTCGTGAATGGTCACACCATCCGGAGGAATCTCTCTCATCTCCTGCAAATAATTATCCCCCTTTAAAGCAAACAAGACCCCTTTTTCACTCATCAACGGTTTTGAGTAAGAAATCAATTCACTTAGATTCGAAAACCCACGCGCAACGGCAAAAGAAAACCTTTTTTCAAACGAGCCCAGTTGTTCTACCCTGGAATGCAGCACATCCGCGTTCAATTGTAAATCCCGTACCACCCGTTTTAAAAAGAGCGTCTTCTTTCTCGATGCATCCACCATTGTAACCTCAACCTTTTCCAGCAAGATCGAAAGGACAATTCCAGGAAACCCACCCCCAGAACCCAAATCTACCACCGGAACAATTTCATCACCAATCTCATTTCGAAGAAACACGGCATACAACACACTGGGAAGCAGGTGTTCCAGCACAATATTTGAATGGGGTGTTCGTGAAACCAGGTTTATTTTGCGATTCCATTCTCGCACAAGAAAAACATAGTCAACTAATTGTTTTTCTTGTGCTTGACTCGTTTTCCAACCACCCTCATCCAGAACAGAAAGGATCCGGAAAATATCTTTATCAGGTTTCACGTGAAACATCCATTATTTTATTTTTTTCCAGATAAATAACCAAGACGGAAAGGTCTGCCGGAGACACACCAGAAATACGTGAAGCCTGTCCCAAGCTTTCCGGGCGTATACGGCTCAGTTTTTCCCTCGACTCTACAGACATTGCTTTAATTTTAGAATAATCTAAAGAGTCCGGAATTTTTTTATCTTCTAATTTCTTAAACTTTTCTATTTGTTCCTGCTGTCGCTTTAAATATCCCTCGTACTTGGTATTAAATTCTACTTCATTGATTGCCGCTTCGGCAAACGTTTTTGTTGAGACCAGAGGAATAAGCTCCCTTAGCTTCAGTTCCGGCCTGCGCAATAAAGTGGCTACTTTTTGGGCCTGCCTTAACTCTGAACTCTTCACAGAAAAACGTTCAGCAAAAACAGTTGGCTCTATGGTTTTACGTAGTATAGAGTGTTCAATTTCTGCAATCTCATCTTTTTTCTTCAAATACGTTTCATATATGTGCTTTTCTATTAAGCCTAATTGATGACCCATCTCCATTAAGCGCAAATCTGCATTATCCTGCCTTAAGGTTAATCGGAATTCTGCTCGGGAAGTAAACATACGGTAAGGCTCATCGTGGGTTTTGTTGATCAGGTCGTCAATCAATACACCAATATAAGCATCGGAACGCCTTAATACGAAAGGGGGATTGTTTTGAATTTTCAGGGCAGCATTAATACCGGCCATCAAACCCTGAGCTGCTGCCTCTTCATATCCCGATGTCCCATTGATTTGTCCGGCAAAATAGAGGTTCTCAATCCCCTTTGTTTCCAGAGTATGTTTTATTTGGCTGGGTGGGAAAAAATCATATTCTACTGCATAACCGAGGCGAATAATTTTAGCCTGTTCCAATCCGGGAATGGAATGAATGGATCGTTCCTGAATATCTATGGGCAGACTGGTGGAAAAACCGTTTACGTAGATTTCTTCATTATCATATCCTTCGGGTTCTAAAAACAATTGATGTCTGGGTTTGTCTGCAAAGCGATTGATTTTATCCTCAATGGATGGACAATAGCGAGGCCCGACACCTTTGATGGTTCCGAGAAACAAGGGTGACCGGTCAAAGCCCAAACGAAGAATATCATGGGTTTGTTCGTTTGTATGAACGATATAACAGTTTATTTGCTTTTGAGTAATGGCTTTTGTTGCATAGGAAAACGGAACCGGGCGTTCGTCCGGATATTGTACCTCCGTTTTTGAATAGTCTATGGATTCTTTATGAATCCTGGGCGGTGTTCCCGTTTTTAAGCGCGCAGAGCGAAAACCTAAAGATTCCAATGATTCTGTCATTCCATGGGCAGGTAAATCACCGGCTCGTCCTGCTCCCAACTTCTTCATTCCTATATAAATTATGCCGTTTAAAAAAGTTCCGGCTGTTATAATAGCTGCATCACACAACACTGTTGTGCCGTCCTTTAATTGAACACCAGATACCCTATTATGGTTAACGGTTACACCAACTGCCATGTCTTCAATTACGGACAGGTTTATAGTGTTTTCTGCATAACGGCCCGCAACAACGGCATATCCTCTGCGGTCCGCCTGAGCCCGGGGAGACTGAACGGCCGGTCCCTTGGAAATATTCAGCATTTTAAAATGAATGCCTGCTTCGTCCGTTATTCTTCCCATCACACCGCCAAGAGCGTCTATTTCTTTAACAAGCTGCCCCTTTGCCAGGCCACCAATGGCTGGATTACAAGACATTAGCGCTATTTTTTTCCGGTCCAGGGTAATCAGGGCGGTTTTCATTCCAAGGCGAGCAGACACAATTGCTGCTTCCAAACCGGCATGCCCGGCTCCTACAACGATAACATCATATTTGTTTTTTGATTTTTGTTTCACGTGAAACACTACTTTCCTATACAAAAATCTGCAAAAATGGAATTTAAAATATCATCCGTGGTTATCTCACCTGTTATCTCAGATAGGTGGTGTATTGCAGATCTTAAATCAACAGCGGCAAATTCATAGCCGATATTTTCTTTTATGCTTGTTACAGCTTTTACTAAATCTGAGTGAGCTGCCTTAAGTTTCTGGTACTGGCGTTGATTGCTTAATAATGCCCCGGTCTGAAGTTCGCTTTTATTATTTCCGCTTTTTTCGATTATATGCTTTTTAATTGTTTCTATGTTTATGTTTTTCTTCGCAGAAATAGAAAGACTTGGTAATTGGGTTGTCTCTATTTTTTTTACCGTTGAAGATTTTGTGGTCAAATCATTCTTATTTATTAAGACAAATGTTTTATCCGGATAGGTTTGGGATAATGTTTTTAAAAGGTTTTCATCTTCATATGTCAACTCCTGCGAGCCATCCACCAGTAACAGAATAATGTCTGCTCGTTCAAATTGGTTTCTTGCACGCTCAACACCTTCCGCTTCAATAAAACTATCCGTTAACCGTATACCCGCACTATCATAAAATCGGACTCGGGTGTTTTGAATAATTATTTCTTCATGTATGATATCTCGTGTGGTACCAGGCGTATCCGATACAATCACTCTATTCTCGTCAAGAAGCGCATTCATTAGGCTGGATTTGCCAACATTTGGTTTTCCCGTTATCAGAACATCTATACCCTTTGATAATATAGTTCCCTGCTTGTATGTATTTAGAATTGCATTAATAGAGAGCATCGTTTGTTCGATTTCTTTAATGACCTGAGTTGGGTGGATGATTTCAAGGTCTTCTTCTGTAAAGTCTAAATCCAGTTCCAAAAAGGATGCAGTGCGAATAATGTTCGTACGAATTTCTTGAATTTGTTTAGACAACTCCCCTTTTAATTGTGAAAGAGAGTTTTTAACACCTTCGGAGGATTGAGCTGCAATAATATCCGCTACTGCTTCTGCTTGCACCAAATCCATTTTTCCGTTTAAAAAGGCACGCTTGGTAAATTCGCCCGCCTCAGCCATCCGGCAACCAGCCTTTAAAAAAAGTTGGATGATCTGATCTACAATAAATGGATTTGCATGACAACTTACTTCCACAACATCATCACCGGTGTAGGAAGAAGGGCTGCGGAACAAAGAAAGAATGATCTCGTCCACAATTCTTCCATTGGGGTCTCTAAGAGAACCAAAGAAGAATTGCCCCCCTTTTTTATCCGATAGATCGGTTCCCGAAAAAAAGCGGTTCGCATACTCAATGGCATTGCTGCCACTAATGCGTAAAAGCGCCACACTTCCTCCTGTGTTAGGAGTAAGGGGCGCAATAATTGTATCTGTCTGTTCGTTAATGTTCATAAAAAACCCCTTTCGGGGTTTGTAACTCATTTCTTTCGCTTCGGCTTTTGTGTTGCCTTGCCTGTTGCTGGTGCAAGTTTAGGACTTGGCGTAATATATTTTTGTTGAATAATAGTAAATAAATTAAACAATGTATAATACAAATTTAAACCGGATGAGAATTGGTTAAATATGAGTAACATAAAAATGGGCATAATATAGACCATTGCTTTTTGCTTAGGATCCTGCATAGTCATTTTCGATTGGAAAATCATAGTAACGGCCATTAAAATGGGCAGCACATTAAACTGGTTTCCATACATGGGTAAACTAAAGGGCAAGGTAAATATGGTATCCGGTACAGATAAATCCGGAATCCAGCCCGGAATAAACATGGCCCCGCGTAACTGAATGGTTGAACGAAAAACGATATACAACGAAATAAGCAGAGGCATTTGCAATAAGGTTGGCAAACAACCACCTAGGGGATTAACACCGTGTTCCTTATATAATTTCATCGTTTCTTTATTCAGGCGCTGGGGATCCCCTTTATATTTTTCTTTCAGTTCCGCAACCAGCGGATTAATACGTTGCATTTCCTTCATCGAACTATAACTCTTATGTGTCAACGGAAAAACAACTAGTTTAATAAGAATTGAAAATACAATAATCACAATCCCATAATTCGGAATAAAAGAATGGAGCAGTTCTAAAATCTGTAATACGAGAAGACTAAAAAATCGGAACACCCTCTCATACCAGCCATTATTCATTATGAGTTTATCGAGATTATTATCGTAATGTTCTAACTCATTATAATCCAATGGTCCGAGATAAATACGCATGGAATCGCCCGTTGTACTTTCATATCTTGCATTATACCCTACATCATAGAGTCGTTCGATATAATCAGGATTTTTATGTTCAATTCCTCTGCCCGAAAAATAAATTCCTTCTGTATGATTATTCCTTAGTGGAAATAAAGATGATAGAAAATATTTTGTCCGTACCGATAACCAATCCGCTTTACCCGTCATTGTAACGGTTTCTTTTTTCCCGGCATCGGTTACATCATAATTTTCCAGTTCTTCACCCATATAAACATAGGCTTGATTATATGTAAAATCGTCCCTTTCGTTTTTTTCCGTAGATGGCAGTCCGCCTTTCCAGCCAAGTTGATATTGACGATTTAAAAGCATCTTTGCCGGGTCAGAAAAATAGATAACCATATCAAAGTGATACCGATCCCCATAAAAAATAAAGGTTTTACGTAAAGTTTGTTCCTGTACTTTTAAGCTAAACTCAATTTTATATTGTTCGTTTTCCGATAATTTGAAGGTTCCTGGCGTTTTATTTCCTGTAAATAGATAATTATCGGTATTAACATATTCACCTGCCTGATCCTGAAAAGCGAGGGTGAGTCCATTTTGGTTTATTTTACTAATTAAATCTACAGTGGAAGAATCGTATTTCAGATATTTTTTTAATAGAAAAGTTTTAAGTGTGCCACCACCTTTATTAGATAAAACAGCATGAAATTTATCCGTATCAATCACATACAAATGTTCTGAACTGTCTTCTTCAATTTTTGCAGAAATTTTAACAGGGGCTGGTTTTGTATCAGAATTTGATTCCTGTTTAACGACCTGTTGCACTGGCTGATCCGGTGCTTTCTGTGCCGATACAGCTTGCTTTTTCTCTATTGTTTGAACCGAATCTTTTTCAATAATTGGCTGTTCCGGCACATTTCCAATAAACATTTCCTGATAATAGGGTAAAAGCAAAATTATGATTGCTATTAATACCAAAGCTAATATTGACTTTCTGTCCATTCTATTTCCTTAACATGTTTTTTATTTCACCGGATCAAAGCCACCTGGATGAAAAGGGTGACATTTACTGATACGCACCACTGAATAAAATCCCCCTTTTATAACGCCATGTTTTTTTATTGATTCAAAAGAATACTCAGAACATGTGGGATAAAATCGGCATTTGGGTGGGCGCATAGGGGATATGTATTTTTGGTATCCTCTGATGAGAAGTAATATTAGTTTTCTCATATTTTTTGTATAGCTTTTAAATAACGTTCTTTTAATTCCGAATAACTTATGGTTCCCATATAAGTATATAAAAAAATCATTCTGTTATGAGTTGTCAGTTCTTCGGCATATTCTCTAATAAAAGAACGAATCATTCGTTTGATGTGATTACGCTTAACAGCATTTCCACATCTTTTTTTTATTAGAATCCCAATGGCATTATAATTTGTTGCTGGTTCGTTTTTATAAAAGATTAACCCAAATTTAGTAAAGACCTTCTCACCACTTGCAAGAAGGTCTTTTATTTCGTTTTTACTTTTTAAAGAACGAATATTATGCGTTTTTGACAAATTCATCGCTGACCGTCAGTCTTTTACGACCCTTTGCTCTTCTGCGAGCAAGAACAGCGCGACCATTAGCAGAACTCATGCGTGAGCGGAAACCGTGTTTGTTCTTTCTTTTACGGTTACTCGGTTGATAGGTACGTTTCATTTATCCTCCAATTGTACTATATTTATCGAAAACTTTAATTTATCCATATTTTAAATTGAAAGGCAAATTTTATAAACACTAT
>JANTHG010000004.1 GCA_024762535.1 Calditrichaceae bacterium
ATCTATAATTTACAAGAAGTTGATGGAAAATCCTCGTACTCGATTGAACAGGTGGTTCAGCCCCTTTTGGCAAATGAATCGTTGGTCACAAAGTTTTTGAACCTGTTTAAAAGCGGTAATAATCAGCGAATATCCATTAGTAAACAAGGGGAAACCGTTCAAAAAATTGCACAGGAATATTCCGCACTCGACTTTAGTGCCTGGGGTACCGGTTTAGTGGAAATAAAAATTAAAATAACGGATTTGAATAGGGCCCAAAATGCGGAACTGAAAGTTAAACTCAAATTAAATAATGAGTAGAAATTGTGCCAGGCTCTTGTGCTGACCGGATGGTCGAATTCCTACAGTTCTCAAATACTTTGTTCTCACTAAAATACTACCTAACCAGATGAAACTTGTTTAGTACGGATATTGTCTATATGCAGGGAAACCAAAACAAAGAAACCCATATGCTTAAGATAAATGGATTTTTTTCCGGATTAACATAGTAACAGTAAATATAAACTGAAATTGATTTTGAAGCTTTCAACTATGCCGGTACCAAAGATTCATTTTAAAATATCCTTATATTTACACAGCAAACATTTTATGATTAAATAATAAATCAGTTTGTTTGTAATTCCATTATATGTATTTTCGATTGAAAATTCTGACAAGTTAATTTTCTTACTCAGTTGGCGTATTCATTATTTCTGTTTGAACGGTTTGACATTTTGGAACGGGATTTACTACTATAAACCCACTGCAGACGCTCAATCACAGGTAGGTAAATTAGTTATTTTGTACTAAAAAATCTGTACGGGAATAGTGATCTATATTTTTATGTTTAGTTGGGTATGAATGAGCATGATTTTTTGGTAAAGATCGTATGATGACCGCTAATGACAAACTTTGGCATCTGCAAAGAATAAACTTATTTAAACGATTGCGTAAACCGGTTTTGGATCAGCTTAATAAAGAAAGCTCCATGACCACGATTCCCAAAAAACAGGTTATTTATTTTAATGACGATCCGTCACGTAATATCTATTTTCTTAAAACAGGTAAAGTTAAGCTTATCCGCGTGGATGAAAACGGCCAGGAAATGATTTTGGATATTATCAATGCCGGAGAGCCTTTTGGTGAAAATGCGCTCTTTAACGAAGAACGGCGTAGCGATATTGCCGTGAGTATGGATGAGTGCCTGCTTTGCGCCATTGACAAAGATCGTTTTGAAGAGATTGCCCGTAACAGTCCGGGATTGAATATCGAGCTGGTAAAATTCGTCGGTTTTAGAATGCGTAAATTTAGTCATCGTCTTGAAATGTTGACCTTTAAAGATGCTCGTCAGCGGGTGATGGAACTTATCAGGGAATTGGGAGAACAGCATGGACGAGTGACAGGTAACGAATTATTCATCCGTAATTTTTTAACTCACGAAGAAATAGGAGAGCTCACCGGTCTTAAACGCCAAACTGTTTCCACCATCCTCAATGATTTAAAAAAAGAAGGCTTAATTAGGTTTAATCGTAAGTATATCATCCTTTCAGATCCAAAAGTATTTTTAGAACACCTTCAATAAATTCTCAAAAACAGCAAAAAAATGAAAAACTGTCAGCTGGCTGACAGAACCATGTATTCCTTCTTCCGATATTTGTGTGAAGTTACAATCAAATTTTATTCATTCACTTAACGGAGGTTTCTATGAAACGACTATCACAACAACTTTTAACGCTTACCCTGTTTGCTTCGTTTGCATTTGCTCAGGTTCAGGTCACAAAAACTTCGGTGTACCAGACCGCTGAACAAATGTTGCTCGCAAATGAAATTAATGAAAGCGGAGAACCCTTTGCCGAAGCGCTGGGTTACAACCTGGATGATCTGGATCCTATGCTTGCCAATCAGCCTGATTCCATTTCCTACACGTTGGGGATTGATAATTATGAATATTCCCGTTACCAATTGGGAACGATCATTTCACGCTCCGGAATGGGTCTGCATATGATGTGGGCACCGATTATACGAAAAATGGCTGCTATGGAATCCGATGATTTTGACGGTCAGTTCACCATGGCTCCCAATGGTTTTAAAGAAGATGACGAATTGATGAAAACCATCATGCATTTTTCTATGCTTTCCAATCACACGCCTCCCGGAAACCCCTGGCCGCAGTTTGCCGAATTTGTTTCCGGCGATCCTCATCTGCCGCAGGCTATTGATCCGGACCATTTTGTATGGGAGGACTTTTCAACCCTTCGTTGGGATCGTGCCAAAATGGATAAAACGTTAAACCCGGCTGCCATGGGGCAGGCCATGATGAAACAGTACCTGTGGGCGCAGGATATGCTCAGTGCCTTCCATGACAGCGAGGATAACGGCATAGATCCGGATGGCACCGTTTCTCCCGACTATCCGGATAATCCCCATTTCGATCCCAACAACGATGTTTATTTTGGCGGAGACGCCTTAGACGGCTTTGTTGGTCAGGTGCTCACAGCCGAAGCCATAAACAAAGTGGCCTTCTTAATGAACGCACTGGCCTTTGATGGATCTACTTTGGGTGCTGTGGATCCCATGACCTATGATCCGAGCCAGGGTTTAAAATATTTTCCTCATAAAATTGCTATTAGTGAAGGTCCGGTTGCACCTATGCTGCCACCCCGTTTAAATGGAATGACCGTAACGGATGCGGGTAGCGATCTTTTCGATCAGTTTTCCATTTTTTGGGGGGTACTGAACTTTAAAAATATGATGGACCCGAATAATAATTCGGATGCGGCACACCTGGCGTACAAAGAAGTATTTGATGGTGATCCGTTCCCGCCGGCTATGTCAATTAGCGGTATGCCCGGCCCGTTTGATTTGATGAAAGGCACCAGCAAGGTGATTTTTCAGAATTTAATGTATATGCATTACAATCGACGTATGCATAGCTTTGTAGATCGCGTAGACGTTGAAAGCGGTCGTGTGGTGCAGGGCAATCACATTTCTACCATCAATGCAGCATATACGATTGTTGGTTTGCAAAAATTTATCGAGGAATTTGCCGGTAGTAATTTAGCAAATGTGGCACGTAAAGCCGTTTTTACACAGGCTAATTTTATTCTGCATAAATTAAGTAACGGTAAAGGTATGTACTTTAACGGTTATACGTTTAAAAAGGGAACCGATCGTTCGGAAATGACCGTAGAAGCCCAGGCCGGTGCGGTTAGAGCGCTGTATGCTACTTATCAGGTTCTTGGAAAACGAATCTATTTAAAAGCAGCCAATCAGGCCTATGCCGCCCTAATCGGCAACTATTATGTGCCAGCCGCGCATGGTTTCCGTACTACAATGGGAGAAACAGAAGCAACCTATACACCTTTTAATTTTGCTGTTTTAGCCGGTGCGTTACGCGAGGCTAATTTAGTGGGGAATCAGCCCGCAGCACCGGCTATTTATGTTCGTTTTTTTACTAAGGTAGGCAATGCCATGCAGCTTTCCGAAGGCGCTGCAACCGGTGAAACCGGCGGCGATTCCGACGGTGACGGCATACCTTTTATACCGGAACAGGCTGATCAATTGCCGCCTGTATTTGCCTCCGAAGCTACCTATGATCTGAGTTCTTATGAAAAGACAAATAATCGTCGTGTAGCTCAAAATGGACGCGCTTTCAGGCTAAAAGGGAATTATCCAAATCCTTTTAATCCTTCTACCCAAATACGTTTTGATGTAAACAAAGCCGGTGATTACAGTCTCAAAATATATGATGTTTTAGGACAAGAAATTGCTTTGCTCTTAAATAAACATTTGGAAAAAGGGAATTATCAGGTAAAATTTAATGCATCCCGTCTATCCGGAGGTGTATATTTTTATCAACTACGCGGAAACGGCTTTACGCAGGTACGCAAACTCTTCTTACTCAAATAAAATTAACAAGCTGTAAACAAAAGGCGAAACCAATTTGGTTTCGCCTTTTTTTGTTACAGAAAACGTTTACCCACACAAAACGAGAAAGAACCAAATGTATTTTAGTCATTTCTTAGATGAGCCAAATTGAATGCCGATTTTTTTAAGAAGTCCAAAGGGCGCTTCTCCACCGGCAAATATAAATACATAATCATTGCTTAGATTTATGCGTTGATCCCCTAAATCGATTCCAACCTGTTTTTCCTCGATGCGAACCAGATTTGAATTATACAAAATTTTAATTGTACCAGTTCGGGTTAGTTCCTTTAAGCGTTCTTCATTTCTTTTCTTTATACGGAAAAACTTTTCTTTTCGATACGAAACGGTTACCTGGGTTCCGGGTTGTCTGGCCAGACCAATGGCAGCTTCAATTGCGCTGTCTCCACCTCCAACCACTAAAATATGTTCATTTTCATAAGAAGTCGCATCTAAGAGTTTGTACATCACTTTTGGAAGATGTTCCCCTGGGATATTTAATTTACGTGGCATACCACGCCGACCTAATGCTAATACTACATTCCGTGTTTTAAATGTGTGGGTGCTGCATTGCACTTCGAGAATTCCATTTGGCCTGGTTATATTCAGTAATTTTTCATTAGTATGAATAGCTATTGAGAATCGTTTTTGAACTTGTTCCCAAATTTTCAGTAATTCTTCTTTACTATATTCCGGTTTATCAAGAATACCGTATAACGGAAGTTCGACCGGTTGCGTCATTACCAACTTTTTACGCGGGTATTGTAAAATGGTACCGCCTGCCTTCTGATGATCGACCAGTAGGTAGGATAATTTATTTTTTTCAGCTGTTAAGGCTGCACTCATTCCTGCAGGGCCGGCTCCAATAATAACCAAATCAAAATCCGATGATGATGGATCCGGTACAACGTGTTTACTTAAATGTTCAACAACTTTATTTCCTTGTTTAATCGCATTTCGAATCAACGCCAAACCACCCAATTCACCGGCAATATAAATTCCTGGAATATTTGTCTGGCCTTGCTCATCATAAAATGGGATATCGTCCCGTTTGCTTATATCGCCCAAGCCAACCTGAATGGCGCCCACAGGACAGGCTTCTGCACATTTACCATGCCCCACACATTTAAGACCATTAATGATAGTGGCTTTACCAGATACGATTCCCAGCACGTCTCCTTCGGGACAGGCATCTACACAGGAAGCACAACCAATACAATTTAATTCATCAATCTGAGGATATTGGGCAATTGGTTTGTCCGATCCTAAACGCTGGGCTTCTAATTTTCGGATTCTATCTTTATCCTGAAGTTTTTTAAATTTGAGGAAATACGGGAGAACAATAGATAAGGCAACTATAAAAGTAATAATCCAGATGAAATATGATTCCATGATAAATCCTGTTAAAAGCGATAGCCTAATTCCGTTATAAAAGTATGCCCTTGACGGTCATCACCAAATTCATAGCTATACGTTCCGGCAAGATAGAGCTTGGCAGGCAGCTCAATTTGTCCATTAAGTCGAACCCATTGGTTAAGTTTGTTCTGCCCGCTGGAGCTCAACTGATAGATATAGTTGCCATAACTAAGATACAGGGCATGTCCCTGTTTAAAATATTTCCCGATTCGAAGTGATGGGTTAATTCCCTGATTAAAATAGTTTGAAAAGCCACTGATCCGAGTACTCAGGTTTATCTTTGGGAAAATGAAATTGTTTTTGGTCATCCTTATGGCGCCGGAAAAAGTGTAATCTGCATAATCGCTGCGGGTTCGTACGCCGGCGGTTATATAAAAAAGATAATCATTAAAAACACGCGCACTTGCATTAATGCGTAAACCCTGCCGAAAGGCATCATCAAAAAGACTGTCCGCTAAAGTATAAATATCATAAGTCCAGTAATTCTGACGGTTATCTAAACTGAAGCCTGCACTCATAGAGTTTGTAAAGCGGTATTGACCACTGAGATACAAACCACTCACATTGAATGTACTTCTGCTTTTCTGCTGACGCCAGGCACGGTTGATATCCAGTTCTAAACTTTGATATAGATTCCAGCGATTATCGGATGCGTACGAAGATTGCAAATAGAGATATTCTCGGCTTACAACAGAACCGTGGTAGGCTCCGCTTGCTGCAAGAGTGATCTCTGTACGTTTTCGGCCATAGGTACCTTGTAAATAGTTAAGGAATAAACCATATTTCTGAATGGATGTTCGATAATCATTATATTGCCATTGGGGTTGAATACCGGCAAAACCACCCATTTTCCAATTTTGTTTCACTTGATATTCTGCCTGCAGACCATCGATATATCCCAGCCCACTGAATACATTAGAAATGATCCGACCAACCTGTAGTTGGACAGGTCCTGGTGGCTCCCAGGCAAGAGCAAAACGGTACAACCGATTATTCCATTCGTTTTTAGGCGTTCCATTTGAGAAAGCCCGCTGGCGTTGATTGTAGCGGCTGCGTACATAAAAATTAAATCGTAAATCGCTTCCCCACAAATGATCCGCCTTAAATTTGAAGCGAACTGTTGGTTGATTGAAATTAAAACCTAGTTTACTCCGGTCCATAAATTGGTACCATTGCAAACCAAGGTAGCCGCGAATCCGTGTCCTGTTCTTTCTTTCAATAAATGGAGCGGATGATTTTTGAGAGGATATTACTGGGAAGGCTGGTTTGACAGTTTGTTTTGTATCGATATTGTGTTTACTTAAAAGGAAAACCGGATCCCCCACATGGTAAGGGCTGTTTTGCTTTAAAACTTTACAGGATGCCGAATGCCGGGCTAAATGGGATACTTTAAACATAGCAATTTGTTTATTGCCAATACGTACTTCGACCGTATCATTTACCTGTAAACCATCAGCAGAACCCTTACTGATATAAACCAAATTGGCTGAAATATAACTGATTTTCATTTTCGTAATATTTGATCCTGCGAGAAGTATCATCCAACTAGCCAGAATCAAAAATAATATTTTTGATACGTTCATTTTTAATCCCCGCTTCCGGTTGGATGACAGGAGTAGCAGGCATCACTGTTATAACTATAGTTCTGTATTCCACTGTGCCTGCGATTCATATCATTCTCATTATGTTCATGGCAATTAAAACAACTAAAAACTTGAAAATTATTAGTTGAAACGTGACAATCAGTACATTCATTCCATTCGGAACGATGCGTTCCTAAATAGATCGGAAATATAGTTTCATGATCGGAATACAGCGCTGGTTGCCAGCCATTCATTGAATGACAATCTTCACAGCGAACACCTAAGGAGATAACTACATGGGGTGGGTTTTTAGTATTCAGATAATTGCTTTTATGACAACCGTAACAATCGGAAGAAAGCCGTAAATAAGAATTTGTATTGCTTCGTTTATGGCAGGCAGAACAATCCAGGCTGGTATGTTGTCCTAATAAAATAAAAGTTGTATTTGCATGCGCTTTATAATAATCCGTTACCGCCCAGCTATCAGCTGTATGGCAATTTTTGCATTGAATTCCCAAGCGCTGTTCGTGAATATCCTCATGACATGAGGTACAGTTGCTTTCAATTTTTGAAAAATTACGGATATCATGGCAATCCTTACAGGTAAGCAGATTATGTTTTCCTTCCAGAATAAATCCGGTTTTCTGGTGGTCAAAATGAATGGACTGCCATGATTGATCATTATGACATTGTTGACAATTTTCGGAAATCTTTTTATGAGGCATTTCCCGGGCGAAAACCGTATTACCCAGAAAGAGAAAAAATACGAAAACAAAAATTCTGATACAACTTACCTTAATCATCACTTTTACCATTCGGGTGACAGGAATAACAGGCAGTGCTTTCATAAGTATAGTCGATTACTTCATGATGTTTACTGTCAGTATCGTTCTTATTGTGCTCATGGCAATTAATACATTCAAATCGTTTATAGTCGGCCGTATTCACATGGCAATCGGAACAGGTATTCCATTCATTGCGGTGTTTGCCCGAATATATGGGAAAATACTGCCCGTCATGATCCCAATTAGCCGGTTGCCAGGCGCTTGTGGAGTGGCAATCCTGACAGGTGGTGGGGAATTGCGCTGCTTTGTGATCGGGATCAGTAGTAGTATTGAAATCGGATTGATGACAGGCAACACATTCAGTGGGTGTATTGCTGTAGCCGTTACTATGACAGTCAGTACAGGAAACGGAAGTATGCGCCCCGGTCAACGGAAAAGTTGTTTGGTTGTGATCAAAAGTAGCCGGTTGCCAGGCGCTTGTGGAGTGGCAATCCTGACAGGAAGTGGGGAATTGGGAATCTTTGTGATTGGGGTCGGTAGTAGCATTGTATTCGGATTGATGGCAGGCAACACATTCAGTGGGTGTATTACTGTAGCCGTTACTATGACAGTCAGCACAGGAAACGGATTTATGCGCGCCGGTTAACAGAAAAGTGCTCAGATTATGATCAAAAGAAGCCGGACTCCATCCGTTTATAGTATGGCAATCTTCACAGACGGTAGAAAAATGGGCGGTCACATGATTTGGATCGGTTGTAGAATTGAAATCATTTTGATGACAACTTACACACAAAGTAGAAATTTTTTGAAAACCGGAAGTATGGCAATCCTGACATTGTAAACCAGAATGCCCGCTAATGAGTGGAAATGTGGAACTATGAATGAAACCGGTTCCGTTCCAGTTTGCGGATGAAATGAGGTGGCACTGTTGGCATTCCAGGTTAAAGCCAACTTTTTGGTGATTTGGATTGCGTGTTTGTATATAATCCTGCAAATGACATGATTTGCAAAGCATGGAGGTGTTGGCATATTCATCCGGTTGTTGCCCGCCATGACAGGCCTGGCAATCGAGCTGGGCGTGAACGCCCATCAATGGGAAACCATATTCCAGATGTTTTTTAGACTGGGTGTTCCTGTCTTCCCAACCTTGGGGACTGTGGCATTGTTCACAATTTTTCCCTAAACGATTTTTGTGGATGTCTGTGTGGCAATCGGCGCAGGAACTACCAATTTTATTAAATTCGAGACTCTGATGACAACTTAGGCAGGAAACCTGCTGATGTTGTCCAATTAAGGTGAAACCGGTTTGGGAATGGTTGAATTTTAATCTTGAATAATCAATTTTCCACGAATCTGTTGTGTGACAGGTTTTACAGGCAAGGTCAAATTCGGTTCCATGCGGCATTTTTAAATTATTCTGCCCATTAACAATTGACAGAATGCCGATCATAAAGAATAAAAATTTTAGGAATTTCATCATTTTCATTGTTTAACCTTGTTTGTCTTTGAATTTCCATGGCAAGAAGCACAATCTGTACTTAAAGGTTTGTAGCGAATAAAGATATCCTGCTTACTTTTTTGCGCCGGATGACATCGAACGCATTCTACACGGAGATGGGCTCCATTCAGTTGAAAGCGACTGTCACGATTATGGTCAAATTTGAGTTTTGCCCAACCGATCGGTGAATGGCATTTGGCGCAGGATGTTTTATTCTGCTGATCGGCAAACTGTCCATGATGGATATCCTGATGACAGTTTGAGCATGAAGCGTCATTTATTTTTAACGGGATCAAAACTTTACCCGAAATATCCTTAAGTATTTTGTGACAATTCTGACAGCGAACCTGTAAATGCTTTCCTAATAAAGGAAATTTAGTTTTGCTGTGATCAAACGGAATAGCCTGCCAGCTTTGACTTGAGTGGCAAAAGGTACATCGCTCTGAGTTACTATAAAGATTTTGAGCTTTAAGAAAATCGTCAGCCGCACCATTATGTACATCTCTATGGCAATCAAAACATTCAAATGAATCATAATGAAAGCGTATCTTCTTTATTTTTCCGTCTGCTTCGATTTTTTTATGGCAGACCAGGCAGGGAATTGCCTGATGAGCTCCCTTTAAGGGAAAGCGTGTTTTGGAATGTTGCAGCAATGAAAAATTTGTGCGTTCAAATCCGTTGGTCGTATGGCAGTCTGCACAATCTTTTTGGCTGAGTTTGACTGAGAATTCATTACGGTGAAAATTTTCATGACAATTTTTACATTTATTAAAATGAGCTATACGCTTTGATGTTGTATTAGTATGGCACTTTTCACAAGCAACATTTTTATGCATTCCCTTCAGTTTATATCGTGTCCGGTCGTGATTAAATGAATTTTTACTATATTGATTCCAGCCGGAAGTGTTGTGGCAAGAGCTGCATTTTTTACCCAATTGCCCACGATGCACATCTTCATGACAACTGATGCAGGTATTATGTTTTATGTGCGAAAATTTTAAGAAATGGGGACTTTCTACGGATGCATGGTCTGTTACAACTTTATGGCATTTTTGACATTTTACCTGTTTATGTTTTCCGGTTAACTTAAATGTAGTATTATTATGGTCGAACCCCGGAACTGGTTTCCAGGCTATTTGATTGTGGCAATGTGTACAGCTCTGTTTAAACTGTGCTCGGTGCTCATCCATGTGGCAACGGACACAACTTGTATCTAAGCCTAAAAAAGTATGTTTTAAATTCTTTTTCTTTTGAAGCAGTTCTTCTTTATGCGCTATAAATTCCGGTTTATGACAATCCCGGCATTTTAATTCTTTGTGTTTTCCCTGAAGTGGCATTCCGGTTTGAGCATGATCAAAATTATTTTGACCATTTTCCCAGAAAATTAGATCTGCATTTCTACCCTGGTGTTCCACATGACAAGTTTCACACCTTTGATATTTTGGATTTGCATGTAAGCCTTTCTTCTGGTTGATTTCATCTTTAATCAGTGTATGGCAATTGAGGCAATTATCCGAAGATAACTGCTCACCTGTTTTATGACATTGCGTACAGTTTTCCAAGCCTTCAAGTTGACTGTGAGAATGGTGCAAATCCCCTGGGGAAAGTTGAGAAAATACAGGGCTGCTACTTAATATGATCAGAGTTAAAAATCGTACAAAGAATCCGTAATGCAATATTTTGCCAACTTTCTGAATCAAGGGCATTTTTATCAAAAAATCCAACGATAGCCAAGCCAAACAGTGATCCCCACGTGTACAAACATTATCAGATACATCAAAATAGCAAAGGGTTTATGAAATACATGCCAATAGTGGAATACTTGATGTATCCGGTTAAGAAAGCGGATACGGCGTGTAAGTTTATTTTTTTGATATAAAAGCGATACTAATTCATGTTTTTGTTTACCATCAATCCCATAAGAATCTTTTAATTTTTTGAATATTTTGGGGCGGCGTATTTGAAATAATAGATCATCCGCTATAAAATGCAGTAAAATTGAGAAAAAAGAAGGAGAACCCTGAATCCGTTTCATAACAAGAGAGCTGATTTCTTCAATTTCCTGTATGGTAAGTTTGAATTGCTCTTGTAATTGTAAATTCAGATTGGTATTGAGTTTGTCCAGCTCGTCATGGGTTAATTCGTGCCCACGAATATTACGTGGAATCTGCAAATAAAGATAACGACCCAACACTCCGGAAAGAGCAACCGCAATCATAGACCAAAAACTAACTGCAATCAATCCATTAAGCTTAAAGGTACTATGTAAAATAATGAACATCGGCCCACTTATACCAAAAAATATATGTATTTGCAACCAGTGACTCATACTCCCAAATTGTCCAAATAGTCGGGTTCGTTTTCGAAGGGAGTAAAGTAACAGAAGAAGTAGCATCGTAGAACCGATAATTCCAAAACCATGTCCCCACCACCCCCCGGGTTTATATTGACTATAATTTGTGTGACGTACTCGTTCTGCAAGCGGAGTGATAAAATAATCGAATTCGGTTAACATAAAATATATAAATAGGGCTATTGTAATTGAATACAAGAAAAATAAAAAAAATTTAAACCGAAATAGTCTTTGCATTGGCCTCTTTCGAATGGTCTTTTTTTTATTTGGTTTTAGTACCCGGGGTTCAGGAAATGGGTTTATTAAAATCACCTAAGAGACGAATTGTCCTCAGGAATTTCATCATAATTCAATGTAATACATTACCACAAGAAAAAAAACATATTTTGTCCCGCAGTAATGGATTCGTTTTAGGTGACTTACAATACAAAAAAGCAACCGGGCGATATATGTACTCATCCCGATTGCTTTATTTGGTAGTATTTTATCGCATTACAAACATTTTTCGGGTTTGGCTAAAATGATTAATGCTCAAACGGTAAAAATAGACTCCCGCTGCTAAGAAAGAACCATTATACTGAACGCGGTATTCACCTGGATTCAGTTTTTTATTTAAGATGGTTGCCAATTTGCGTCCATTTAAATCAAAAACATCAAGATGAACGCGACCGGGTTTCTGAATATTAAAACGTATCGTAGTAGAAAGTTGATTTCCTTTTCCGGATAGTTCCCCAAAAGGATTGGGGTAATTTTGGAATAATGTGTAAGATGAAGGAGGGTTAGGTGACATTGTCTCTAAAACAGAAGCCAGTAAACCATGCGGTCCGGGACCGTCGGGATTAATTCCATGACAGGTTTTACAATCATTTAAGGTGCCGCTGTGCCCCTGCAGGGCGATAGCCTGAACATTGTCCCGGTCGTTGCCACTGGGAGCAATCGCATGTTGTTCGCCGTGGCAGGCACTGCAATAAAGCCCGCCATGACCTTTGGAATCTTTGTACAGTTTTCCGCTTTCTTCGGCATATTTATTTCCATGGCAATTGGCATCTCCGCAGGATGGCTCATCAAGCCAGGGTCTGCGGCCGTTTTCGACGGATACGCCCACTTCGCGGACGCTGCCATGGCAATCCTGGCAAACAAAATTATGATCGGTTTTCATGGTACCGCGCAAACATTGGGTATTGGGACCCGGATGGCATTTATAACAATCATTTGTTTTATCGGCATGCTTTTTATGAATGACCTCGGAAAATGAAGGAACACCGGCATGGCCCGGTTTGTTCAGCGCATTGTCTTCATGACAGTCAGAGCAGAAAACCGGTTTGTCGTTGGGGTCGAAGCCACCCTCACGCTCATGTTCGTTTAAAATATCCTGTTCACTCGAGTGGCAGCCCGAGCTGACGCAGTTAATTTCATTAGAAACCGGAATGACCGGTTGTGTTTCTGCCAGGAGATTGCTTTGCGTGTCATAAACACGAATCAATCCGAGCTGAAAGGCGTCTTCATGTTGTAAATCGGCATCTGTGTATGGCGTTAAGGGAACGCCGAAAGCGCTAAAATGGTCACTCTGCTGATCCAGATTGCCAGATAAACCGTGGCCTTCAAGCCCCATATTGGGCTCCAAGTTCACACCAAATAATTTATCCTCATAATCCCAAAAATTTGTTTTACCCACAGAATAGGTGTTACCAGGGATTTCGTATGTGGCGGAAATATTTTGGGAAACAACATGCGGTGGATTAAGAGCATCTCCTTTTTGTATAACCTGTGCGAAAATATTATTGTACGGTGGTAAAATGGAAATAGTTGAAAAATCCTGATTGCAGCAGTGCATGCCCAGGTCATTCCAGCTGATTACAATGTAGTCCTGTGCTTTGATGCTGCTGAACCCAAAAAAGAAAATCACTAAAAAAGAAACTGAAAATGCAAATGAACGCTTACGCATAATTCCCCCAGGATTTATATGAAAAATTGAGTTACTATTTAAAACACAAATAGCATAACCAAATATTTCATAATCATCAAGAGGTAAATTTTTTTTACGTACACTTAAAAAATCATTGTATGGGAATATAAATTCTATCAACGATTTCTTTTGGGACGGTACACATGGGTGCTTTGCCCAAATACCATTTCAGCACTTTCCATTAGAGTCTCCGAGAGGGTGGGGTGGGGATGTATACTCAGTTTTAAATCATTTGCATTCGCGGCCATCTCAATGGCTAATACGCCTTCGGCAATCATTTCGCCGGCTCCGCTGCCTACAATGCCAACTCCAAGGATACGTTGTGTCTCTTTATGGATAATTAATTTCGTTAATCCATCCGGACGATCCATGGTGAGTGCGCGACCGGAAGCGGCCCAGGGGAAACGCATAATTTCTACAGCTAGTTTTTGATCTTTTGCCTCTTGTTCGGTTAAGCCGGCCCAGGCAATTTCCGGATCTGTAAAAACAACGGCAGGAATTGCAGCCGGTTCGAATGCTGCTTTATGCCCGGCAATAACTTCGGCGGCAATGCGGCCTTCGGCAGAAGCTTTGTGTGCTAACATGGGTTCACCGGCCACGTCGCCAATAGCAAATATGGTGGGCTCAACTGTCCGATTGTGTGCATCCACCGGAATAAATCCCTGCCGGTTTGGTTTGATCTTTGTATTTTCCAAACCAAGAGCTTCGGAATTAGGTGTGCGACCTATGGAGTAAAGCACTTTGGAAAAAATCTGATCTTCTGCACCTTCAAACTGAATTTTAATTCCGTTTTTTACCTCTTTCATGGAAGAGACTTTGGTGTTGAGCATGATTCTTTCAAATCTCTTATCAAGATTTTTCTGTAATATCCTAACCAGATCGCGATCGGCAGCTGTGAGCAGATTCGGAAGCATTTCCACAACCGATACCTTACTGCCAAGGGCAGCATACACGGTGCCCATTTCTAAGCCGATATAGCCACCGCCAATGATAAGCAACGATTCGGGAATATCTTCCAGGTTTAAGGCCTGAGTAGAATTCATTACCCGTTTACTATCAATAAAAAGCTTGGGAATGGTTGTTGGTCGGGAACCCGTTGCAAGGATGCTGTAGTCGAATCTGATTACTTGTTTTTCATTATTCAGATCTTTCAGTTCCAGATGATGGGCATCTTTAAATTGTGCCCGGGCGCGAATATGATTTATTTTACGTTGAGTAGAAAGACTTCCCAGGCCGCTGGTTAATTGAGAAACTACGGAATCTTTCCAGCTCCGTATTTTGTTGATATCTATTTCCGGTTCACCGAAGGTGACTCCCCATTTATGGGACTCCCTAGCTTCATTTATTAATTTTGCGAGATGCAACAGGGCTTTGGAAGGAATGCAACCGCGATACAGACAAACGCCACCCGGATTTTCAGCGGGATCGATTAATGTAACTTCAAAACCTAGATCTGCTGCCATAAAAGCGGCGGCATATCCTCCCGGACCTCCACCAATGACGGCAACCTGTGTTTTTGTTATTTCAGACATGCATTACTCCGATTTCAATTTAAAAGAATTAAACTTATATTGACAGCAGGAAGGGTTCTTCTAAGGCTTCACAAACCCATCTTAAAAATCGTGCCGCTGCTGCTCCGTCTATGATTCGATGATCGTAAGAGAGGGATAAGGGCATGATCAACCTGGGTACAAAAGTTCCATCCAAATATACCGGTTGTATTTGGGATCGGGATACACCCAAAATGGCCACTTCGGGACTATTCACAACCGGAGTGAAACCTGTTCCACCGATACCACCTAAATTTGAAATGGTAAAATTTCCACCCTGCATATCATCTAAACTTAATTTTCGCTGCCGTGATTTTTCAGAAATTTGAGTTAGTTCAATGGCTAATTGGGAAATATCTTTTTGATTCACATCTTTAACTACTGGAACAACCAGCCCGTGTTCCGTGTCAACCGCTACGCCGATATTAAAATAATTTTTGTAGATAATTTCAAAACTATTCATATCAATGGATGTATTAAAAGAAGGGAATTTTTTAAGAGCCTTTTCGATTACTTTAATTAAGATCGCCGTTACGGTTAATTTGCCGCCAGCCTGTGCAACCAAGGGGGAATATTGTTTACGTAATTTTTCAAGATTTGTAATGTCGGCCTGATCAAATTGGGTAACATGAGGGATGGTTGCCCAGGCATAGCTGAGATGTTTGGCGGCCGTTTCACGTAATTTGCTGAAACGTTTACGTTCAATCGAGCCAAATTTTTCAAAGTCCGGCAATGTTTCAGAAAATATAGCGGCACTTCCGCTAGCTTCGCTACCACGTCGGGCGTTCAATTGTTTGGAATACCGTTTTACATCTTCCTTGGATATGCGACCGGCGGGGCCACTGCCAGGAACTGAGTCGATTGATATGCCAATTTCACGGGCAAAGCGGCGTACCGAAGGTGCTGCCGGAGCAATATCTGCGGGGTTCCGTTTAGCGATGACTGGTAATGTATTCGTCTCTTCCGGTAATTCCGATATTGGCTCGGAATTATCTTGATCCGGTTCTTCAATAGCGACAGGGGGCAGAACTTTTTCTGCTTCCTGCTGAGGCTCTGATTTTTCTTCGGCAGAACTATCTTCTTCAACAATCATGGTAACCATGCCGACCGATACTTCATCACCATCGGCAATTTTAATATCCGTAATTTTCCCTTTGACCGGACTGGGTACTTCAATGACAGCTTTGTCTGTTTCTAGTTCAAACAAAGGCTGATCGATTTCAATGAGGTCTCCAATTTTTACAGTAAGGGACACGACCCGACCGCCAACTACATTTTCTCCCAAATCTGGAATTTTTATTTCTGTTATCATATAAAATACCCTATCAATAAGAATATTGCCAGTGTGATGTACACTAAGCAATCATTGGATTTACTTTTTCCGGATCTATGTCTAAATCCTTGATCGCTTGTTTTACAAGCGAAAGCTCTATTTCACCCTGCTGCATCAGTTTATACAGGGTCGCCAATACAATATAACGTTCATCCACTTCAAAGAAATCTCTTAAGTGGTGGCGTCCGTCACTTCGTCCGAAGCCATCTGTTCCGAGGCTAAACAAGGGCCCTGGTATCCAACTGGCAATGGATTCCGGCAAAGCTTTGACATAATCGGAAACGGCAATAAAAACACCCTGTGCATCTTTAAAAGATTCTTCAATATAGGATTGTTTGGCCTTTTTGCCCGGATGTAACATGTTTTCTCGTTCGGTAAGTAAGGCATCCCGATGTAATTCCTTATAACTGGTAACAGACCAGACTGCGCTGGCTACATTATATTTTTCTTCCAGTATTTTCTGTGCATCTACCACTTTGTTTAAAATAGCTCCGCTTCCCAGTAATTGTGCTTTTAGTTTAGTCTTTTTCTTGCTGGCAGGCAGATAGAGATAGAGTCCTTTAATGATACCCTCTTTCAGTTTTTTGGTCATCTTGCGAGCCGGTTGGGGGTAGTTTTCGTTCATTACGGTAATGTAATAGAAGAGGGCTTCCTGGTTCCGATACATGCGCTGAACACCATCTTCAATAATCACGGCTAATTCGTAAGCAAAGGCCGGATCGTAGGCTTTTAAATTAGGAATGGGATAGGCGAGTAAATGGCTGTTACCATCCTGGTGCTGTAACCCTTCTCCAGCCAGCGTTGTACGGCCGGAAGTTCCGCCAATAAGAAAACCACGGGTGCGCATATCTCCGGCTGCCCAGGCTAAATCGCCAATGCGTTGCAGGCCAAACATGGAATAAAAAATAAAAAAAGGAATGGTATTTATCTGGTGATTCGAATAGGCCGTTCCCGCTGCAATAAAAGAGGACATGGAACCCGATTCGGTTATGCCTTCTTCTAAAATTTGTCCGTCTTTAATTTCCTTATAATAGAGCAAACTCTCTTTATCCACAGGCTCATAAAGCTGACCGCTATGGGCGTAAATACCAACCTGCCTGAACAAGGATTCCATTCCAAAGGTGCGCGCTTCATCGGGTACAATCGGTACGATCAGTTTTCCCACTTTTTTATCTTTTAACAGCTTACTTAGCATCCGTACAAAAGCCATGGTTGTGGATATGGCCCGCCCATCGGTTCCTTCATAAAATTCATCAAATAAATTTGAATCTAAATCTGAAATAGGTTCTGATTTTAAGCGGCGTGAAGGGACAAAACCCTTTAACTGTTTGCGGTGTTCTAATAAATATTGCATTTCTGGTGAATCGTCAGCCGGTTTATAAAAGGGAACCGTGTCAATTTCTTCATCAGAAATCGGGATACCAAAGCTGGCTCTAAAATGGCGTAATTCCTGCTCATTTAGTTTTTTCTGTGAATGGGTGATGTTTTTACCTTCACCGGCTTCACCCATTCCATATCCTTTAACCGTTCGGGCTAAGATCACCGTTGGAGAGCCCTTGTGTTTCATTGCGGCATCGTAGGCTGCATATACTTTCTCAGGATCGTGTCCACCAATACGGAGTTTTGCTAACTGATCATCGGAAAGATGCTCGACCAGTTTTAGTAATTCAGGATATTTCCCCCAAAAATGTTCCCGTAAATAGGCGCCACCTTCTACAGTGTACTTTTGATAATCACCATCTACCGCTTCAGCCATTCGCTTTAACAGTAAACCATTTTTATCTTTGGCTATGATCGGGTCCCAATCACTGCCCCAAATTACTTTAATAACGTTCCAGCCGGCACCACGGAAATTAGTTTCCAGCTCCTGAATAATTTTACCGTTACCTCGGACCGGGCCGTCTAACCGTTGCAGATTGCAATTAATGACAAAAATTAGATTATCCAGGTTTTCGCGGGATGCCAGTGAAATGGCACCTAAGGCTTCCGGTTCATCGGTTTCACCATCCCCAAGAAAAGCCCAAACCTTTTCGTTGTTTGGTTTTTTAAGTCCCCGATCTTCTAAATAGCGAGTAAAGCGTGCCTGGTAAATGGCCATAATGGGGCCAAGTCCCATGGAAACCGTGGCGAATTGCCAAAAATCCGGCTTTAACCAGGGATGAGGATATGATGGAAGCCCTTTTACGTCCTTATGATGTTCGTGTCTGAAATTTATTATTTCTTCTTTCGAAATTCGACCTTCCAAATAAGCGCGGGCATAAATACCGGGTGAAGCATGTCCCTGAAAGAAAACCATGTCTCCGCTAAAATCATCGGATGCGGCCCGAAAAAAATGATTGAATCCTACTTCATATAACGTGGCTGCTGAAGAATAAGTGGATATATGTCCGCCGATACCGTTTTCGTTTCGGTTTGCCCTAACAACCATAGCCATGGCATTCCAGCGAATAATGCTTTTTATGCGTCGTTCAATTTCTCTGCTGCCCGGGTAAGTTGGCTGTTCTTCGAGCGGGATCGTATTGATATAGGGTGTGTTGGCTTCGAAGGGTAATTTGATGCCCGATTTAAAAATATGTTTCTGCACTTCATGCAATATTTCCTTTACACGATCCGGCCCACTATGTTCAATTACATAATCGATTGATTCCAGCCATTCCAAAGTTTCCAATTCCGTTTCGGAAAGGTTTGTTCTATTATGATTCATTTTTGCTCCGCTTATAATAATATCTTTTGTCCTCTATAACATTTTTTATGTAAAAATATTTCCGTATTTACGAAAATATTTCCGTAATCTTTTCAAAATGCCTTTTAATTTTTTTTTCGACCCTTTAATTCTTTGGATCGTTAGATTTATTTTTATCTATGCAGCTGGATTGTTAAATTGCACACATAAAATTCTTTAAAAAATAGTAATCTACTGTAAAAAAAATGTCAGCACTTCAGTTTAAAAAAGATTTAGTCGAAATCGGTCGCAGAATGTATCAGCGCGGCTTTGTGGCTGCCAATGATGGTAATATGAGTATTCGGGTTTCGGAATCCGAAATACTTATAACGCCAACCGGGGTAAGCAAGGGGTATATGAACCCGGATGATATGGTAACGGTGGATCCGGAAGGTAACACGGTTCAGGGCAATACACGACCCTCATCCGAACTGAATATGCATTTGGCAATCTATAAAAACAGAGCAGATGTGCGTAGTATATGTCATGCGCATCCTGCTTATGCCACTGCTTTTGCTGCCTGTGGGAAAGAACTGGACCAATGTGTCCTTTCCGAAATGGTTTACAGCCTGGGACGGGTGCCGCTTGTGGCTTATGGGATGCCCGGTACGGAAGATTTGTATGCGGATATATTTCGCTTTTTACAGGATTATGATGCCTTTTTACTGGCGAATCACGGCGTCGTTACGGTAGGTAAAGACCTGTTGAATGCCTATCACAAAATGGAAACTGTGGAACACACGGCAAAGATCACTTTTTTAAGCGACCAGATGGGTGGCGCAAAAAAACTATCTGCTCAACACGTTCAGTATATGATTTCAAAAAAAGAAGCGCAGGGTATCCATACCAAAACCGATTGTACCACATGCAAAGATGATTCCGATTGTGCAATTTCCATCACGGATTCTCAAACCAATTTAATCGATGAAATTGTGAATAAGGTTCTGAGGGAAGTGGCAAAAAGAAAATGAGTTTTTAATTGACTCATACTTAGCTTTTCTTTTAACTTATTTGATGAACCAAACCAAGAGGGCAAAATGGAATTGAAAATATTTAACATCCGTAAACCAGAGGATATGAATTTTATCCTCGGTCATTCCCATTTTATAAAAACCGTTGAAGACCTTCATGAAGCCATTGTCAATATTAATCCGGATATCCAATTTGGGCTGGCTTTTTGTGAAGCGTCACAAGAGGCGTTGGTTCGATTTAGCGGAAATGATGATAAGCTGATCGACCTGGCTAAAGAAAACGCAATGGAGCTCGGTGCGGGGCATAGTTTTATTATTTTTCTCGGTAATGCCTTCCCGTTAAACGTACTTAACGCTATTAAAAATGTCCCGGAAGTAACCAGAGTTTACTGTGCTACTGCCAATCCAACCCAGGTTATTTTGGCCGAAACCGAACAGGGAAGAGCGATTCTTGGCGTGGTGGATGGTGTGCGCACTAAAGGCGTTGAAACAGAAGAAGACATCAAAAAACGGAAAGAATTTTTACGTGCGATCGGCTATAAATTTTAATCAGGAGCATGGATGCAAAATCTTCAGGATTTGTTTGAGTTCTATAAAGAAACCGAACCCACAAAAGGCAAATTGAGTTCGGCTGTAAATGTGCTAATTCATATATCACAGGCGCTAAATGTTGCCGGTCCGGAACAGGTGGGACCGGATAAATATGCGGAAATTATTCCCGCTATTGACGAGTATTTCCCCAACTCTATAGATAAAGCCATTCAGGATAAAAGTATTTTAGGCGAAATGATTGGCCGGTACGGCCCCAGAGATGGCTGGGAAAATCCTCTTCACGCTTTGCTAAATTCGGCGGATTCCAATCTTCGGCAATATGTGTTTCAGGCATTGGAATACATAGGTACTCGTTCACCAGAATTAGTATTGCCTTATATAGAAAAGTATCGTAAGTCGTCTGATTTACTGATGCGGAATGTGGCATCCATTCTGGTAGGCAAAATCTTTTGTGCCGGGCATGCCGATGTTTTAAAACCCGTTATCCTTGCATGGAATAAAAACGATGGTCATATATTCATTGATGATATCATGATTCAACTTAAAACCAGAAAAAGTTCCTTTTCATCAAAAGATTGTGAACATTTTATGCAATGGCTTCATGATGATTTAAATATTACATTTTAATATTATTTGTAAAATTGCTCTTCATCAAAGATTATTCGTCTCTGATATTGTAGGTTTTAAGTGTATTTATTGAGGCGACCCATGTTTCAGGAAATTGATCCTTCTTTTTTAAAAGAGCGTGATGGAAATAAATCCTGGTTTCGGGATGCGGAAAACAATTGTGAATTGTTTATCTGGAAAAACAATGTTCACCAAATTGTCCGATTCCAGTTTTGGCACGAAGACTATTTGGTAGAATGGAATATCGAAACAGGTTTTAAGAGTGGGCGGCTTGATCCTGAAGTAGGGGCTTTCAGAAGTTATCAGTCGCCCAGTTTTCGTTATCACCACCATTTTGAAAGTGATTTAATTTCTAAAATGGAAAAATTGTTGATATCTCATGATAGTCAAGAGGTTCTCCCGGACGCACTCCATTTTGTTCATACAATTATTTTGAACCAACTTTGAAATATTTCCTATACTTGGATTCTGCTTACTTTATAACTAAATTTGTTTTAATATGTACACTTAGGGGCTGTGGCCAGGTTATCACACTCGATATTTTATTGATCTGTAGGCCCTATTAAGTATGATTGGGTTTTCATTAAAGCAAGAGAAAAGAATGTATGCCTGAACTGCCCGAAGTAGAAACTATAATTCGTGAAATACGTCCGCGTATTACCGGAAGACTAATAAAAGAACTTGATGTGTTTTGGGCAAAAACGTTTGAGAATCGTTTACAAATTCCCATAGTTGGCCGAAGGATTGAACAAGTGTCGCGACTGGGGAAATACATACTCATTAAGTTAGATGAAGGAAATCTGATTATTCATTTACGTATGAGTGGGCAAATATTGATAAATCCCTCAGTAAAACCATCTCATATGCGGGTATTAATGCGGCTCGAAAATGGAATAAACATGGCGTTCAATGACGTCCGAAAATTTGGTCGATGGTATTTTGTCCAATCCCTTAATGAAGTGGTAAAAAAGGTGGGTATGGATGCTTTAGATCCCAGATTTACTCCCGTTCTTTTTGCGGAATTGTTAAAGAAAAGCAAGATGGGAATAAAAGCCTTTCTACTTTCTCAACGATATATTGCAGGTCTGGGGAATATCTATGTTGACGAATCTTTGTTTCGAAGCCGAATACACCCACTTTCTGTCAGTGCTAAGATAAGCCGAAAGGCTGCTGGCCATTTATTTGAAGAAATCAGAAACGTTTTAACATTTGCCATTGAGCATATGGGGAGTACGATTTCTGATTTTCGCGATGCTAACGGGAAAGTTGGTAATGCACAAAACTTTTTTTATGTGTACCAACAGCAGGGAAGACCATGTGTAAGATGCGGAACGCTTATAAAAAAACAAAAAATAAGTGGCAGAGGAACACACTTTTGTCCCGATTGTCAAAAAAAATATGGAAGATAAATATTGTCTGTCGTTACCTTGTTGAGTGATTTTGGCACAGCCAACGGTTATGTGGGAGCCATGAAAGGGGTTATCAAATCAATGGCGCCTGATGCGGAACTTATTGATATCACACATGATATTACACCGTTTTCAATATCCTATGCAGCCTACACCATTCTAAACTATTACAATCACTTTCCTAAAGGAACCATTCATGTTTGTGTTGTAGATCCTGGTGTCGGGAGTAGCAGAAAGGGCTTAATACTGCAATCCGAACAAGCCTTTTATATTGGCCCGGATAATGGATTGTTTGATCTTCTCATGTTGGAAGAATCCTTGCTAAGGCTTTATGAGATTAATGATCTGGCCGAAAGTAGTTCTACGTTCCACGGCAGGGATGTTTTTGCACCTGTGGCCGGCCTGATTGCAACAGGAACCGATCCTTCAAAATTAGGGAAAGCCATTCCTCTTAAAAAACCTAAGCCATTTCAATTCAGAAAAGTAGGATCAATCCTTTACATACCAAAATTGATAACAGACCATTTTGGAAATATTATTTTTGCCATTAAACGTAATGAGTTAAGCAGAAAAACAATAAGGGCAATTTATTATAAGGGATATAAATTTGACCGCATTAATAATTTTTATGCCCAAGAAAAAGCAGGAGGTTTGCTCTGTTTATGGAATAGTCTTAACTTCCTCGAAGTTGCACAAAACCAAGGCAGTGCTGCTGAATATTTTTCAGCTTGTGCTGAAGATGAAATAGAAATTCACCTGGATGAAAAATGAGTCGTTTTTTAAACTTTTTATCAAAAAATTATAAACCGTTGTTGGCATCCTTTTTTCTTGCCTTACTATTGTGGGTAGCTGTGATCACAGATAAAAACTACTCAATGCGTTTAGAGGTCCCTTTTAAAATATCAGAATTAGCCAGGGGCTATGTTTTGGCCGAAAAAGTACCGGATCATGTTTTACTTGAAGTCAGTGGGAAAGGACGTGCCCTTTTTGGTTTAAATTTTTATCATCCTACTATAGATCTGGAACTCACAGATGTTAAAAAGAGCGAAACGATTAAGCTGAAAGATTTTCAGCAACGATTTCATATTCCGAGAAATCTTGGAATTAAAATTGTGGATATTATTCGACCCGGTAAAATCGACTTAAAAGTAGATAAACTACTAACAATTAAACGAAAAATTAATTTACAAGCCACCATAAAACCTGCACCCGGATATGTTTTTAACAAAGTTGTGTTAAATCAGGATTCCACATTGGTAAGTGGACCAGCACAACTGGTTCGATCGATACATGTCATTAAGAGTGATACGGTTTCGAAGAGTCAAAAAAAATATCCTTTTAATATGAGTATAGATCTCGTGAATCCAAAACCTGGTATATTGAAACTAAATCCTTCAAAAATATCAGCACGGTTTATATTGGAACAATTAGTGGAACGAACGTTTTATAACATCCCTATTCAAATCCTTGGTGTGCCTACTGATTATCAGGGGGCGGCGGTACCTCCAACCGTTACTGTAAAGGTAAAGGGAAGCGAAAGTCTTATTTCAAACTTAACGCAGAATCAAATTACGGCACTTTTCGATTATCGAATCTGGTATAAGAGCGGTAAATTGATGTATTCTGCTCAGATTGATGTACCAAATGGCGTAGAAGTAATAGATATAAGCCCCAAACAATTCCGTCTGCAATTAAAACGAAATGAGGATACAGAGTGATTGTATTAGGTGTAGAAACCTCTTGCGACGAAACATCAGCAGCCATTATCAAAGATAATACAGTGCTATCAAGCATTATATCGTCACAAGAAATCCATAGTCAGTTTGGTGGCGTTGTGCCGGAACTGGCCTCACGGGCACATATACGTTTGATTGTTCCGATTGTTGAAAAGGCTCTTAAAGAATCCGGTTTAGATCCAAATGATATAGACGGCCTGGCTGTTACCAAAGGCCCCGGCCTGGTTGGTGCTTTGCTGGTAGGGGTGAATTTTATTAAGGGCCTGAGCGTTTCCTGGCAGAAACCGTTTGTTGGAGTAAACCATATAGAAGGTCATATTTATGGTAATTTACTTTCGCAAAAATCAGAAATTCGGTTCCCAATTATTTTTCTAATCGTTTCAGGCGGACATACCCAAATTGTATTAATGAGAAATCATCTCCAATACGAAATTCTCGGAAAAACCAGGGATGATGCTGTTGGGGAAGCTTACGATAAGGGCGCCAAATTACTGGGTCTTGGCTATCCGGGAGGTCCTAAAATTGATATTTTGGCTAAACAAGGAAACCCTGATTTTGTTAAGTTCCCCCGGGCACTGATGAATAATGATGCGTTTGATTTTAGTTATAGTGGACTGAAAACAGCATTGCTGGTGTATTTAAGGGACTTACATGAAAAAGAAAAAGAAATCCATTTGGCAGACATATGTGCCTCATACCAAAAAGCAGCTGTAGAAGTTCTGGTTAAAAAAACCTTACTTGCTGCCCAAAAATTTGGAGCCAAAACAATTGGGATTGCCGGTGGTGTGGCAGCAAATACATTGTTACGTGACTGGCTTAAAATAGAATGTGACCAGCGAAAGTATGAGCTGTATTTGCCGGATATTGTTTATTGCACTGATAATGCGGCCATGATTGCGCGTGCAGGGCTGGAACATCTTAAGCGAGGAAAACGAGATGAACAAACACTTAACGCATTTCCTTCTCTAATCCTTCAATCTTTCCCGAACCATTGATGATGTCTGTGCCAGAATTAATCCGAATAAATATACCTTTTATTATTTTAGTCCTATTGTTACTTGTTGCAGCAGGCCTAACATATTGGCAATACAAAAATACAGTCCCTCAACTAAATCGAATCAAAAAATATTTTTTAATGACTTTACGTTTTGGCGTCTGGTTTTTATTGCTTTTACTTATTTTAAAACCACAATTAACGCTATCTTTTTTTAGAAGTGATCAGGTTAAAAATGCTTTGTTTGTAGATCAATCGCTTTCCATTAGCCAAAAAGGTAAAAAGATTCAAGAGGTACAAGCAGTTCGCGGTTTACAAAAAATGATTGAAATTCCTGTTAAAATGTTCGGTTTTAATAATCACGTTTGGGAAATAACTGCAGATAGTATCAAAAAAGGGCAGGGCCCAACAAATTTTTCAACCCTGTTTAAATATATCAATAATTCCCATTTTGATAATGTGGTAATCCTAAGTGATGGCTATATTACTGAAGGTCCAATTCCACAATATCTGGACAAGTCTCAAATCCGATTATTTACCGTGGGAGTTGGACAAAATACAAATCAACCTGATATTTATATTGATCAGATTCAAGCCCCTCCAACTACGTATGCAAATTCCAAACAAAATATTCTGATACGAGTCGGTAGTAAGCATTTAAGGCGCGATACAACGATCGCCATTCAATTGAGCAGCGGAGGGAACGTCCTGTTCAAAAGAAAGATTTATTTTAAACATGAGCAAAATACTTTTAAAGAATTAAATTTCCCGATTGTATCATCCGGGTTGGGCATAAAAAAATATTCAATTTCAATGGATACTCTTCAAAATGAACGGAATATAGAAAATAATAGTAGACAGTTTATTCAGCAGGTACTGAAAAAGAGATTATCCATTCAGATTTTGGGAGGAAAAGTTGGTTTAGACGGGAAATTTTTGTATGAATTATTACATCAAAACCCGGATTTTGATGTAATTTATCATGTTGAATTACAGGAAGGTACTTTTTTAACAGCTGAGAAAAAAACAATAAATTGGAATGCGGATGTTTTTATTTTAGTCAATTTCCCGGGCGCATTTACAACACAGCATACTATCCGAAAATTAGAAGCGTCCAAATCCGGGAAATTGGTTTTATTAGGTGCTAATACTCGTGTTGATTTATTGACCCAATTGCTTGGAAATGATTCATTTAAAAATATTAAAATAAAAACCAAACCTACCACATATTCATCCTTTCAACTTTCTGAAAATTCTGTGTTGAGTGTATTTTCTAAAGCAGATTTAAACCAACGTTTTTGGACCACATTACCGCCTGTAAATTCCTTTTACCAGTTACCGTCTTCTGTGACATCTCACATGAATAAATGGGTAATTAGTCAGGGTAAACCTTTAATTGGTTCATTTACAGAAAAAAGAAATAAATGGATATTAATGAATGGTTATGGATTTTGGCGGTGGCATTTTTGGCTTCAGGAAAATAATGAGCTTAACAACGGATATCGTCTTTTATTAGAAAAATTTATGCGTTGGCTGGCTATACAAAAAAAAATAAAGAGAGTCGTTTTGGAAACAAATCAGCTCTTTGGAAGGGTTGGCCAACCTTTACAATTAACAACATATTTATATGATAATGCTTTTAAACCGGTTACAAATGGAAATGTGCAGATTGAAATAGATAACGGATATAAAAAAATAATTTTGGATGCTTTTCCTGCTGACAGTTCGGGAACTTATTCCGCCACTTTTATTCCCGGTAAGCAGGGCCTGCATATTTTTAAAGCGATGGGGAAAATACAACAAAGGTTTGTTGGATCAGATGTTTTGAAAATGGAAGTACTTCCGGTAGAAAAAGAATGGCTTCATAACGGAGTTAACAAAACTTATTTGGAGCAAATTGCAAATGATAATCATGGCCTTTATGTCTCTGCAGGTGAAATAGATAGTTTAAGATCTTTGTTTACAGGTAAAGAAAAAATAAAAAAAGAAATACTTAGTGTGGAATTATGGCAAAAAACTGTAATTCTGGTCCTGATATTAGTTTTGATTGGACTTGAGTGGATTGTTCGTAAACGATTCGGCTTGGTTTAGCCGCTTAAGTTGTATTCTTTTCTGTCGATTATAAAAGAAACAACTTTTCGAAGAGGTCTGCCATGTATGCGGAAACACCACTAATACCACAAAATAATAAAAGCTACAGCTTACTTCAGGAACGTCGTATTAAAGACTTCAATTTACTTAAAGATCGTGGTCAATTAGAAAGCGAATTAAACGGTCTGGCATTTCGAGGATTTGATTTACGCGGATTAGATGCCAGTGGACTCGATTTGTCTAATTGTAAATTTAAACAAGCTGATCTGAGAGGCATCAATTTTAGCAATACAAATTTGCATGGTGCCAGTCTGTATGGTGCAAAGATATCCGGTTGTTTATTTCCTAAAGAACTTAGTGCACCAGAAATCTTAATGTCAGTTACCCACGGAACCCGCCTGCGCTATTCTTAATTTGAAAAAATATTTTTTTCTATTGACTTTAAATTGCCAGTTAGTATATTGTTGCCAATACAGTAACAAATAGAGCAATTATGTCCGCTTCAACCAAATTATCCACATCTGTCAAGGCCCTTAGCCTGTTGGCTACGCATTCCGAACAAGCGCTCAACAGCGCTGCTATTGCGGCACAAATTGGAGGAAATGCTTCCAAGTTGCGTCGTTTACTTTCTCTGCTTTCCAAACAAAATATTGTTGCAGCGCGCAAAGGCAAAGAGGGAGGATTTGTCTTACAAAAAAAACCGGATACAATTACTTTACAGGATATTTATTGTGCTATTGAGGACCAAAAAGCATTCCATCTGGATGTTCATACCGGTTCTGCTGAAGATGAACAGCAAAATATACGAACCAATAATTTTTTCATCGATCTGTTTTCTGAGATTCAGGTGGAAATCGAGACTAAAATGAAAGAAATTACGCTGCAGGATATTATTGAAAAAACCAAATCATAAATTAAAGAAAGGATTACCCTATGTTTGATTCAAAAAACCTGGAAATTCTGGGTATTAAGTCAACCAACTTTGGCTCCTCTACCGGACTGGAGTGGGGAAGCACAACAACAGAAGGTGAACTGAAAATTTCTTCTCCGGCAGATGGTAAAGCCATTGCCTCTGTGTATCAGGCTTCGGAAGAAGACTATGAACACATCGTGGCCAAAGCTCAGGAAGCCTTCAAATACTGGCGAACCGTTCCGGCTCCCAAACGTGGTGAAATTGTGCGTCAAATCGGTTTAAAACTGCGCGAATTCAAAGATCCTCTGGGCCGTCTTGTTTCGTATGAGATGGGTAAATCCCTGCAGGAAGGCTGGGGCGAAGTGCAGGAAATGATTGATATTTGCGATTTCGCTGTTGGTCAATCCCGTCAGCTTTATGGATTTACCATGCATTCGGAACGTGCTTCGCACCGTATGTACGACCAGTATCATCCGTTGGGCCCGGTTGTAACTATCTCGGCCTTTAACTTTCCGGTAGCGGTTTGGGCCTGGAATGCCATGATTGCCGCTGTTGCCGGTGATGTAAACATCTGGAAACCGGCTTCTAAAGTACCGTTGACAGCTATTGCGGTTCAAAATATTTTAAGTGCGGTCTTAAAAGAAAACAATATCCCGGAAGGTGTTTTTAACCTGATTGTCGGTAAAGGATCCACCGTAGGCGAGCGCATTTTAAATGACAAACGCATTCCGCTGGTTTCCTTGACCGGTTCCACCCGGGTTGGACGTCACGCCGGTGAAGTGATTGCCCGCCGTTTGGGTAAATACATCCTGGAACTGGGTGGTAACAATGCCATTATCTTAACCCCGGATTCCAATTTAAAGATGGCCTTACCCGGCATCGTATTTGGCGCTGTAGGCACAGCCGGACAACGTTGTACCACTACCCGTCGTCTGATTATTCATGAATCCATCTACGATCAGGTGAAAGATATTCTCGTAAAAGCTTACAAAGGTATCCGTATCGGCAATCCGCTTGATGAAAAGAACCATATGGGTCCGCTGATTGATACCGGCGCGGTTCAGATGTATGTAAACGCCATTAAAAAGGCTAAAGACGAAGGCGGTAAAGTGATTTACGGCGGTAACGTACTTTCCGGAGAAGGATATGAATCCGGTTGCTATGTGGAACCCTGTATTGTGGAAGCGGAAAATCATTATGAAATCGTTCAGGAAGAAACTTTTGCTCCTATTTTGTACCTGATTAAATACAGCGGTACGGTAGAAAATGCTATTGAAATTCACAATGATGTGGTTCAGGGTTTGTCATCAGCCATTTTCACCAACAATCTGCAGGAAGCGGAAACCTTCCTTTCACACTGGGGATCTGATTGCGGGATTGCGAATGTAAATATTGGTACATCCGGTGCGGAAATCGGTGGCGCGTTTGGTGGTGAAAAAGAAACAGGTGGTGGCCGCGAATCCGGTTCCGACGCCTGGAAAGCGTATATGCGCCGGCAGACGAATACCATCAACTATGGTACGGATCTGCCATTGGCACAGGGAATTAAATTCGATATTTAATTCGTTGTAACACAAATACAAAGTTCCGCACTGCTTTCGGTGCGGAACTTTTTTTTATTAAAATTTGAGCATTACTGCTTCCGGAGAATGCCCTATATGAGCGAGCAGCCAATACTGACCTACAAAAAGATATTCCGATTCTGGATTCCGCTCTCTGCTACCTGGCTGATGATGTCTGTGGAAGGCCCGCTTATTGCCGCCATTATTGCCAGAATGGATCAACCTAAAATAAATCTGGCAGCCTATGGGGTAGCCTTTGCTTTCGCGCTCATCATTGAATCTCCTGTGATCATGATGCTCAGTGCTTCCACAGCGCTGGTAAGGGATTCTCAATCCTTTTACAAATTACGCCGTTTTACCTTTTTGCTCAATGTGGGCATCACCATTTTCATGTTGCTGCTGCTGTATCCACCCTTGTTCCATTTAATCCTGAACCGGGAAATGGCGTTACCGCTTTCCGTTACCCGGTTGGTACACCCCTCTTTATTGATTTTACTTGTCTGGCCCGCGGCCATTGGCTACCGCCGTTTCTATCAGGGCATCTTAATCCGTTACGGTTTTACACGGCGTGTAGCGTATGGAACCATTGTACGCTTAAGTTTTATGAGTATGACCGTTTTTCTTCTTTATTTTGAAAAATGGGTGCCTGGCGCAGTGGTCGGGGCCAGCGCTCTGTCCATAGGTGTGTTGGCGGAAGCGGTTGCTAGTCGTCTGATGGTAAAACCGGCTTTGCCCATTGTACATAATCAACCTGTTCAAACCCAACCCATTTCCCATCGCAGTATTACAAAATTCTATTATCCCTTGGCTCTTACATCGATTCTTGGGTTGGTAATCCAGCCGGCATTAACTTTTTTTATGGGACAGGCAGCATTTGCTTTGGAATCTTTAGCTGTCTGGCCGGTGGTTAATTCATTTGTATTTATTTTTCGCTCTTTTGGGTTATCCTTTCAGGAAGTTGCCATATCTTTATTCGGAAATGAAGATCAGTATTACCGGATGATCCGACGTTTTGCCAGAGTCCTGGCAGTAACTGTAAGCGGCATCCTGATGATAATATCGTTTAGTCCGTTACTCATGTTTTGGCTCACCTCTGTAGGGGGATTGCATCCCGACCTGGCCCAATTTGCCCGGGTTCCCATCCAGATTTTATCATTGATGCCGGCGCTTTCTGTTATGTTATCGTTTCAGCGGGCTGTATTGGTGCATCATCAGCAAACCAGCCCCATTACAACAGCCACAGCCATCGAAGTAACTCTTATTGTGTTGCTGATGGCCCTGTTGATTTACAGCTATTCCTGGAGCGGAGCGGCTGCGGCGGCTCTGGCTCTGTTAATAGGCCGGTTCGGATCTAATGGATATTTATGGACAACAATTATTAAAGCCCGCGCCAAGTTTGACGAAAGTTACTTAAAACACTAACATGGAGCTAGCAATGAATTTTGAAATTCAGGAATTGGAAAACAATGTGATTGTTTTTGGAACACCGGATCGACTGACCATGGACGTATCGGATGAATTGAAAAAATTGTTTAAAGAACATGTGGAAGCAGGTCATATTAAAATTGTAGTGGACCTGCACAAAACGAACTACATGGATTCCAGTGGTTTGGGTGCCATTGTTTCCAAAATTGCTGCTACCCGCTCTCAAAATGGTGATATCCGGCTGGCAAGTCCCCGCCCAACCGTATCCAATTTACTGGAACTCACGCATATAGATCAGATTGTGCAAATCTTTGACTCTGTAGATCAGGCTGTTAAAAGTTACGGAACCTAAGCATGGCGGTAAACCATCAGAATATGGACAGAAGAAATTTCCACCACTTACAACCGGATTACACCCGTCCCATTTATAAAATTCCGGAAGAGATAAAAGAACGTATCGAATCGAAACTACGTTTTTTGTACCAAAACAATTGTCCCGACTATTGTTTTAAAGAATTGGAACGGATATTACAGGTTTATTATGCTCATAAAACGCCACAAATGCTGGAATGGGAAAAGAGTTTTAAACCGGAAAATCGTTTTTCGGAACAGGATATTATTTTAATTACGTATGGCGATTTAATACGCAGGGCGCGCGAAAAACCACTTAAAACCATTAAGAAATTATTAAAAAAATATTTAAACGGTGTGTTTAACACGGTTCATATTTTGCCTTTTTTCCCGTATTCATCGGACAGGGGATTTGCGGTAATGGATTTTGAAGAAGTGGATCCCAATCTCGGTACCTGGGATGACTTATTGGAACTTAAATCCGATTTTAAACTTATGTTCGATGGTGTGTTTAATCATGTCTCTTCCAAAAGTCGCTGGTTCCAGGAATTCCTAAATCAGAATCCCGCTTTTGTGGATTTCTTTACTGTATTTTCCACCAAGAACGAAATTTCTACCGATCACTTAAAGCTGATCGTACGTCCCCGAACTTCCGAAGTACTTAGCAGCTTTCACACCCTATATGGAACGCGTATGGTCTGGACGACATTTAGCCCGGATCAGATTGATTTGAATTACCACAATCCCCGCGTTTTGCTCAAAATGATTGAAATTTTGCTTACCTACGTACGCCGCGGCGCCGATCTGATTCGTTTGGATGCTGTAACATATCTTTGGGAAGAATTGGGAACCAGTTGTGTGCATCTGGAACAAACCCATGTAATCATTCGGCTGTTTCGGGATATTTTAAATGCCGTTGCTCCGCATGTAGCCATTATAACCGAAACCAATGTGCCGCATCAGGATAATATCCGCTACATGGGGAACGGATATGAAGAAGCGCAGATGATTTACAACTTTGCCTTGCCGCCCTTAGTACTACATGCTTTTCAGAATGAAAACAGCCATGTGCTAAGCGATTGGGCTGCAAGCATTAAACCTGTTTCGGAACAATCCACTTTTTTTAATTTTCTGGATTCTCATGACGGTATCGGTGTGATGGCCGTAAAAGATATTTTACCGCCGGAAGAAATTGACATGATAGCCTTAAAAGTACTGGAACACGGCGGTTACATTTCGTATAAAGCCAACGGTGACGGTACCAATAGTCCCTATGAATTCAACATTACCTGGTGGTCGGCCATTAATAATGACGATGCGGATGAACCCATCGATTTGCAGGTCAATCGTTATATTGCTTCCCGGGCTATCGCTCTGGTTTTAACCGGTGTTCCCGGAATTTATATTCATGGCCTGCTGGGCTCTAAGAATGATGCGGAACTGGTAATCGAAGAGAAGCAAACCCGCAGTATTAACCGTAAAAATATCAAAGCGGATGAGCTGCTTAATTCACTGGAATCTTCCAGGAGTACCACATTCATGGTTACCACACGCCTGATTCGATTGATCAAAAAACGCATTCGTGAAAAAGTGTTTCATCCCAATGCGCCACAACGTATTTTACCTTTATCTGACGCCTTGTTTACTGTAATGCGCTTTACTGAAGATCAAAGTGAATTTCTGCTGTCAGTGATAAATGTAACCAGTAAGCCTCAGCAGCTTAATATCAGCAAGAAGCAGCTGCAGGCTCCTGTAGTGCATTGGAAAGATATTATCAGCAAAAAACCGTATGAATGGAAAAAAGACAACCTACATCTGGAATTAGCCCCCTATCAAATTATATGGCTCAAAAGTCAGTAAAATAATCCACCGAACAACAGCCTCTTGCCTTGCATTCTATAGGTTTAATTGAGTAACTTCCTCTTTTAAAAACGAATTTAATTTATTCACAGTATAAAGGGAAAAATTATGAGTATATCTAAAATCAATTGGACCAAAACAGATGAAGCGCCGCTTTTGGCAAGCTATGCGTTGCTTCCGGTTGTACAGGCTTTTACCAAAGGCACGGATATCGAAATCGAATTAAGCGATATCTCGCTGGCCGGTCGTATTTTATCTATCTTTCCGGAACGGCTGAAAGAAGATCAAAAAGTGGCAGACCATCTGCAGATGCTGGGCGACCTGACTCAGGACCCTTCCGCTAATATTATTAAACTGCCGAACATCAGCGCTTCCATCCCGCAGCTTCAGAGCGCTATTAAAGAGTTGCAGGAAAAAGGGTACGATATCCCGGATTATCCCGAAGAGCCCAAATCAGATGAAGAAATTGCTTTGCAAAAACGTTTTGCCAAAGCATTAGGTTCTGCTGTAAATCCTGTCCTGCGTGAAGGCAACTCTGATCGTCGTCCCGCTGCTGCGGTTAAAAAGTTTGCCCAAAAGAATCCCCATAAAATGATGAAACCCTGGCCGGAAAGCGGTTCCAAAACCCGTGTGGCTCACATGACCGGCGGTGATTTCTACGGTACCGAAAAATCTGTAACCATGCAAAAGGCCGATGATATTAAAATTGAATATGTGGCTGCAGACGGAACCGTTAAAACTCTTAAAGAAAGCCTGCCTCTCCTGGAAGGTGAAGTGATTGATGCAGCCATTATGAATGTGGCCGCGCTGCGTGAATTTTATGCTGATCAAATAGAAGCTGCCAAAAAAGACGATGTGTTGCTCTCTTTGCACCTCAAAGCTACGATGATGAAAATTTCGGATCCGGTTATGTTTGGTCACGCTGTTTCTGTTTATTACAAAGACGCTTTGGATAAACATGCGGATGCGCTTAAAGAAATCGGTGCCAATGTGAATAACGGTCTGGCCGATGTGTTAGCGAAACTGGATCGCTTACCGGCCGCAAAGAAGGCGGAAATTGAAGCGGACATCGAAGCCGTGTACGATTCCCGTCCGGACCTGGCTATGGTGGATTCCCGCAACGGTATCACCAATTTACACGTTCCGAATAATGTCATCATCGATGCTTCCATGCCGGTGGTAATCCGCGACGGAGGCAAGATGTGGAATAAAAATGATGAGTTGCAAGATACCATCGCCATGATTCCGGATCGTTCGTATGCCACCATTTATCAGGAAACCATCGAAAACTGCCAACGTAACGGTCAGTTTGATCCATCCACAATGGGCAGTGTTTCCAATGTGGGACTAATGGCCCAAAAGGCTGAAGAATATGGGTCTCACGACAAAACGTTTATTGCAGAAGGCAAAGGTGTTATTCGCGCTGTTAATCAGGCCGGGGAAGTGGTACTGGAACAAAATGTGGAAACCGGCGATATTTTCCGGATGTGCCAGGCTAAAGACGCGCCTATCCGTGATTGGGTGAAACTAGCTGTGAACCGGGCGAAAGCTTCCGGCTCACCGGCCATATTCTGGCTTGATGATAATCGCGCCCACGACCGTGAAATCATCAAAAAAGTTAATATGTATTTAAATGAACACGACACGACCGGTCTGGATATTCGTATTATGGAACCGGTGGAAGCCATAAAATTCTCTTTGGAACGTATCCGCAAAGGACAGGATACCATTTCGGTTACAGGTAATGTTTTGCGTGACTTCCTGACCGATTTATTTCCTATTTTAGAATTGGGTACCAGCGCGCGTATGCTTTCCATTGTACCCCTGATGAAGGGCGGTGGCTTGTTTGAAACGGGCGCCGGTGGTTCAGCTCCCAAACACGTCCAGCAATTTCTAAAAGAAGGACATTTACGTTGGGATTCCCTCGGCGAATATTGCGCGCTTGTTCCTTCTTTTGAAATGATTGCTGAGAAAACGTCTAACAATAAAGCCAAAGTTCTGGCCGAAACACTGGACGAAGCGATTAGCAAATATCTGGAAAATGCCAAATCACCTTCCCGTAAGGTGAATGAACAGGACAATCGCGGCGGTACTTTCTATCTTAGTATGTACTGGGCAGAAGCACTGGCCAACCAGACTGCTGATGAAGAGCTGAAAAACCGCTTTGCTAAAGTGTTTGACGATTTGAAAGCAAATGAAGAAAAAATTGTGAGTGAATTGATTGCTGCGCAGGGAACTCCCCAGGATGTGGGTGGTTATTATATGCCGGACGATGCACTGGCTGCCAAAGCCATGCGTCCCAGCGCCACGTACAATGCGATTATTGATGCTTTGTAAGCGACGAAATAAGGAATAAAAAAAGGCCGTCTCTGTGAACAGGGATGGCCTTTTTGTTTTAGACTTGTTACGTTAATTCCGTAACGGTTTTCCTGTTTTCAGCATGTAGGCCATGCGTTCCTGGCTCAGCTTTTCACCGCATAGGCTGACAAATGCTTCCCGTTCCAAATCCAGAATATCCTGTTCACGCACAGGGCGGACCGGGGAAGCATGTTCTCCGCCACACAATACCCATGCCAGTTTTTCGCCAACCAGACGATCGTGTTCGGAAATATTCCCCAGCTTAACATAACCCTTTAGTGAATCCTGAATGACCGCAAAGCCATCAGGACCTGGTAGCAGCAAATCTTCCCGTTCTGTAGGTGGCTGGTAGTTTTCGGCCAGTTTTAGAACAGCCTGTTTCGCTTCGTAAATCTGGTGATCGGGATTTATAACAATGCTATCGCTGCGCTGCAGGTAACCGAGTTTAACCGCCTCTTTGGCGGAAGTGGAAACCTTGCCAAACCCAATGGTTTCGAAGGCTTTCTGTACCGGCGGGAACGGACCGGGTCGCATCCGGCTCATGGAATTCAGAAAGTTCATCAGCACACGCAAATTGCCACCTGCGCCGGGAATTAAGCCCACGCCCACTTCCACAGCGCCGCAGTACAATTCTGCCGAGGCGACGATACGATCGGATGCGGCCGAAATTTCGAAGCCACCGCCCAGGGTAATGTTGAATGGTGCCGCAACAACAGGGAAGGGGGCAAAACGCAGATTTTGGGTAATATCCTGAAAAGTTTTACTAAGCTGTTCTACTCCTTTCCAGTTTTTAGCTTTACTCATTTCCAGCAATAACTGCAAGTTGGCTCCGGCTGAAAAATTGGGCCCGAGACTGCTGATAATCAGTCCTTTATAGCCTTGTGCCGGAATCCAATCAACCATCTCCGCCAGCATGTCCAGCATGGAGCCGTCCACCGGATTCATATCCGCTTTAAGCACACTGTGAAAATCCAGAAAAGCCACGCCATCGTTAATATCGTAGATGCTGGCGCTCCAGTTCTTTTTAACCCGTTTGCCTTGCAGCTTAGGTTGAATTTCTTTCACATTTTCCGGGATGGGTTTATGTGCTTTATCCGGAAGGGAATAGTACCAGCGCTTTTTATCCTGAATCTTGTAAAAGAAGGGTGTCTCGGTTTGCAGCATTTCATTAACCCAGGCGGGAATCTGTTTGCCTTCCCGTTTCATGCGCTGTACCGAGCGTACCGGATCGAGCATATCCCAAATTTCAAAGGGGCCCAGTTCCCAGCCAAAACCCCATTTCATGCCCCGATCCACATTCACCAGATCATCGGCAATTTCGGGAATGCGGTTGGCGGCATAAATCAGCGTTTGAGATAATAACTCCCAGACGAATTTTCCGGCCTTGTCATCAGCATAAGCCAGTGCCCGGATTTTTTCGCCGGTGCTGCTGTGGGATTTGGCATTTTTAAGCGAACTAAAACGTACTTTTATCTGAGGTTCATATTCCAGCGTTTCAAAATTAATGGATTGTATTTTTCCGTCCACTTTTTTGAAGAAGCCGGCCCGTGTTTTTTGCCCCAGCAGATTGTTCTCTATCATTTTGAGCATAAATTCCGGCACTTTAAACACATCTCTGCGCTCATCATGTTCCCCTTTATCATACGAGGATTGCGCCACGTGCGCCAGCGTATCCAGTCCTACCACATCGGCGGTACGGTAGGTGGCGCTTTTGGGCCGGCCCATGATGGGCCCGGTCAGTTTGTCTACTTCTTCGAGCCTAAGCTGCATTGTTTTGGCTAACTGCATGGTCAGCATCATGCCAAATACGCCAATGCGATTGGCGATAAAATTAACCGTGTCATTGGCATAAACGATACCTTTACCCAGTTTATTCTCACAGAAATCCACCAGAATCTTCACGGCTTCGTCGCTGGTTTCTTTACCGCGGATAATTTCCAGCAAGTGCATGTAGCGCGGTGGATTGAAAAAATGGGTGACCAGAAAATTCTTTTTAAATTCCGGCGGCATTTCCTGAACCATATCTTCGATCAGCAGACCCGATGTGTTGGATGTGACAATGGTATCCGGCTGCAGATAGGGAAGAATGCGTTTAAACAAGTCCTGTTTCCAGTCTAACCGCTCGGCAATAACTTCCACAATCCAGCCCGTTTCCTTCAAATGATCCAGGTGATCTTCGTAGTTCATCGGCGTAATGAGCTTAATATCCCGCGGATTGTAAAAAGGCGCTGGTTTCAGTTTTAAGGCAGCCTGTAAACCCTTTTCGGCCAGTTCCTGATTTAAATCGAACAGCAAAGACGGGATACCGGCATTGGCCAGATGGGCGGCGATTTGGCTTCCCATCACTCCGGCTCCCAAAATGGCTACTTTCTTTATTTCCTTCATCAGAGCCTCCTTTTAGATCCGTTCAATGATGGTTGCAATACCCTGCCCGGAACCGATGCACATGGTCGCCAGTCCGTATTTTCCGTCATTTTGTTCCATTACATTGAGTAACGTGGTTAGAATGCGGGCGCCGGAGCAACCCAGGGGATGTCCCACGGCAATGGCGCCGCCGTTTATATTTATTTTTTCCATGGGCCAGCCGGTTTTACGAATCACATACAAAGACTGCGCCCCAAAGGCTTCATTCAATTCGATATAGTCGATATCGTCGATGGTCATACCTGCCCGTTCCAGCGCTTTGGCAGAAGCGGGGATAGGGCCTTTGCCCATCAGTTCCCATTCCACGCCGGCAACCGCCCGTGCAATAATGCGGGCGCGCGGCTTCATCCCCAGCGCTTCGGCCAGGGTGTTGCTCATTACCAGAACAGCAGCCGAGCCGATGGTGATGGGACTGGAAGTAGCAGCTGTGACGGTTCCGTCTTTATCAAAAACAGGTTTGAGCGAACGGATTTTTTCTATATTCGGTTCACGCGGACCTTCATCGTTTTTGATTGTAGTTCCGTTAAATTTAATGGGGATGATTTCGTTGTCAAAGCGGCCTTGGGCCTGGGCATCTAATGCTTTACGATGGGAATTGATGGAAAATTCTTCCTGGTCTTCACGAGAAATATTCAGCTCTTTGGCCAGATTCTCGGCGGTTTCGCCCATGCCGATATAGAATTTTTGTTTCACCAATTCGGGATGAAAACTGGGATTGTATCCGCCCATGGGCACTGAAAACATATCTTCCGTTCCGACGGCAATACCGCATTCCAGGTCGCCGGCTAAAATAGCCTGATTCAATTGGTGCACGGCATCCATGGAAGAACCGCAAAAACGATTCACCACTTTAGCGCCGGCTTCTTTAGGAATGCCTGCCAGAACGGCGGCGCCGCGGGCCATTAGCATGCCTTGAGAGGCTTCCGGAAAGGCGCATCCCAAAATCACGTCTTCTATTTTATCTAAGGGAAGTTTGGGATTGCGTTCTAACAGACCTTTAATGACTCTTGCACTCAATTCATCCGGACGGATGCCAACCATTTTTCCGTTTTTTACACCAATCGGGCTGCGTACGGCATCAATGATTACTGCGTATTTTTCAGACATGGTAAACTCCCTTCAAAGGTTTAAATTCTATCAAAGTCATTCCCGAGGGTTTCTATCGGGAATCCACTCCGAACAAAAGTAGATTCCCACCTAAAGATTGCGGGAATGACAGGTCTATTGGTGACCCGCAGTTTACAGCATATATTTCCCGTGTTCATATAAAGAATCCGCCAGCTTACGCCGCAGTTCAAACAGGTTTAAGCGCAGACCGGCCGGACGGGAAAGTGTTTCCAAATCGGTCAGCGCCTGATCCAATTCGTGTTCGGTTTCGATGGAAAGAAGAGCCGTGCGTGCATTGTTGGTGATGCGCTGCGTTCCCAAAGCTGTGCTGATTTGCGCGATATTGATGCGATTGGCTTCGTAGTCATTTTTCTCCACATACTGGCTTACCCGCGCCAGAACGCTGTCCATCACGTACACATCCGTAAACATATCCGCGAGCAGTTCACCCAACTGTTGTTCGTGGCGCAGGGCCTGACCAAAGCGAATTATGGATTCGTTAAACACATACAAGGTGATTGCCTTGGCGTATTCCAGCGCAGTTTTCTCCGCGCGTAAAATGTCACTTACTATCTTAATCGATGCACCATTCAGCAATGCTTCATTTTGTTTGATTCTATCACGGATGGGTAAGGCTTCCGTCAGCGCTTTTTTTAAGAAGTAGCCGGTGATAATCTGGCGGTTAATTTCGTTTGTTCCTTCAAAGATGCGGTCCACGCGGGTATCGCGTACCATGGCTGCCAGGGGATATTCTTCAGTGTACCCGTAACCGCCGAAAATCTGCAGGCCGTCGTCCGTGGTGAGCCAGTGTGATTCGGTGCCAAATACTTTGGTCATCGAGGCTTCGGTAGCGTAGGTTTCGATAGCCGGGACAATTTTCTGGTAATAGTCATCGGCCTTTGGATCTAATTTACCGATGGCAGCGTCAATATCACCCACGGTTCGGTAGAGAATACTTTCCAACTCGTAGGTACGCACAATCATATTGGCAAATTTGGATTTGATGGCGTCGAAATCGGCAATGGGCTGACCGAACTGGCGGCGTTCCAGAGCGTATTTAACTGCTTCGTTAATGGCTGCCTTAGAGGAACCCAGGACTGCGGCCCCGAGTTTGTAGCGCCCGATGTTCAATGTGTTAAAGGCGATATGATGGCCTTTCCCGGGAATGCCCAGCATATCTTCCACCGGCACTTTTACGTCATTTAAAACGACACTAACGGTGCTGGAACCCTTGTAGCCCATTTTCACTTCTTCCGCACCGATTTCCACACCGGGCAGATCCATGTTGACGATAAAGCCGGTAAACTTTTCGCCGTCAATTTTGGCATAACAGATAAGTGTTTTAGCCCAACTGCCGTTGCTGATGAATTGTTTACTACCATTTAAAATGTAATATTTTCCGTCTTCGCTTAAAACGGCCGTGGTTTTGGCTGCCAGCGCGTCGGAACCGGCGCCGGGTTCGGTTAAGCCGTAGGAACCAATCCATTCGCCGCTGCCGAGTTTCGGAAGGTATTTCTTCTTCTGTTCTTCGGTACCGAAAAAAACAATGGGCAGGGTAGCAATACCGGTATGGGCGGAAAAGGTGACCATAAAAGAACCGGATTCACCCATGGCGACTTTCTCATTAATCAGAGCCGAGGTTACCTTGTCCATACCCATGCCATCGTATTCTTCGGGGATATCGACACTAAGCATCCCCAGTTCGCCCAGGTCACGCATTAATTTCTTGGTGAGGTCACCGTTCAATTTTTGAATGTCGCTTTTTTTTGGTAAAATCTGTTCCACTGCAAACGATTCGGCCATACGACCGATTTCCTGCTGTTCTTCGCTGATGTCATCTACCGTAAATATGTTACGGCGTCCGATGGGTTCTACAATAAAACTTCCTCCAACAGCCATAATGAACTCCTTTTATTCAAATAATGGATAATTTAACCCGTTGTGTAGTCCGTTTTCCGTTCAACAGAACAGTTTGAAATAAAGCTTACCCCTAATATAATAAAAAATGAATGAATGTCCATTCATTTTTATACTTTTTTTTAACATTCTTTTTTCAATAGAAATTCATTAGTGTTCGGTTAAAATCTCAACTTTTTTAAAACCAAAGCCAAAAAGGTTAAGGCCAAACAGTAAGCTAATGCGTTAATGATGAAGAAAACTGACGTGTGAGGGCAGGGGATTGCTTCGCTCCTATGTCGCTCGCAATGACGGGCGAG
>JANTHG010000005.1 GCA_024762535.1 Calditrichaceae bacterium
GGATAACTTATCGAACTGTGCGCCTTCCCGCTTCTGATCACTTCTATAGCCATAACTTTACCTCCAAATTAGTGTAAAGTTATTTCAGGACGACACAATGGTCGCATACCCTTATTCCCAATATCTAACTAACCAATCCTTTTAGATTTTCTTAGAAATTTTTCATTTGTCCGTTCCATTAACCCCATTTATTCTTTCATCGAAAGGAAGAGTTCCAGGCGGTTTAAATTATTGACTTCACTGGTTCCGGATTCGTAATCCAAAAGCAGCATATTCACATCATAATCGTCTTTTAACTGACGGTAGGCGCCCTTCGCTACGATGTGGTTGGATATACAGCCAAAGGGCTGCAAAGAAATTATATCTTTAACTCCTTCACTGGCCATGGCAGCAATTTCCATAGGTAGCAGCCAGCCTTCACCAAATTGCAGATAGAGCGGCATGGGTGCATCGACAGCTCTAATGGATTCTCCCAATGTATTTTCGTGTTCATAGCGACTAAACTGTTTCAACTCAGCTTCAACCAGTTTCTGATAATGAAAAATGGTTTGGTGGTAAGCACGACGAATTAATCTCTTAAATAACGGTCGTTTTTCAATATTTTCTTTGCGGTTGTTTTCTTCTGTAAAATGATCATATTCAAAAAACTCCAGCATGGCAGGTAACACCACTTCACGGTTCCGTTCTTCTAACCAGTCGATAAGATAATTATTAGAAAAACAATTGTTCTTTAAATAAATCTCCCCTACAATGCCCACTTTGGGGAATGCCTGGTCGTAATGAACGTCTATGGCATTAAAAGATTCAACAGCGTAGCGCATAAAATTGCGCAACATTTTTTTGGACGGCTTTTGTTTATATACCAAATCCTTCAGCTCGTCAATCAACCGTTTAACCAATTCAATGGTTTCGCCCTTTTTCACTTCATAGGGTTTGGTGCGCAATTTCATCCGCTGAATACCGTCGGCCATGGCAAACATCATTACCGAATATTTGGTAAATTTAACAGGGTTAAAACGGAAGCCTTCTACGAAAGAATCAGCGCTTAAGCTGATAACGGGTGTGTTCAGATAACCTGCGTCGATCAGCGCTTTTTTTAACAGCGGTACATAATTAGAAGCCCGGCACTGCCCGTTGGTCTGGCTTAAGGCTACAACCGTTTCATTTGGATCGTATTTTCCGCTTTTTAAAGCTTCCAAAATATCACCGATAACCACAATAGCCGGATAACACATATCGTTGTTTACATATTTTAATCCGGTTTCTACCGCTTCTGAAGATTGATTGTACAAGGTAACAATTTTATAGCCCAGCTGGTCAAAAACAGGTTCTAGTAAATTGGAATACATGGTAGCAAAATTTGGTACCAAAATCGTTTTTTTACGATCTGCTTTACTAAAGGGTTTGGTGTAAACCCGCGGGTGCAGTTCGATTTTTTTGTTTTGCCCCAGGGCTTCCAGTACGGAACGGATACGAATTTTAGCCGCGCCGATATTAGACATTTCATCTATTTTGATGGAAATATATATCTTTCCACCGCTGTCGATGATGGATTTAACTTCGTCCACTACCACAGCGTCCGGGCCGCAGCCGAAGGAATTCAGTTGCACCGTGGCAATTTTATCATATTTTTGATTTATGACCCATTTGGCTGCAAGGTACAGACGGTTATGGTATGACCATTGTGTAAGGGGAAGAACACCTTTCAGATTCATTTCGTGTAAATTTGGAATGGCGCTTTCGGGGATGGCATAGGCGCCAAGGTCATAAATTAAATCCATAATTCCCGTATTGATCATTGGGTCCTGGTGATAGGGACGTCCCATCACAACGATAAGCGGTTTATCTTCGCTGATAGCCTTGTCGATTATTTTCTGCCCCAACTCCTTCTGCATATCAATTGATTTTTTTTCGGTTCTTAAACCAAAACTGATAGCGTGGTTTACATCGTGCTGGCTCACACCGTATTCCTTTAAATATTCATATATTTTTTGTTTAACGCCCGGCAAATACGTAAAACTCATGGGAAAGGAATCAACAGGAACATCCGTTTTCATGTTGTGTTTAAGCACTTCGCCATAGCCGGTTACAATAGGACAATTGTAGCTGTTTTGAGAATCCTTGGTTTCAGGCGCTTCAAAAATAATGGATGGAACAAAAATCCGGTCCACCTTTTTATCAATTAAATTGAGCACATGACCATGCGCTACTTTAGCCGGTAGGCAAAGATTATCTGCAGAAACGGTCCGCAGACCACTGTAATACATTTTTTGATTTGTGTTATCCGACAAAACAACTTTAAAACCCAGTTTTCTAAAGAAGCTGTAGAAAAAGGGGTAATGTTCGTAAACGGCCAGTACACGGGGAATCCCGATGACCGGCTTTTGAGGATCGATTTCCGGAAGCGAACCTTCCGGCAGGTATGAATCCACATCAAATAAAAATTCTTCCTTTTCACGGAAATAGTTTTCGGTAATCCGGCCGGTTTTTGTTTTGTTGGAAAAATATCGTTCGCAGCGGTTTCCTGTGTAAAATTTATTTTTATTGGCAAAGGTGAATTGCGTGATGCTGCACTTGTTGCCGCAGCCGTTACAGTGGATTTCCTTGCGTTTATAGTCAATTTGCTCCAGTACATCTAAGCGGAACGCGGTTTGGTGCTCCGGATGTGTTTCGTAAAATTGTTTGGCGTACAGCGCCGCGCCATATGCGCCCATATATTCGGATATGTTTAGGCGCATTACATTTTTCCCGGTCAGCAGTTCAAAAGCGCGCAGAACCGCATCGTTTTTAAAGGTACCACCCTGAACAAAAACATTTTCTCCCAGCTCATCCGTGTTGCGGATTTTAATGACTTTGTACAAAGCATTTTTCACCACGGAATAGGCCAGGCCGGCGGCTATATCGCTTACCGGCATTCCATCCTTTAAGGCTTCTTTTACCTTGGAGTTCATAAACACCGAACAACGTGTTCCCAAATCGACCGGTTGTTTGGCAAAGAGAGCCTGATTAACAAAATCATCTAAAGACAAATTAAGGCCGCTGGCAAAGGTTTGGATGAAAGAGCCTGTACCGGAAGAGCAGGCTTCGTTCAGTTGAATATCACTCACAATCCCGTTTTCAATTTTAATGGATTTGATATCCTGGCCGCCCACATCCACGATAAAACTCAACTGGTCATTAAACAGAGAGCCCGCGCTAAAATGGGCCATGGTTTCAACGATTCCCCCGTCTAAACCCAGAGCGATTTTAACAAATTCTTCTCCGTAACCGGTCGCAAAGGCAGCACGTAAACGGTTTCCTTCCAGGTAGGGTCGGAATTGTTTTAAGCCTTCGATGGCCACATTGAGTGGAGTCCCCCGGTTTACCGAATAGTATTGATCCACAATATTATTTTTTTCGTCCATTAAAATTAATTTGGTTGTAGTGGAACCGGCATCGATTCCCAAAAAGAAATCTCTCGATTTTTGAATTTCATTTTCGTTGAGTTTGCGCACCGTAAAATGGGCATGCCGCTTTTGAAATTCCTCGTATTCGTGTTTAGACGCAAACAGAGGCGGGAGCGAACCCTCGATATGAACCGCTCTTTTTTCGTCCTTCAATATTTGAATTAATTCATTAAGAGTGTATTCTTTTTCGGTATTTTGGGAGGTAAGCGCAGCGCCCACAGCTACCAATACTTCGGAGTTTTCCGGCAGCATAAAATTTTCCTGTGGCAATTCCAATGCTTCGATGAAAGCTTTACGCAATTCGGAAAGAAATGTGAGCGGACCACCGGCAAATAAAACCTTACCTTTTATTTCGGCTCCGGCCAGTAAAGAGGTGATGGCCTGGTTGGCAACAGCAATAAATACGGCCCGGGCGATATCTTCTTTCCGCTCCCCTTTATTTAAAAGAGCCTGAACGTCTGTTTTAGCGAACACACCGCAACGGGAAGCGATATACAGTTTTTTATCTGCCTGTTTGGCCATTTCATTTAAATCGGATGGAGTCACATTCAATAAGCTGGCCATTTGGTCGATAAAAGAGCCTGTGCCTCCGGCACAACTGCCGTTCATTTTCATCTCCGGCGCCTGGTGCTCGCTAAAAAGAACAATTTTGGCGTCTTCCCCGCCCAACTCGATAAAGGTGCTAAATTCTTTGTAAAACGTACGAATCGTCTTAGACAGTGCAATTACCTCCTGAACAAAGGGCAGATGAATGCGTTCAGCCAATCCCATTCCCGCGCTGCCTGTAATATTTATGGTGAAGGATTGTTCCGCATATTTAGGATGTAATTGCTGAAGAACATTCTGCAGGGTTTCTTTTACCTGGCCATTATGCCGAATATACGTTTTGAACTGAATAGTATTTGTTTCGGAAAGCAGAACAACTTTTGCCGTTGAAGATCCTAAATCGATTCCCAGTTTCATTTTTTCTTTGCACCTTTCTTTTCTTTAAATAATAAGCCGGGCTAAAAGCCCGACTTATTTGTAGTGATATGAGGGGATTGAGGAAGTTTATTTAACATCAATTTGTTTACCCTGTAAAGCTCCAAATCCGGCAACCATTATCAAAGTTCCACTGATCACATCATTCCAGAGATAACCGAATCCAACCTGGAGGGAAGGAATAAAGGCAGCAATAATTAACCAAATGCCCACAATCATACCAAGCCAAGCCTGCCAGGATTTGTCTTTGAGAATGGTGTAACTTACATACGCCACAAGAGCGCCTATTACCAAATCATTCCATAAATTAAGAGTTGCGTTAAACTCTAAAAATGCGGAAATAAAAATCCACACGCCAAGTAAACCGTTTGTCCATGCCTGCCACATTTTATTCTCCTTTATGTTAGGTTTTGTTCAGGTTCACTTTAAGTTAAAGCATCTATTATGCCAAAAAATATGACATTTCATAAACACATAAATAACAATAGCTAAGGTCGTTTCCATATCAGCAAATTTTTGAGAAACCAATAGAAAGTGGGAAATCCCACTTCGCGGGCAAGGATGTTTAAAATTTAAGATTGAGGAATAGCTTAAAAGAAGGGTGTGAATTGCAAGTTCGCAGTACGGAATCATAAAAAAACCTTCACTGTTAGACGGATCGAATGGTAAACTTTTCGCTAAGTACTAAATCTAACAATGAAGGTTTACAAGGCTATTGGCCTATGAAAAGCGGCTTGTTTCCTTCCCGTATTAAATATTTTGCATGGCTGCCAACGATGATTTCTTTTATGGAATGCTTCGAATGTAAACCGGTAACGATTAGATCGGCCCAGTCCGCATATTTTTCTTCCAGAGCCCTGCGAAGATCCATTTCGGTGTAAGTCTTTATAATATTCTTTACATTATAAGAACGTAAATATTTTTCTGCATAATTTAAATAATATTGTGCTGTTTCCTCATCGGAACCTGCCATCAGGATATTAACTTCAAAATTAAATCCACTGGCTAAATGGGCAAACCGTTTCATAGCACGGGCTGCAGGAAAACTGCCGTCAAAAGCAATTAAAACCTTTTCGATCGGTTTGAATTTTTTAGGAACAGCTAAAATGGGGGTAATTGAATGCTGAATGATTTTTTCCAACGAATCACCGTACCGGGAATCCGTTTCAAAATGAAAATGAGTTCGAAGTCCCATTACAATCAGGTCATAAAAAGTGCCTTCGAATAAAACCTGTTCGCTCGGAGAGCCCTGAACTTCGGCTTCAACATGTCTGATGTTTTTTTCGCTGCAAAGCTGTTTAAATTCGGAAAGCATTTCTTCCACATGTTCTTTTGCATCGTTGATTTTTGCCGCTTCAAAACGTTTTGCCCAATACATGCCTCCCGGAGCAATGGGGCCTACGGATTTGGTTATTTCCGGAATATCCAGTACAACTACACCGGTTACTTCGGTACGGTGTCCGCTTGCTAAAAAACAAGCATAATCGATAACTGACTTCCCGTATAAACTGGGATCTAACGGTGCTAAAATACGTCTAATCATTATTTTGTCCTTTCTAAAGAAACAAAACTATTTTTTTAAAATTTTTTCAAACAGAGGGAGCATACGTTTACAAAAATTTAAAGGTGCTGCTTCCTCCTGGGAAAGTGTAATCCGGATATTCATCATGACCGGCATGCCCAAATAAAGAGTTCCAATATCATCAAGAGAAAATTTATCCGTCCAGATACCGGCGGAGATACCGTCTTCGATGATATTTTGAATATATTGGATTTGTGTGTTCAGGATATCATTAAGGCCGGATTTCAGCTCAGCATCATTCAGGTGAGCCACTTCCGCGAATAGCAGAATTGTGATACCTTTGTTTTCGAGCAAATAGGATATGTGTTTGCAGAATAGTTGTTCTAACCGTTCCTGTGCCGGTATTTCTTTTTGGACAATGGCTGCCATATCCTTTAATAAGCCGGATTTCACATCCTCAAGAATATCCAGAAGAATATCTCTTTTACTCGCGTAATGCCGGAAAATGGTTCCTTCGCTAATCCCCACAGCTTTTGCCAGATTGCGGGTAGAAAGCTGATCTAATCCCTGACTAAAAATAATACTCAGAACAGCTTCCTTAATTTGTGCTTTACGAACAGCTGTGGGCTGCCTTTGGGTTTTCTTTTCCGGATTCATTTGATTCACTTTCTGTGCTTATTTATTTTCTTCTAACATCAGGTGCATCGCATCGTGTGCCGTGCTTACCACCTCCGAAGAAACTATAAAACGCGCTAAGAGAATAGCTTCCATTATTTCTTCTTTGGAAATCCCCTTGTTTCGCGCAACCTGTGTATATGTTTTGGTACAATTTTCGGAACCTGTTGCAGCTGCTACAGAAATACTCATTAGCAGTTTGTATTTTGCGGGAATCTTGTCGCCGCCCATGGCAAAATTCTTATTCTCCGCATGTTCAAATACAGCGTCTGCATGGAGACGGGACAGCTTTTGCATGACGATTGGCTGACCACCAAATTCATTTTCCATCGCTTTCAATAATTGATCGATACTCATCTTGTTTCGCATAATATTACATCCTTTTTTAGTAATTTTACAAATTAATTATTTTGCCCCTTTAAAAGCTCAATATTCGCCTTAGCCAAAAAGGCATCTTTTTCGATTTTCAGAATCGCCGTTTTTACACGGGTGACATTAAGCTGGGCATCTTCCAACTGGATATTGGTAATCACGCCGTTTTTATAGCTGATTTTAGCAATTTCGTACGCTTTTTGCGCTACGCTTAAATTGGCTTTAGCCGATTTCAACTGGGCTGCGAGGGCTTCCAGTTTTACCAACGTTTGTTTCAATTCAAAACGCAGTTTAAGGGAATAGCCCTTTTCAAATTCCTGAATCCGGCTCAGGTTAGCCCTGGATTCCTGGATTTTTCCATCGGACATTTTGCCATCAAACAGAGTCATCGAAATACCAACGCCGGCTGCGTACCCCGAACGCCAGGTCTGGTCGTATGGAGGAAAGTCGATGCCATGATAGACATGATAGTTGGCAAACATAAAAAGTGTCGGTTTCTTCCCGGCCTTTTCTATAGCGCCCTGATTGTGCACTAATTTTTCTTTTATTTTAAGAGCCTGCAACTGATGATTTCCATTTAAAATCTGGTTAAGTAAAGCCTCCTCTTTTTCTGCCTGAAAGATAGCCTCTTCCCCGCTATCTACACAGCGCAGCGAATCATTCATAGGAAGAGCGAGAAGATTTTTAAGACCGGTTTCTGCGATTTGTGATTTTCCTTTTAGGTCGGTAAGTCTGGATTTAAATTCTTCAATTTTACTCTGAAACAGTAAAATATCCAGTTCAGAACGCACGCCTTCTTCATAGGCTTTCCGGGCTAATTCCAAATGTTGATTCATTTGCCCCAGGGCATCTTTAGTAACCTGAATCACCTTATTTAGGAAAACAATATTGTAAAAAGCTGTGGTTACTTTATAAGTAATATCTGCTTTGGTCTGTTTCGTTTCCTGAATATAATTTTCTTCTAATTTTTTGGTGCTTTCATTGGCTTTGTCAATTTTACCTCCGGTGTAAAGCGGGTAAACTAAATTGATATCCGACTTAAACACATCTCTGCTTAAGGATGGATACGGCGCCATGGGACGTAAGGGTACAAATTCCCCTGCCACGGGTCCGCTGCCACTCATTACAGGTGCTTGTACCATATGCTGTAAGAGCATGCCCGGCAGATTGTTTGTGTAAAAATATTTTGTTAAAAACGTTACCTTTGGCGCATACAGAGAATGTGTTTGCACCTGCTTTGCACGGGCAGCCTTTATTTGTGTTTCCGCCGCTTTAACCAAAGGGTTTTTATCCAATGCTATCCGAACAGCATCATCCAATTTTAATATATGATTGGCCGCAAAAATTTCCTGCGCGAAAAACATGAGCAGCACAAAAAATATCAGGCCCGATTTATTCCATTTCATGAATTTACCTCCAAATTCAAATCATTTTGTTTCGAAGGAATCTGAAACTTTTTCCTTTCAAATGATCCGATGATAATCGAAATTGCGGAAAGTGTTAAGAAACCTGCCGTAAATTTTAAAAGCGTCTTGATTGGCTGAACAACTTCTCTTAAGGGAAGATGGTGATTAAACACGCCATAAATAGCCTGAAGATAATAGCGCAATGGGAACCAGCCTCCGGCCATTTTTGGAAAATGTGCCATCTGTTCCAATGGAACCAGAAATCCGGAATACATAAAGGCCGGAAAGACAATCACGGTAACGATTGCGATAAGCGCAACTGAATTATCAATGTTCAGCGTCAGAAACAAAGCGATACTTTGCATAGCGAGAACAAATAAAAATATAATGCCCACCACATTCCATATGTTCGGTGGTATCGGCACAGAGAATAAATACATCGTAGTAAAGAATGCCAGAGAAATTGCTGTACCTACAATCACCCAGGATGAAAGAATAGGAATCAGAGTCGGTTTGAGCGGCATTTGACGTGCGCGCTTAATTTCCGGGAAGAGATTCTCCAACAAGCGGTGGCTGGTACGCAGCCCCAAAATAATAATTACCATGGAAACAATTTGCATGGCCAGGCCCATAAAAGCCGGCAACATTGAAGATTCCATATTCATCGTCGGTGAATAATAGACGCGCTCACTAACCATTAACAACGGCGCTTTGGCATGGCGAACATTTGGAATAGCTCCAAGGTCTTCTACGGGAACATGCATGGCATATTGATTATTAACCGTCATCACAACCCGGTTTAAACCGCCTAACGCCAACTTGGGAATGATTGGATTTGCAGTACCGTTTAATACCGCAAGAATTCGCACATTCCGTTTATTCAAAATATCTTTATACGCATCATGCGGAATAACAACACCTAGGTCAACTTTACCTTGGTCCACCAGTTTTTGTAAGGCAAGATAATCCGTTGGATGATGTTCTACCTTAAACAGGCTGGATGCCTGAATATTAAAAGAAAGTGCCCTACTTAAAGCGGAAAAATCTTCGTCACAAATGGCTGTACGGATAGCTCTGGGTTCGCTTTTATAGTACATACCCGCCATCATGCTAAAAAAGAACAGTAAGGCCGCCGAAATAATAATTGTTCTGAAAAGCAGAACAACGATACGCGGTTTTGGTTTTGGGGAATTCATTCTGCTTTACCTCCTGCATCCTGCGGATTCAATTCCAAATACACATAAATGCCGGGTTTGCATAATTCCTTATGATCCAAGATTTTCATTTTTACAGAGAACGAACGAACATCCCGCTGGTCACGAAGGGTGGTAGGGGTTTTAGTGGCAAAATCAGCCATGGGCATAATTTGAATGACCTTTGCCGAGATTATATGTTTACTACCGGCGGTAGAAATTTTAAAAACTTTACCCAGGCTAATTTGGTCTAAATAGGATTCCGGAATGCTAAACCGTGCCCAGGTTGCTGTTGTGTCGGTAACAATTACTACCGGCATACCCGGCGGCATCATTTGCCCCACTTCGAGAATGCGCACATTAACAATTCCGTCAATCGGACTAACGATACTCATATCTTCCAAACGCGTATTTAAGGCGGCCAATTTGCTGGTTACCACATTATATGCTGTTTCAATTTCATCCAGTTTTTGCTGTGGAACCGCCCCTGCTTTATAAAGATTCTGTACCCGTTTACGGTTCACATTAATATTTTTCAACTGGGATTTAAGTGCATTGATATTGGCAGAAAGTTCACGTTTATCTAATTCCGCAACCACCTGGCCGGCCTTTACCTCGTCTCCTTCGTCCACATTAATGGCAATAATTTTACCGGGCATACGGGTCGTTACGTTAAACTGTGTATTTTCGATATATCCCATAAATTCGGGTTTCTTCGGCGTCTCGTTCTGAGAGCAGGCGCTTAATATGAGTAAAATAAACAAGCTTATTATTAAATATTGTTTGTGCACGGGAATCTCCTTTTAATCGTTTAATCCAAATATTTTGTCGAATTGCAATTGTACAGCATAGCTGGAAAACCAGCCGTCATTTTGATAAATCGTATAGGGAATACCAATACGGAAAAATATTTCTTTACTGTATTTATAACTGAATCCTAATAAAAATTGTATGCGGAAATCATCGGAATATACAATCTTCCTTCCGCTCATTTCGTTTTTAAACTGTTTGCTTACGGCAAAGCCTGTTTCCGATTGAAAATCACCAAATGTGCTTTGATATGATTTTTGCAGCAAAGCATAAACACCCGCAGCGTCGCCAAGCTCTGTATTATTATTATCAGTACCCCGGTAACGGTAAAAAACCGAATAGACAATATCATATGAATCTATTAAAAAGATGCCGTTTAGTTCAGGTTGAATTTGCCAGGCGCCGGTACCCAAAGGATATTCCGTCGGCTTTAAGTTCTTATTTTCTCCGGTTGGGAAAATAACCGCGATCTTTGCACTCAGTGCAGAAGAAGTGGATTGAGATTTCCAAATCCGGTAGAAACCGCCCCATTCCAGGTCGCCAAAGCCCTTGGCACTCTGGTTAAGATTAAGAGAATAATGATGAATGAATAAAAACGGAACACTCAGATAGGTGTTAAAATTATCTGCCACTCCATATTCGGCAAATACCTGCCAGGCCGCCTCGTTGAGAATGGTGTTATCCGGCAGATCGACCATCTTACCGTTGGTCATATCTTTCATTTTCATATATTGCGGAAAGCTTCCCTGAAACGAAATATAGGTTTTATGAGACCCGATTGTATTGGGCTGAAGGCCAAATACAGATCGATTATCCTGTGCCTGCAATACCGTAAAAACAGACAGGGTCAATAGAAATAATTTAGTTATTCTGCTTATGTGCATTCAAAACTCCTTTCAGCAGATTTATTGTTAGCAAGTGATTACTTACATAATATACTGAGATAAATTCTTTTAGTCAACTCCAAGTTAACATGCAATCTAATTCCTTCATAAATACGCACACCATTGAAACATTTTTTTTTATTCACCAATAGAGAAAACATATCCCTCTGCCCTGGTACGGTGTGTTATTTTTTTATTGAGTACTATTAGTATTCGGTTAAATTCTCGTAAACCACATACAAGAAAAAAGAACCTTACTTTTTGTCTGGCCAAAAAGTAACAAAAAGGCCAGGGCGAAATTTAACTCGTCCCGAAACTCGGGACTCAAACAGAAATTTCGCCATAAGCTAAGCTTCTTTCAAGTCCTTCATTTGGTCTTGGTTTGAAAAGTTGACATTTTAATCGGACGATAAAAGAATGTTTCTTCAAATTATCCCATGCCTGCCAGATTGATCAGTCAAAATCGAGCAGTGCGGACATCTTTTCTACTAATCCGTCATCTATTTGATGATGATACAAAACCGGTGCCCTGAACATGGGATTTTTTCCGCGTGCATTTACGGGAATCAACAATTGAAAATTATCGGAAAAATCTTCGAAATCAATTAAAATGGGGATCTCGAGATTAAAACTTAAACAGGCATGTAAAGATGAATAATAATCGATTGATTTAAACAAAGGCAAATAATCTTTAATATCTTCCCTGTTTAAATAGGTTATAACTTTTAATTCCTTAAGTTTGTTATCATCAATGGCAATCTTGGTCTGATATACTAATGTTTTGCCTTTTCTAAAGCGTACAAATTTTGTGTTTGAGTCCAACTCATAAGTATATGCCGGCCGGCCGATAATTACGCCATCGATTCTATGATTTTTTAATTCCGATAAAACCATACCTGCGCTGGGCATCGCAATAAAATTAATTTCGGGCAACTGTTCCTGAAGTTTTAGAATATAAGGTTCCATAGTTGGACAATATGCGATTGAAGTCATTTGTAATCCCTTCCATTTTGGTTTATTAAAGTTCGTTAAAAATCCGGAATATTTCCGTTTTTGTTTTCGCACGACGTATTTTTTCGGCCTGCTCATGTTGGCATAAAAAACGCTTCAATTTAAGTAATGCATCTGCCAAACTGTTATCCATCTCTTCAGGAACGGCAAGAAGAGAAACCAGATCAATAGGCTTTTTATGTTTTGAATAATAGCCAATTCCTTCATCAAAACGGCCAAAAATAAATAAGGGCTCGCTAATCGAATTGGTAACCGCATAAAAAGAAATATTGCAACACCCTCCTACAACCGAATCGTAAAGTTCGGAATCTACAACTACTTGTGCAAACTCGGAGGGATTGATGACACCGGGGTTATTGATAGCAAGATTAATCATAACCCGTAAAGCGCTTAATTCCGAATGAGCCTTTAGACCGAGATGAATATTCTCTAAACGAAGCCAATTTATTATACGTTCCATATTTGCCCCAGGTATATCAAAAAACCGGGCGCGAAACCCGGTTTTTTTGAACCGTTTATCAACTGCTTTTGTTACTGGTGGTTAATGCGCCGGTTGATGCGTTGTATGGTGCGTTTCACCGGAAGAAAGCGCAGCAAAACCGGCTGTAGCTATCAATATTCCACTAATCAGATCATTCCAAAGATTTCCAGAATGCATTTGCAATGCCGGAATAAAAGCAGCTACGATCAACCACAAACCCATAATGCCTGCCAGCCATCCTTGCCATGATTTTTTACTAATCATGCCGAACCCGGCGACCGCTACGATAATACCCACGATTAAGTTATTCCACATATTACCAGTTGCTGGCATGGGTAAAAAGGCTGCGATTATTAGCCAGATCCCCAAAACTCCGTTAGTCCATGCTTGCCACATTTTAGACCTCCTTTATTTAGTTGAACCCTGTCGTTTTCAATTTTAACTATTACAAAGGATGTGCCAAAATATATTAACAGGCATTAACTTATTGAAAAACAATAATTAACATTGATAAAAATTAATATAAGAAATATGTGTATCAAACTAAAATGGGAAGCAGGATTTCACAGTAAAATCAGATTAAATTTCTATGCCCTGCAAACAGTGGGATGGAACTGCGCAATGAAATTTCTCAGTGTTTAAAATTTTCGATGTTTACATTATGTTTCTTAATCAAATTCTGAATCTGACGCCGGTCGTAACCGCTTTTCTCAGCCGCATGAGAAATATTGCCGGATGTAGATTTCAGTAAACGTTTTAAAAAATCGTATTCAATTTCCCGCAAAATATTTGCCGTTCGTCGTTGTTTTTCCTGTTGTAATTCTTCTTTTGTTTCCGCCTTTTTAACAAGACCTGTTTTAATCTCTTCCGGCAGGTTATTAATTCCAACGATTCCTTCTTTGGCAAAGATGATGGCCTGTTGAATTACATTTTCCAGTTCGCGCACATTACCCGGCCAGGGATATCGTGTCAGGGCTTCCATCGCATCATCGGAAACGGATAAGTTATGAGCACCTTCCACATTCAACTGTTGATGTTTATCTATAAAATAACGAACCAAAACCGGGATATCTTCTTTACGATCCTTCAGAGGGGGGATTTGAATGAATACAACTTTTAAACGATAGAATAAATCCTGACGAAAACGGCCTTCTTTAACTTCCCGCGCCAAATCACGGTTTGTTGCCGCCACAATGCGGACATCGGTTTGTAAATATTGGGTTCCCCCTACCCGGGTAAAGCGCTGGTTTTCCAGAATATGTAATAATTTTACCTGTAACTCTAAGGGCAGCTCGCCAATTTCATCTAAAAAAAGAGTGCCGCCACTGGCCATTTCAAACTTCCCTTTACGCGTCTGAACCGCTCCGGTAAACGCACCTTTTTCATGACCGAACAATTCGCTTTCCATCAATTCCTTAGGAATAGCTCCGCAATTTATTTCGATAAAGGGTTGGTCAGCACGTGGGCTCATATAGTGAACAGAGCTGGCCACCAATTGCTTTCCGGTTCCGGATTCTCCCTGAATCAAAACAGTAGCATTCGTTTGGGCCACATCTTTAACTGTTGATAAAATGGCTTGCATGCGCGGATTGGCTGTAACAATTTCCCGCTGACCTTCGTATTTCTTAAGCCGTTCTTTTAATGTTTTATTTTCTTGCACGAGGCTTGCAAAATGAAGCGCTTTTTCGATGAGCGGCGTAAGCTCGGCCAGCTTAATCGGTTTTAAGATATAATCGAAAGCGCCCAGTTTCATGGCGTTAACAGCATTTTCTACAGTGCCAAATGCTGTGATAATAATAATGGGAATTTGTTTAAAATGCTCTTTAACATATTCCAGTAGCTGCAAACCGTTTACTTTACCGGGCATTTTTAAATCGGTTATCACAAGATTAATTACTTCATTTTGAAGATGCTGCTGTGCTTCTTCTCCGCTCTTTGCCAAAAACACAGAATACTTTTGTTGCAGATTAATTTTAAGCACTTTGCGAATCTTTTCTTCATCGTCAACAATCAAAATACTCGGTCTGTCAGGATTCATTATCTATCTCCAAAATTTTTATGATCTAACTTTTTAGAAAGCCGGATATGAAACGTTGTTTCTCCCGGTTTGGAATCCAGCGAAATCTTCCCGCCAAGGGTCTCGATTAAATGTTGCACAATGGAAAGCCCCAGCCCGGTTCCGTTTTCTTTAGTGGTAAAAAAAGGTTCAAAAACATTATCCTTCAATTGGTCCGGAATACCAATCCCGTTATCCTTTAAATATATATGAATCGTTTTGGGCAGGATCTCAAATCGGCATTCCAGTATTCCCTGCTCAATTGAAAAATCATCCTGCTTTTCGGCGCGCTCTTTGATTGCCGCTATCGCATTTAGCCCCAAATTCAATAATATTTGTTTTAAAATGGCTGGATCACTTATAAATGATGACCGGGGATGATTCACACTAAAACGGGTTTGCAATTTTTCTGTTTCCTGCAGAGCTAAATTCATTTCCAGATATTCAATCAGCTCTTCAGCCTGAACCGTGATAAACTCTGGCGGTTTGATGCGGGATAAATTTAGAAAATCTGTTAGTATATTATTTAGACGGTTCACCTCTTCAATAATGAACTGTTTAAGTTCCTGCTGATCCTCCCATCCGATATTGGGTTGCAATAGTGTTTCGGCTGAGGTTGAAATCGTATTGAGCGGGTTGCGGATTTCGTGCGCGATACCGGCTGTAAGCTGCCCCAGGGCCGCTAATTTTTCAAGCTGGAAATGTTCTTTAAAATGATCGTGCATTTGGCGGATTATATTATTCCGCTGAAAGGATCCGGCAATATTACTGGCAAATATATTGTAAATTTCGATTTCATCTTCTGTATATTCCTGATTAAATTTTTTCTTAGAAAATAAAAGAATTCCTAATAGTTCCTTGTCAAAAATCAGAGGAAGGATAATCTGAATCCGTTTCTTCTCTAAATAATCATGAACCCGGGAATCCAAAGCCTGATGATCCAATTCATAAAATTCCATAGCCTTTTTGTGTTTAATTAATTCTTTAACAAAATGGCATGAAGCCGGTATCTCGGGCGCTTCTTCATCTTCATGCGCTTCTGTATATGTGCCGGCGTCATCCTCAAGATAAAAGGATGTTACGGATTCAATATAAAAATTTTTAATTAAGAATGTTTCCACCGTTTCGAAAAAAAGTTTGGGTTCGGCATAGGTTTGCAACTCTTTAAAAAGTTCCAGCGATTTCTTCCGATACTGGTGGATATCTTTATTTAGCATACGATCGAACAGTACATTCAATTTTTTTTCAAACGGACGGATCATTAGAATCAATGTAAAAATGAGGAGCCCGCTTAGGGTAAAGGAATCAATATTAAAATAGTGCACCAGACTATCTGTAATGCTTTTAATTACTACAAAATAAACCGCCAGTGCAAAGGATGACAAAATAGTGTAGCTTAATCCGCTGCTAAGATATTTTTTAGGTCGAAATAATTTAAATTGTACAATAGCGACAAAGAAAAATATGGCAATCAATAAAGTAACAACGGTGGATAAAAAATAGAGTGATAAAACACCATGCATAAAGGGGTGGCTGAGCTGAATAAGGATAAAGCTTAAAAAGACGATAATCATTCCAAAGGTAAAAAACCTGGTTTGATTACGAAGGCGGATGGTACGTATTTTATGAATTTTCCCGATGAGGATCCAATTTCCCCAAATAACATAAACCAGAGCGATGATGAGCAACAAAACAAAGCGAAAATTATTGGCAAAGCTGAACTGAAAATAATAGATATTCTTCATATCTGATAGCGATACCAGTTCAAACTGGAAATCAGGAAAGGAAAGGCTCAGGGCAAGAATGGGTAAAGCGAACACAGCTGCATAGAAAAGAGGTCTGGCCGTCCAGGGATGAAAATTTTTCGGGAAATGGTAGGCTATGATTACAAAAAAAGCAGGCGATAAAAATATTATTCGATAAAGAATCTGCCCCCAAAACATGGCGCTTGCTTCCGCCTTGCTGTTCAGGATAATCACTTCCGCAAGATTCCAAAAGGAAAAGCTAAAGATAAAGGCGGAAAACCAGCGGTTCAGCGTAGATCGTGGCGCATCCATTAATACAATGAATGCCAGACTGAAATTCATTGTAAATGAAATTAACCCTGGGAGGGAATAGATATTCATTCCGGACTTCCGTGTTTCAATAGTTTTTCCAATTGGGGTAATGCTGCTTCTGCCGCCTCTTCCCCTGCTTTAATGATATCATCAATACTTTTTATAGCTGCCCACGAATAGTGACGCACTTTCGGCCGTATTAGCAAATCAGCGCCTGCAAGACGTTCCTGGGTAAGATGGTACGTTACAATGTCTTCGGCCCGATAGATAATCTGAATGCCTGTGTCTAATTTACTCACATCTTCTACACAATGAGTTACGTCCACAGCAATCACATATTGCGCACCGCGTCCTTTCACAATTTGTACCGGTATGCTATCTGAAGAAGCGCCATCTATCAAAAGCAAGCCATCGATTTCTACAGGTGGGAAAACACCCGGTATGGCAGAACTGGCCATTACAGATTTTTTTAAACTACCTTCTGTCAGCACAATTTCCCTTCCGGAAATCAAATCAGTTGCAATCGTGGCAAAATTAACCGGTAGTGTTTCAATGGGCTTATCAGGGAAGGTTTCAAATAGTTTTTCAACCAGCTTTTCATTATAGATGGATCGTGCTTTTAAGGTCTTCAACATCGAAAAATACATTTTAAGGTTATTCAGATACTGATTAAGATGATTCATCGCTCCCGAATGTTCCGTAGAATCAAACACTTCCATATCCAGTTCATTAAAAACCGGGCGTTTAATCAAGTCATAAATAAAATCTTCTACCGCCTCTGCATTTTGAAATGTGGCATACAGGCCTCCAATAATTGCTCCGATACTACAACCTGTAATCTGATTTATGGGTAGGTGTTCACGTTCCAGCACTTTTAGGACACCAATATGTGAAAGTCCGCGAGCACCGCCGCCACCCAAAGCTATTCCTAATTTGCTATTCATACGTCATTCCCTTCGGTGAAAAAAAATGGGGATTTAGTAACTCCAATATTTGGAATATAAAAAATTGGGCCAGAAAAAAAAATTGTTCTTCAAAACCCGGATAAGAGAAAAATGAAAAAAGCAAAACCGATGTTTGCTGGCAGGAATTCATCGTATGGATTTAATGCATTGGATACTTAACCGAGTACGACGCCAAAGTTCGTGGTGTGTGCCAATTGTCCATCAAAGGGATGATTTACTATATTTCTATTTTTAAATTTAATCTGCTATTAAGCCTAACAGTACAGAAACTTAAATACTCAAAACTCGGGGATTTTGCTTATGAAATAATTGATTCTTAGATTAGAGATTTAATTAATGGGAGATAAAATGGCATTTGTCTTTATAGTGAGTTTTTCTGCTATCATAAGTGCAGGAATGCTTATCTTTGCATTTGCTTCTTTGAAAGAAAACGAAAAACGAGCGGCGCAGCGCGCATTTTTACTGGCCATCTTACTTCCCACAGTTTTTCTTTTGCCCTTATTTTTGCCCTATAATTTTCTGATTTATGTCAGTCTTCTTTATCTGCTATCCTTTGTGACTGGATTCCTCATTTTATTTCTTCCCTTGCATCGGCATCGTATCCACCTCGACACCATACCTGCCGGTCAAATTGACGAACGTGATATTATGTTTTCACGCAGATTGCTGGTACCGGGCTCTTCCCGCTATGAAGAATACTATACTGCTAATCCCGATAAAAAAGAGGTGGATGACCGTTTTCGAAAAAATCCGGGTTTACTGGAAAAAGGAACCCGGTATTATGACCCTTATTTGTTTGCTGCGGCAAACGCCAGTTTTAGCAGCGTAGCCGCTCTACACTCAATTCTGGAACGAGAACCGGCTATATCCAAAACGGAACAAAATGATGCGAAACAAAATACACACTTTATTAAAGCCTGGGCTAAAAAATTAGGCGCTTACTCTATCGGTATAACAAAGTTACAAAGCTACCATCTCTATTCCCATGTGGGACGCGGACCGGATTTTGGAAAAAAGGTTACCCTTAATCACCGCTATGCGATCGCTTTTACTGTAGAAATGGACAAAACCATGGTGGATACGGCACCTCTAGGGCCAACCGTAATGGAATCGGCTCAGCAATATATGAATGCCGGTTCTATCGCCGTGCAGATTGCCGAATTTATTAAACATCTTGGGTATCCGGCCCGGGCGCATATAGATGGCAATTACAGAGTGGTTTGCACATTGGTCGCTAAAGATGCCGGACTCGGCGTTTTGGGGCGCATGGGGTTATTGATGACCCCGACACTGGGTCCCCGTGTACGAATCGGAGTGATTACTACAGACTTCCCTCTCGAAACAGATGAAGTTAAAGAAGATAAAGCAGTATATGATTTTTGTGCGCGTTGTAAAAAATGTGCAGATGTGTGCCCCAGTAAGGCTATTTCTTTTTCCGATCCTAAAGAGATAAACGGTGTACGGCGCTGGCAAATCAACCAGGAAAAATGTTTTACATATTGGACTATTGCTGGTACTGATTGCGCACGCTGCGTAAGCGTTTGCCCTTATGCGCATCCGGATACCCTTTTACATAATTTGGTAAGGCAAGGTTTAAAACGTTCCGACACATTCCAAATAGTGGCGCTTAAAATGGACGACTTTTTCTACGGACGTAAGCCTGCGCCTAAAAAACCGGAGGGCTATTTATCCCTTTCCTAATGAAATTTTAACCAGTGTTTTTTTGTTGCGCTTTATTCTTTTTTTTGTTTATTTCAATTCTGTTTATTTAATCTGTAAAATGCCATTCAAAAAGGAATTGCCATGAGTATATATAAACCATTTTTTATAATTAGTTTACTGGTGTTGATGACTTGCCAGAACAATCAGGCACAGGATTTTAAAATTGAAACGCTCACTTACCCAGACAGCCTCCATATTATACGCCGGGCGGACTGGGGCTGGAAACCCTTACAAAGAATACTTCCCGAACAGAAAATTCATTATATCACGATCCACCATGGTGGCGAAACATTTGATCGGGACCGTGATCCGGTAGAATATATCCGACATTTGCAGGATTGGAGCCGCAGTGAAAAAAAATGGATTGACATTCCCTACCATTTTATGATTGATCTTCAGGGTCGAATATATGAAACGCGCCCCATAAATTACCCGGGCGATACAAACACCAGCTACAATCCACGCGGTCATGCACTTATTTGTATGATTGGGAATTATGAAAATATTACTGTTTCGAAGCAACAATTAAAATCTCTGATCGATCTCACTGCATTTTTAGCCAACACTTATCATGTACCGATTAAAGATATCCGCGGACATAAGGATTACACCGAAACCCTTTGTCCTGGGAAAAATCTGTACAAATATCTTAAAAACGGATATATACGCCAGCAGGTGGCCAGACAATTGCATTAATACATCCCGGCTATCTGAAAGAAATTGACATAATAATCTTAACTTTTCTCATATCTATCCGATAGCTCAAAAAAGATCCGGTTTCCACTTAATATTTTGACATACCGGACAACATTTAATCATATTACCAGCGATCAATGAATATAAAATTAATCTCAAGAAGTCTGTTATTCTTCTGGCTTCTTTCTTTTTCGAATATCTTTGCAGAGCATATCACATGGCGTTATGAGGCCCTTAGAACCAACGAGGGCCTTTCCAGTAACCATATAACTTGCCTATTACAGGATAATGAGGGTTATTTATGGGTCGGTACAAATAACGGACTTAATCGCTATTATGGGTATGGTTTTGATATTTTCCGTCAACATCCAGGTTACGAAAACTGTATAAGCAGTTCTTTTATCTTTGATTTAAAACAAGGTAGAAACAACCAAATTTGGATTGGGACGGCAAATGGCCTAAACATGTTTAATTCTGAAAGCGGTTCGTTCAAACAATTTTTTATTTCCGATACAAGCGAAGCCATACCAGTTTTCAATGTTTTACCCTTTGACTCCACTACCATTTTTGCCGGTACGTCAAAGGGATTAGCCATACTGGACAGACAAGCAAACCATTTTCGCTTACTTAATATACCCGAAATCAACATCAATTTTTCTTTTTTCTCGGTTGTTTACGATTCATCGGGTTCGTTATGGTTGGGGACAGATACAGGCTTATACCGATATCAGATTGACTCTAAAAAGCTCTCTCTCATCCCCATACCTAATGCTATAGAAAAATTTTCTCTTCGAAATATGCTTTATCGACCTAAGCAAAAGGACCTTTGTTTTACCTCGAGATCAGGATCCATTGTCTCTTTTAATATTCAGGAAATGGAATTCAGCCCACTAACATCACCTCTGGACAACAGTTCACATTCAAGTATTTCAGCTTTTGTTCAGGACAAAGACAATTCTTTTTTAGTAGGATTTGATCACCACCCTCTTATTCAGGCATTGGTAAAACAAAATTCAAATATGGACGTCTCACAATTTTCCCCTTCTTCAAAATTAATTTCCACTTCTACCGTAACCTCCATTCTGCCTACTTCGGATTACGTAATATGGGTTGGTACACGCACTAAAGGGCTTATTAAAATTATCAATAATTACATGGGATTTAACCATTTTACAATAGTATCCGACTCTGCCAGGAATATTAATGCAAACAGTGTCCAGGCTATTAGCGAAAAGGAAAACGGACGATTTATCCTCGGTACATTAGGTGGCTTATTTGCTTATCATCAGCAAACCGGAATAATCCAAGCCATCCCAGTAAAAGCTATCTCTAAAAACAGATCCATTCGAATATACAGTTTATTTACAGATTCTTTACAAAACACCTGGATTGGTACTGAAAATGCCGGATTACTCATTCTAAAAAAAGGGTCTTATCAAGCCGAACCCTATTTTATTAAAAGGGCTAATATACCCTTCTTAATTAATAAAACAATTTACTCCATTACCATGGATAACAAAGGCATTCTTTGGCTAGGAACAAATCAGGGGCTTTATTCCCTTAATCCTCAAACAGAGCAAACCCAATTATTTTCTAAACGATTCAATAGAGTCAACAGCCTATCCAGTAATAGTATCCGGACTTTATTTTTTGATACAAATAATATCCTTTGGATTGGAACGTTAGGAGGCGGATTAAACCGCTTTGATATCCAAAAGAAGAAGTTTAAATATTATCTTTTTAATCCCAAGAACCCTCATTCCCTTAGTTCAAACGATATCCTTTCCATTAGTCAGGATACCACTGGTAAACTTTTTATCGGAACCGATGGTGGCGGATTAAATATTTTCGACCCCCAAAATGGTAATTTTTCTATTCATCCTTTTTTGTTTAAAACTTCAGGCTTATCCATAAATTTTATTCAGAAGGACTCCAATAATTTTTTTTGGTTAGGTACAAATATTGGACTAATCCGAACCAGTATATATCATAGGCACAGTTACCTTTTTAACAAATCAGAGGGCTTGCAAAGCAATCAATTTAATATTGGTGCCAGTTTTTTATCGAAGGAAGGATTTATATTAGCTGGTGGGACCAATGGCTTCAATTGCTTTCGCAAAAATGAATTAATTACAAACTCCCGGATCCGTAAAAATGTTATAACAGGGATACAAGTGTCAGGTAAAGATATTTGTTTCATTAAAAAAATACCCCCTAACAGCATGTCTTTTAGGGCCTGTTTGACCAAAAACAACACATTGTTTCTATCTCACAATGAAAACGATCTCCGATTGAGTTTTGCCAATTTATCTTTTACTGATCCCGGTCAAAATGCGTATTTATATAAAATGGAACCCATCGATAAAAAATGGCACTTTTTGCGGGAATTCAAACCCGTCACCTATAATAGTTTAAGCCCGGGAGAATATACCTTCTGGGTACGTGGTTCTAACAACGACAATAAATGGAATAAAAATAATGCATCCATTAATATAAACATCCGGGCAGCTTTTTGGCAGACAGCCTGGTTTAAAACAATATTGGCTATTTTCTTTTTAAGTCTTATTTATATTTTATATAAACTACGTTTACAATCTATCAGAGCGCGTAATGACGCATTAGAAAAAATAAACCATCAATTAAATGCAGAAATTCAAAAACGTATTAAAACTCAGAACCATTTAACTGAAAGCGAACGCCGTCTTTCCACCTTAATAGAAAACCTTCCCGGTGTAACATATCGTTGTCGGCCGGATACTCACAGGACAATGGATTTTATAAGTCAAAGCTGTGAGGCTCTCACCGGATTTACAGCAGAGATGTTTCTCAAAAATAGATTTCCATCCTATACATCCTTAATATTTCAGGATGACATTTCAGATTTTTGGTTAAAAATCAAACAACAAACAAAACACAATGCGGCATACGAGCTGACGTATCGTATAAAACGAAAAGATAACCGTATTATATGGGTTTGGGAAAAAGGACGGGCTATATTCGAAGATAATGCTATTATTGCCTATGAAGGATTTATTACGGATATCACAGACCGCAAACAATTAGAACAAAATTTACACCAGGCACAGAAAATGGAAGCAATCGGCCTCTTGGCCAGCGGTGTCGCTCACGATTTCAACAACATCTTAACCATTATAAGAGGATACGGTGAGCTGGCCTTATTGCTCCTGGATAAAACTCATCCAGCCACTGAAAAAGTGAAAGATATCTTAAACACCACCGGACGAGCCGAAGAACTAACCAGGCAATTGCTTGGTTTCAGCAGAAAAAATAATCTTAAAATGACTGTTTTCAATTTAAACAAACTGATTTCTGAAGAGTATAAAATGCTTAGCCGGATTCTGGGTGAACAAACAAAACTTGAAATCGATACACAGGCTGAATTCGCGTTTATCAAAGCTGATTTTAGTCAAATACAACAAGTGATAATGAATTTGGCCATTAATGCCCGAGATGCTATGCCGAATGGCGGTAAGCTAACCATTCGTACGTCCAATCAAGCATCGCCTGATGTTTCTGAATCCAGGACAAATCCGCACAATATCCTTTTATCCATTACAGATACGGGTGAAGGTATTCCGGAAGAAACATTGCCTCATATTTTTGACCCTTTTTTTACTACCAAAGAAAAGGGTAAGGGTACAGGGCTGGGATTAGCAACGGTCTATGGAATTATCAAAGAAAGTAATGGGCATATCGAATGCACCAGTAAAGTTGGTGCAGGAACTTCGTTTATTATCCAATTCCCTTGTATCGAACCGGAGAAGGAAATAAATGAACAACCCTCAGGCCCTGCTCAGATTAATGGCACTGAAACCGTTCTACTGGTAGATGACCAACCTGAGGTCCGGGAAGTTGTAAAAGACAATTTAATCAATCTAGGCTATGCTGTTGTCGAGGCAGAAAGCGGTAATAAAGCTCTTGAAATTTGCAAGAATTCTCAATTCGAAATAGATCTTTTAATCACAGATATCATTATGCCTGGGATGGATGGAACAGCTTTGGCAGAAACAGTACAAAAATTATTTCCAAAAATAAAAATTCTATTTATGTCGGGATATACGGATAATATGTTTGGTCGGAGCGGAATGATTAGCCTTGAGACCAGTTTTATACAAAAACCCTTTACAATAACACAGCTTGGCGAAAAAATTAAAACAATTTTAACGCATCCTTAGGATATTGTCAGGTATTCCTGCAAATTAATCCCCCATTTTTGAGGAGATTCGGATTTAATAATTTGATGTAACGAACCAACTCCTTCGCCCAAATCCAGTTTTCTGGGAATAATGGGACGATCTTTTTTAATATCATAGATCATTTTAACAACCGGCCGTTTCAAATCATTTTTGGCTGTTTCAACAACAACTGCCAGAAAGCCACTATTTAAACGGACCAGAGCGCCAACCGGATAAATCCCGACAGAACTAATGAATTGCTGCAATAATTCCAGATCAAATACATCCGGAGCTGATTTAAACAAATATTTTAACACTTCCGTAGCAGTATCAGCTGTTTTGTATGGACGATCCGAGGTTAAAGCATCATAGACATCAACAATGGAGGCCATTCTTCCTTCCAAACTGATTTCATGCCCTTTTAATTGTCTTGGATAGCCATTCCCGTCCATCCGTTCATGGTGTTCATAAACGACATTAATAATTTCTGGATCCAGGTCTTTCATATCCGATAATATTTCTCTTCCAAAGCGTGGATGTTGTTTCATCATCTCATATTCTTCATCCGTGTAGCGGCCGGGTTTCAATATCAGCTCGTCAGGAATTAATACTTTTCCTAAATCATGAAACAAGGCTCCGGTTGTTAATCGCCGTGTTTGATCTTCATCCATTTCCCTTACTCGGCAAAAACTCGCCATCAATACCGCGACATTAATAGAATGATTAAATGTATATTCATCTTTATTTTTTATAGAAGTCAGTGTTAATAATGCATCCTGGTTTCGGGCCAAAGAATCAACCATTTCATCAACTAACTCCGTGGCCTGTTCAAATTCTATTTTTTTACCCATCTTAATGGAAGTATTCATTTGTTCTACAAAAGAACGTGCTTTGGTTTTTACCTCCTTGGCACGTACCATTTCTTTTTCGAGGGGTACCCATTTTGAATCTTCAAGCGTAATCTTTTTAACAACAGCTTCGTTATCTCCAAATGATTTTTTCCAATCTTTTAAATCAAGCGAATCCGTAATATCCAATCCACGCTTGGTATCAATAAAAACCTCATTAATTCCATACTCTTTGATCCGTTCAATATCGGAAGTACTTCGTAAAAGCTTCTGATTGGTAAGGAAGGGATGATTGAACCAGCCTTCACCGAAATCGTGTATAAATACACCGGGACGTAATTTGTTGACTTCAACTTTTTTTATCATTTCGAATCCGTATCCATACTTATTTGTAACCTGGAATAAACATATTCGGATATATTTTGCGAAAGTTAAAGATTTATCTTATTTTTCTGCATAATCGCTTTCAATGAATATCCGGAGTGCTTTTAATGCATTATATCTTTTTATTTATTTTTTGCTTTTCTATCTTTTTTACAGCTTGTAAACCCACAGAATATATTATAAAAGATCATTACATCAAAAAAGAATTCCGCATTCCCATGCGTGATGGCGTCACCCTGTTTACGTCGGTATATCTTCCTATAGACAGTAGTAAAACCTACCCGATATTATTAAATCGTACTCCTTACAGAGTTGCGCCGTATGGTACCAGTTCCTTTAAAAAATCATTGGGGCCATCTCCTCAATTTACCAAAGACGGTTATATCTTTGTCTATCAGGATGTGCGAGGCCGTTTCATGTCCGAGGGTACCTTTGTAAATATGCGTCCTTTTATATCCAATAAAACCGATTCCACAAAAATCGATGAAAGCAGCGATACATACGATACAATCGACTGGCTGTTAAAACATCTTTCCTATCACAACGGGAAAGTGGGTATGTGGGGTATTTCTTATCCCGGGTTTTATGCGGCTATGGGTATGATTGATGCCCATCCGGCTCTTAAGGCCGTCTCACCGCAGGCGCCTATTGCCGATTGGTTTATTGGAGATGATATGCACCATAATGGCGCCCTAAGCTTAACAATGAGCTTTAATTTCTTCTCCTCTTTTGGCGTTCCTCATGACAGTTTAACAACCAAATGGCCTAAACGATTTGATCATGGTACCCCCGATGGCTATCGGTTTTTTCTAAATCTTGGTTCCCTTAACAATATCAACAGAAAATATTTTAAACACCGTATTGCCTTTTGGGATAGCACCGTTCAACACAGTACATACGATTCGTTTTGGCAACGCCGAAATATCTTACCACATGTTAAAGATATCAAACCCGCTGTACTCATTGTGGGCGGCTGGTTTGATGCAGAAGATTTGTACGGTCCTCTGCATATTTTTAAACAGCTAAAAGGCAAAAACCATTATATGGTAATGGGCCCCTGGTCTCATGGGGGCTGGTCACGCAGCAAAGGGAATAAACTGGGCAATATTTATTTTGGCAGTAATACAAGTACACTATTTCAGGATTCCATCGAATATCCCTTCTTTAAACATTTCTTAAAAGATCAAGAAACATTTGAGCAGCCTTCTGTACAAGCCTTTGATACCGGCTCCCGCCAATGGCACAAATTTAACCGTTGGCCACCTCAGAAGAGCTTAAATAAAAAACTTTTTTTAATGAACCACCAGCAAATTTCCTTTTCCGGCAATGAACAGGCCAATGGATATGATGAATATATCAGTGACCCGGCTCATCCGGTTCCGTTTATAAACAAAATAACCAACACCTGGGATCGGACGTATATGACGGCTGACCAGCGTTTCGCTTCGACCCGGCCGGATGTACTTACCTTTCAGACGGAAATTTTGCAAGATTCACTGACCTTTGCCGGACCACTGACAGCAGATTTGTACGTTTCCACCAGCGGAAGCGATGCGGACTGGGTTGTAAAATTAATTGATGTGTATCCTGATACCTTTAAATGGGCACAGGGAAAACAAAGTGCTGTTCCCATACAAGGATATCAGCAACTCATCCGGGGTGAAATTTTTCGTGGGAAATTCCGAAACAGCTATACCCACCCCAAACCGTTCACGCCTAACAAGATTACCAGCGTACGCATACCCTTGCAGGATGTCTTTCATACGTTTTTACCGGGACACCGCTTAATGGTTCAGATTCAAAGTAGCTGGTTTCCGTTATTTGACCGGAATCCACAAACATTTGTTGATATTTATCACGCAAACGAAAGCGATTTTAAAATAGCTTATCATAAAGTCTATCATTCGGAAAAATATCCATCCAATATTGTTTATACGATCATAAAACCATAATTCAAGATTAAGAACATCCGAATCTGGATCATTTTAATCCTGATTGAACATATGTATAGGATATTTATTTAATACTATCATTACTATAGAAAATGAGATAATTATTTTCCTCAACCTTTTACATACGATGACGATATAAATAGCATTCTACCTTTTGGGAGTCAAAATGAAAAAAACTTTGCTAGTAAGCACAATCATACTTTTTAGTATTGGAGCAGGTATCCATTCACTAAAAACGATTTCACATTCCAATAATGAAACACAGGCTTACCGCAATCCAAAATTATTACGTCAACATCTCTTTCAGCACAAAAAGGAAGCAAAGAAACATCAAAAATACGACCGGCCGGACCAGGCAATGCAGGAAGAAGTATTACTGCGTTCCGAATTGGGCAAGCCCTTTTCTTACAAGGGAAGCTGGCGCCTCGCGGCCCAAAAAGAGGCTTTGCAACAACCCCGTCTGTTTAAAACATCCGGCGAGCTTATTTGGGAAGAAAAAGGCCCTGGCAATGTTGGCGGCCGAACCCGCGCCATCGTGGTTCATCCACGGCAGGCAGATACCTGGTGGGCCGGCGCTGTTGGGGGTGGTGTGTGGAAAACAACTGACCGTGGCAGCAGCTGGAACTGTTTAACCGACAGCCTGCCCGTCTTATCGGTAACTACCATGGCCCTTTGTAAAAGCCACCCGGACACCCTCTACTTTGGTACCGGTGAAGGGTTTTACAATTCCGATGCTATTGTTGGCGATGGTATTTTTCGTACCAATGACGGTGGTATGCACTGGGAACAACTGTCCTCCACCATATCCAACACCGACTTTCGCTATGTAAACCGACTGATCGTTCATCCGGAAAATCCGGATACGGTTTTGGCAGCTACGAACGAAGGCGTTTATAAATCTGTAGACGGCGGCACTTCCTGGGATGAGATTTTTAATATCGGAAATCGTGTACAACAAATTCTGGCAAATCCGAAAAACTTCCATACTTTATTTATTGCTGTCAACAGCAAAGGTATTTACAAATCCACTGATATGGGTACTGAATGGAATAAAGTAAGCGATGAAATAACCAGCCACTACCGTATCGAAATGGCTATTTCCGAAACTGACACCAATTACGTGTACGCTTCTGCTGTGAATGGCGATTCGGGCTTACGCGGATTTTATCAATCCACGGACGGCGGTCAAAACTGGACCGATCTTGGAAGTAGCACCAACTGGTTAGGCGGCCAGGGCTGGTATGACAATACCTTACTGGTAAGTCCATTAAATCCAAATACCGTTTTTGTAGGCGGTATTGATTTGTACCGGGTGGATGCGTCTTCCCAGCCGGCAAATGTTACGCCCATTAGCCAGTGGTACGGTGGCAACGGCCTGCCCTATGTGCATGCTGATCAACACGCAATCGTTGCCATTACCACATCCGATACTTCTTTTGCGCTGATTGCCGGTAACGACGGCGGTGTATTTTTATCGGAAGATAAAGGGGAAAACTGGGTTAGCAAGGATAACGGATATAATGTAACCCAATTCTATGATGCGGATAAAAATCCCTTTAGCAAATACTATATTGCCGGCGCTCAGGATAACGGGACCAATGTTTCACCGGAGAATCCGGACAAAACCGCTTCATGGAGCGAGCCGGTTGGGGGAGATGGCTTCGATTGCGCCTGGGATAAAGAAGATTACGAAACCGTATATGCCACTCTGTACAGTTCACGTATCTATCGTTCCGCTGATGGCGGCGAACATTTTGGCGATGCTACCAACGGACTGCCGGAAAGCGATGTCTTTCATACGCCATTGGCCATGGATCCGCATAATTCTCAAAAACTTTTTACTATTTCCGAATCCGATAAGGTTTATTACACCACAGACGGTGCGCACAATTGGCAGGGCGTTTATTGTGACTTAGATGGTCGTCGATGGGTCAAAATATCTGTTTCGGAAGCAGATTCCAACATTGTGTGGGCGGCTTCAACCAATAGCCATATCAATGTTTCGACTGACGGAGGCCGGACTTTTCAATTGGTCAACAATCCTGACAACAGCTTTACGGCTTATGTTACCGGGCTGGCGACCAATCCCGTTGACAGCGCAACCGTTCTGGCAACTTTCGGTGTTTATGATCATGGCAAAATTTTTCGTTCGCACGACCTCGGCAATTCCTGGGAAAACATCACTGGCAATCTTCCCGAAATTCCGGTGCACTGCGCTTTAATTATGCCCTACGATTCTACTGAAATCTGGGTTGGAACGGATATCGGCTTGTTTATTTCGCACGATAATGGTGCACACTGGGATTATTCAAACCAAAATTTACCAGCTGTATCCATTCGCCGGCTTAAAATAGTGGGGAAGGAAATTGTGGCAGCCACCCATGGCCGTGGCGTCTGGTCTGTAATCAACGACAAACTGGATCAACAGGAAATCCCGCTCAATCCACCGCGTCTTGCAGGGTTGAACTATCCAGACGCCAACACCGGTGCGCTTAAAATCAACTTTACACCACGCGGGGAATACGATTCCCTAACCATTAGCGTTAACGATGAAATCGTTGAAACCGTTACACAGTTTACGGCTTATCAGGATACATTTGTTGTTATCTCAACAACGATCCCCGATTATCTTGATATTTTAATCCATGCCTATAAAGATGCACAAATTCTGGATTCCGACGTTCAGTCTATTGCCACCTATGATGTTATTGACAGCCTGCAGGAGAATTTCGACAGCGGCAGTAGTTATTTTGAAGGCGATTTCACCATTTCAAAAGACAATGGGTTTAGTTCCAATGCTTTGCACACGGTTCATCCTTATGGAAATCAACAGGAATACATCGCCGTTTTGGCTGCACCTTTACACATAAGCGAAGGATTGCGTTTACGTTACAAAGATGTCGCTTTGGTGGAACCGGGTGAAGTGAATGCCAGCTATCCGGATGAGCAGATGTGGGATTATGCCGCTGTTGAATACAGTACGGATGGATTTACCTGGAATTTATTATGCGAGCCTTATGACTCCCGTTTTCATGAAGACTGGAAGTTTTATTATGATAACAACATCGATGCAGATGAATTCTTGTTTCAGGAACACGAACTATTTATTGCCGATTCCATCGGAAGCGATACCAATGCATATCTTCGTTTTCGCTTGTTTGCAGATGCGTATACAACCGGTTGGGGATGGACTATTGACGATATTTACGTTGGCACCCAACCTCCCACCGGTATAGAAGGAACCAATCCGGTTATTTATTCGTATGAATTGAAAACGAATTATCCAAATCCTTTTAACCCGAGCACAGTCATCGGCTATCAGCTGGCAGCTGCCGGCCGGGTACAATTGGATATATTCAATACGCTTGGGCAAAAGGTTAAAACATTGGTGGATCAACAGCAAAAACCGGGAAAATATTCGGTTACATTTAATGCTGCTACATTAGCGAGCGGCGTCTATTTTTACCGAATTAAGGCCGGGAACTTTAGCCAGACACGCAAAATGATTTTATTACGATAATGACTAATTAACAGAAAGGAAGAACATGGCCGCATTAAAGGCAACCATTGTCACCAATAAAGGTGATATCCATTTAAATTTATTTGAGGACAAAGCACCTGTAACAGTTGCAAATTTCATTAACCTGGCCCAACATGGGTTCTACGACAACCTTACATTTCATCGTGTAATTGACGACTTCATGATTCAGGGCGGCTGCCCACGCGGCGACGGACGAGGCGGCCCCGGCTACCGTTTTGAAGATGAATTTTCTTCTGACCTGCGGCATGACCAACCCGGGAAATTATCCATGGCTAATGCCGGACCCAACACAAATGGAAGCCAGTTTTTCATTACCCATGTTCCAACACCATGGCTAGACGGTAAACACACAATCTTTGGCGCCGTGGAATCTCAGTCCGATATGGACGTAGTTAATTCCATTATGCAAAGCGATACCATTAAAACGATAACAATCGAAGGAGACAGCACAACTTTACTGGCACAATATCAAAACCGTGTTGATGAATGGAATAAGCAACTAAATTAGAACAGACTATGAGAGCTATGCTACAACCGAAATCTGCAACGACATCAATCCCGGAACGGAAACGTCTGGGATTGCTGTATGACCGTTACCGTCATGAATACCAGGAAACGTTAAATAGATTATATAAACAAATTCGTAAATTACTGGTAAAAACGGATATTAATTTTAACATTAAATACCGTTTAAAAACATTTGACAGTTATTTTGAAAAATTATTACGTATGCGCAGGGAAGGTGAAAGCTTTACACTGCTCAATGATTTGCTGGGTATGCGGGTTATTGTTCCCTTTTTGGAAGATGTCCAGCAGGTACAAAATATTATTTCTAAACATTTCCGAATTGTTGAAATAGAGCACAAAGGTGCTAAAAATTCATTCCGGGAATTCAGTTACGATTCGATTCATATTCTGGTTGATATATCCGAAGCGCACACCGGAACCACTATCCCCTATATGCGTAAAGTCTGCGAAATTCAAATTCGGACGATTTTACAGGATGCCTGGGCCGAAGTAGAGCATGAATTGATTTATAAAGCCGACTTAAAACTACCCAACCATTCTATCAAACGAAAACTTGCTTCGTTAAATGCCTCATTAACTCTGTCGGATATTATTTTTCAGGAAATCCGCGATTACGAAAAAGGGCTGGCGCACTGGCGTGAACAAAGGCACGAAAGCTTTTTGGAAAAGGTAAAAGAAGATTCGCCCATATCTTTAATGGACACACTATCCAATCCGGAACTACCGGCAAAAGAAAAAATAGCCATGGAACCGTTAAAGCCTAAAAATTCTTTGGAAAAAGATATTTTTGAAGCCTTGGAAGCGCATAGTTCCCATAAATACAGCGTTGCCATTAGTATCTACAACCGTATTCTACACAACCGTCTGGAACCACGTATTCGTTCCATTATTTACAATCACCGGGGGATGGCACATTTTGTTCAATCTGAATACCAAAAAGCTTTAAAAGATTTTTCCAAAGCTATAAAATTTGATAACCAGAACGCAAATGCACATAATAATCGCGGAATGACTTACAGAATCTTACAGGATTTCGCACATGCCCTGGATGATTTTACGGTTTCGCTGGATTTAAATCCCTATCAACACGAAACGTATCATATGCGTGCTCTAACATATCACGATATTAACGATTTTTCCAGTGCATTGGACAATTGCCATAAATCCTTAAACCTTAAACCGGATTTTAAACCGGCAAAATATTTAAAGAAGCTCATTACATCCAAGATGGGATATTAGATATTTATTGTTTTTTGGATTGTTCGAATTAATGTGTCCGGATCAAAAGGTTTTTGCAGAAATTGGATACCATCTTCTTTTACTCCATGTTGGAATATTTCGTCATCCGTATAACCAGACATAAAAATGGCTGGAACATCAGGAGCCGTTTTCTGAAGAATACGCACCATTTCCATGCCACTCATTCCCGGCATCACCACATCACTTAAAATCAGATCAATTTCATTTTTATGTAAATCAAAAAGTTGCAGCCCCTTATTTCCACTGTCTGCAATGTAAGATTTATAACCATACAATTTTAACATTTTGCTAATCATCGAACGAACACTATTTTCATCTTCAATGACTAAAATGGTTTTATTACTGTCAGATATTACCACTTCACCCTGAGCCTCTTCTTCTTGATCACTTACTTTTTCGGACTGTGGTAAATAGATGGAGAACATACTTCCCTGCCCCGGTTCACTTTCTACAAGAATATAACCATCACTTTGCTTAACAATACCGAACACAGTTGAAAGACCAAGACCGGTTCCTTTACCTGTTTCTTTTGTGGTAAAAAAGGGATCAAATATTTTAGTAAGCCACTTCTTTTCAATCCCTACCCCACTATCAGATACATGAATCCCAATATAGGATCCGGCTCGTGGATCTCTAACAGCATGAAGTTCTTTTTCTGAGGAAATATTTTCAGTACAAATCAGTAATTGCCCGCCATTCGGCATCGCATCTTTTGCATTTACCACTAAATTCATCAGAACCTGTTCCATCTGTCCGGGGTCTGCTAAAACTGGTTTTAAATCGGATTCCAGTTCCAATTTCAACTGTATATTTTCGCCTATTAAGCGTTTCAATAATTTATACAGGTTGGTTATTAACTGATTTAAATCTAAAACCTTGGGTTTCAATAGCTGCTTTCTGCTAAATGCCAGTAACTGTCTCGTTAGCGTTTGGGCGCGTTCACTGGCTTCATCGATTTCATGAATACTTGCGAGAATATCTTCAGTTGCATTGGTGTTTTTTAATAACAAAAAACTGTATCCACGTATAACTGAAAGTAGATTATTAAAATCATGTGCTACACCACCGGCCAAATTACCTATGGCTTCCATCTTTTGAGCTTGCCTTAATTTTTCTTCCAATTCAACCTGTGCAGTGGTTTCTGCCATAACACAAAGCACCAAAGGTTTGTCATCTCCCTCATTTTTTAAGGGTTGAAAGGAAATATGAAAATATACCGGTTTTTCATTCCGGGTAATTTCTACACTTATTTCTTGTCCGGTATTAGCCTTGAGAACATTTACGGTAGTATGCATAAAATCCTCAAGGAGTTCAGTAGGTAAAAACTGTTTTATGTTTCGACCGCTCAGCTCCTCCGGTAAACCATTTAAATAGGAAGCGGCCCTATTATTTAAAAAATAGAGAATCCCGTTGTGATCAATGGTAAGAATACCTTCATCAATACTTTCCACAAGAGTTCTATATTTTGATTCTGATGTACGCAGTAATTCTTCGACCTGCTGGCGAATAATAATTTGTTCATTTAATTGTTTGTTAATGATCTCTAATTCTTTATTACGGTTCCGAATGGCACGAATCCGCAATTTAAATAAAAAGTAGCCAATAGAAACAAATAGCAAAACCACCAAAGACCAGAACCACCAGGTTAGCCAAAATGGAGTTTGAATCCGGAAGCGAATATTCTCTTTTTTTTCTACCCATTCACCACCATAGGATTTTCCTTTTATATGGAGTGTGTATGCGCCTGACGGGAGGTTCAAAAATGTAATGAGGTGACTGGCCCCCAAATTCTGCCAATTCCTGTTTAATCCTTCCAGCTTATATTGAAAGCGGTTAATATTGGGGCTCTTAAAATTTGTAAGGAACAGATCAAACATAAAAATGTACGAATTGTACGGTAAGCTTATCGAACGACCGTTATAGATGGCGTCGTAAAATAAACGTTTATAATCCGAATTTGAATTATTAGGTACAATATTAACCTCAGATATTTCGATATTATCCTTAAGCTTTGCTGAGCTTAATTCTTTCGGTGGATAAAAAGCCGTAATTCCGTCGGAATTGCAGAACAAGAGCTGGCCGTCTGTTGCGCGGTAACTCTCACCTTGCGAAAAAATTGGATTAGCAAGTCCGTCCAGGTAATTGAAGTTTGTAATCTTTTTCGTTTTATATTGAAAACGGCTTAATCCCAAACCATGGCTCAGCCATATATTTCCATACACATCCGAAAGCATACAGTACAATTTATCTGTTATAAAGCCATCCCGTAATGTATAGTGATGAAATTTTTTAGTTGCCGGATTGTATTCGAAGAATCCTATTTGACTTGTAAAATATACCATTCCTTCTTTATTAATTAGAATACTTCGGATTGATCCCTTTTTAAAATTGATTTCTGTTTTTATGCTCTTTGTATTTTCGTCATATGTCAGAATTTTCCCTTTACTCCCGGCCATATATATAGTATGATCTGGTGACTCGGTTAGAGAGAAAATATGTAGCTGCCTTTTTTTTAACTTCTCTACATAATGCAGAGGGAAATACTTCGTTTCCTTTGTACCGGGCTTAAATAAAATGAGTCCTCCGTAAATAGGAGAGATCCAGATTCTTTTTTTAGAATCCATGAACGCTGTCTGAATACGCTCTAACTGTTGCCTGTCTCCATATACAATCTTTTCTTTTTTAAAAGAACCCGTTTGTTTATGAAACCGTAATATGCCTTCCTTGGATGTAAAAACCCACAAATGCGTTTTATCATTAGCGATAATTTTTTTTATTCCATTCTTTTTATGGGAAGAAGAAAATGGAAATTTCTTAATTTTATTGGTTTTAGGATTGTATTGCAACAAGATGGTCTTATGCAGGCTTCCAATCCAAATGTAGCCATCCGAATCTTTATAAACTGACCATAGTTTAAGCTTCTTGGCACCATCAATTTTATAGGGATAAAAATTAATCCCACGGCTATTGAAGCGTCCGACACCCGTATTACTGCCTCCCAGCCAGGCCAGACCATTTCGATCCAGATAAATAGTATTCAACCGTTCACTTAAAAAGGCGGAACCATTCGGATCATAGCTTTGATATTTAACCAATGTATTAATTTTTCTATCTAACCTGTATAGCCCGTTTTCATAAAACGAGGCCCAAACATCCGTATCTGAACATATAAAGCCCGAAATATACTTACCATTACTAATACTGTTTCGGATGGGGATTATCTTAACTGTTTTCTGCATGGGATTAAACCGTACCAGGCCGAAATTGTAAACAGCCATCCACAAATTACCTTCATAATCTAACTTAATCTTTGTTATTTTAGTACCATGAACTGGTAAGTCATACTCAGACGTCAATTGCTCTGAGTTTAGGTTTAATCGGTACAGACCTTTATCGGTACCCAGCCAAAGATTGTTTTTCTTGTCCTTTTCAATGGATAAAACCAATATATTTGTTTCCGATGGAAAATTTAAGATTTTCTTTATATTATATTTTTTTATGGTTTTATTCCGGTAATCTGTTTTTATCAATACGTTTTTAGCTCCAAGCCAATACATATATGCAGAATCAGCATATACGGTAATAATTCTTTTATCACTTCGTGAGAGAGTTGTATCCTGATTCCACCATTTCAGCGGTTGAATCGTTTGGATAATACGATCGTATCGAAACAAACCCGCCGTTGTCCCTATAAGCAGATCTCCGGCTTTATTATTGATATCAGCAAGAGCATTAATTTCGATGTGGAAATTAGTATCTACAACAAAGGTTTTAAAATGGTATCCGTCATAACGATTCATCACATTCGCGGATGCAAACCACATAAAGCCTTTTGAGTCCTGAAAAATTTTTTTGATATTGTTACTTAAGAGGCCATCCTGCGTATTTAATGTTTTTATATATACTGTAGGAACCTGAGCAAAGGTTACGGTAAAGGCGAGAAGCAGGAATATTGTCAGGAATCGTTTCATGAAAATCGTTTCTAATCTTGAACTAAGGTTTGTAATTTTTTAATTTTTTCCGCCTCACCAAGCACAATAACTTTATCATCATGCTTTAAAGTTAAATTAGAACCCGGGTTAAAATTCCACCGGGCAGAATCTTCATGTTTAACGGCAAGCACAATGAGGCCTGTACGCTGAGGGATCTGGGCCTGGGCAAGCGTAATACCGTTAAAAGATGAATGGGGTGGGATGCTGATTTCTTCCATTCGTAAAGATAATCCCTCTTCACGCATCATCACTTCCAAAAAATTGATTACGGTCGGACGTAAAATTACCGAAGCCATTCGTGTACCTTCCACTAAGTTAGGGGAAATAACATACGTGGCGCCGGCATTGTACAATTTGCTTTCGGTACTTGGCTCTACGGATCGTGAAATAATAACTAAATTGGGATTTAAAGCCCGGGCGGAGACCACTACAAATAGATTATCAGCATCCAGTGATAAGGCGGAAATCAATCCACCGGCTTCTTCTATATTTGCTTCCTGAAGCACTTCATCTTTGGTTGCATTGCCCTCAATAATATAAATACCAGGATAATGGTCACGTATATCGCTAACTATTTCGGGCTTTTCTTCTATGAGTACAAATTTCTTGTGAGCGCGTATAAATTCATTAATAACAGCCACACCGGTATTGCCGCCACCACAAATGATGATATGTCCATTCAAACGGGAAATTTCCTGTTTCATCTTAAAAATCTTTCTTTTAGTTAAAAGTTCATTACGCACAAACCAACTGGTTACACTGGCGGAAAGCATAGCAATGACAACCATTCCAAACAGGACGAGTCCCATGGTTAACAAACGTCCGCCCGTACTTAAAGGAAACACTTCCTGAAAACCCACTGTAGAGAAGGATATAAAAGTCATGTATAGCGCATCAAACCAGTTTCGGCCTTCTATTTGCGCATACCCAAAGGTGCCGATTAAAAGCAAGAGGATGAGAACAAGCACAACGGTTATAAGATGTTGAAATAAATTCGTTTCGCTGCGCGCCATTGCTTGTCCTGATTTAGTGTTTGGATGAAAGAAGTATTCGGAAAGAGCAAAACATACTTTAGTCTTCCAGCTCTTTTCCGATCTGGCCCAGGATATCATCCCGGATGAGCATTAAAATTGCTGCCTGTGGAACAATCAGATATTTTTCATTATCCAGTTCAATTTCCACGGCTGCTTTACGAACAAACAGGGCGTAATCTCCTTCTTCCACCTGAAGCGGTAAATATTTAGGTTCGAATCCACGGGTATCCCAGGGTTCTTGTCCGCCGCCCTGAGGATCCGGCAGTAAATAGCCGGGGCCCACTTTTTCCACATAACCGCCCTGAACGCTCTCTTTGCTTTCAACACCCTGGGGCAGATAGAGCCCAAAATTAGTCCGTGCTCGGGCTTCATCGGGTTTGATGAGAACACGATCACCCACAATAATAATTTTTTTATTTTTTTCCATTCTTCATTTCGTAATTGGTAGATAATACTGTAAATTTATCACTAAGGTACAACAATCGCAAACCTAATCTAAAGAGAATATTAATCGTGCCAATAAAACGAAACTATTTCATTGTACTGTTCTGCCTGTTTAGCACGATTGCTTTTTCCCAATCCATTGATTTTCGCGGGCAACTATCCGGTTGGGGTTCCGCAGCCCGGCCGCAGTCAGACTGGAAAAGCGCTGCGGGCATTCGCTATTTACCGGAACTCTCGTTTACACAGCCGTTATCGGAAAGCTGGTTCTGGAGTCTGCTTGCCGGCGGAAACGGTGTATTACGCTTTAGCAGTACGGCACAGCCGGAATTCAACTTAAAGCTCTATCGCCTGCAAACGCGCCTGGCCACAGCGCAGAGCGAAACACGACTCGGTTTGCAAAAAATCACTTTTGGACCGGCACAACTTTTACGCAGTCTGCAATGGTTTGACGGGATTGATCCCAAAGATCCGTTGCGCTTAACTTCCGGTGTGTATGCTGCCCGTTACCGATACACCTTTTTAAACAATAACAATCTCTGGCTTTGGTCGCTCTACGGCAATTCCGAACGGCGCAGCAAAGATCGGTTCGCTTCGGTTCCTACACAACCGGAATGGGGCGGCCGTTTTCAACTGGAACTACCGGAGGGCTCTGTTGCGCTTAGCAGCCATTACCACAAAGTGGACGCCAACTTTTTTACTTATCATGAAGCACGTTATGGGCTGGACGGCCGCTGGGACGGTTTTATCGGAATTTGGGCTGAAGCGGCATTAATTCAAAACCAACATACGCAACGCCTGCCTCATTGGCAAAAATGGCTTACCATCGGTGGTGATTACACCTTTGATGTGGGCAACGGGCTCTATCTTTTAGGGGAACACCAGAATATTTCTTCCGGCAATGAATTTCTGACTTTAAACCAACAAACCAATACCAGTGCACTCATGTTGTCCTATCCGCTGAATTTACTGGACTCGTTTCGTATGATTTCGTATTATTCCTGGGAGACCCGATCCGTTTACCAGTTTTACAGCTGGCAGCGCGCTTACGATACACTGCTACTTGATGTGAGTCTCTTTTCATTTCCCAAAACAGCCAACCCTGTTTTGGGCGCTTATGCAGGATACGGTGCACGAATTATGCTTGTTTTTAACCATTAATCAGGATTTTTCTATGGCAACAGAACCTTTAATTTACATCCGGCATCTCTTTAAACGCTATCACATGGGTGAAAGTGACTTTACCGCCTTAAAAGACATTACTCTGGATTTTGCTCAGGGAGAATTTACGGGCTTCGTGGGTCCCAGTGGCTCGGGCAAAACCACTCTGCTCAATATCATTGGTTCGCTGGATGTTCCTTCCGAAGGCGAAGCTACAGTTTTGGGTCATGCCATTTCAACACTCCCGGCCAAACAGGCGGCACAAGTGCGCAACCGGCATCTTGGTTTTATTTTTCAAACCTTTAATCTTTTGCCTGTGTACACGGTATACGAAAATGTGGAATTTCCTTTGCTTCTGTTGGGAATGGAAAATAAAAAACGGCGACAGGCAGTGCTTCAGGCTTTGGAATGGGTCGGCCTGACCGATAAATTACATTCCAGACCGGCCCAACTTTCCGGTGGCGAAAGTCAACGGGTAGCCATTGCCCGGGCTATGGTAAAGCAACCCAAAATCGTTTTAGCGGATGAACCTACCGCGAACTTAGACGCCGAAAACTCACACCATATTCTTAAAACAATGAAAAAGCTGAACCGGGAACTGCAAACTACGTTTATTTTTGCAACCCATGACGAAAAAGTAGTTACCTATTTAGATCGTAAAATTACCTTACAGGACGGACGAGTGGCAAAGGATGAAATCATGCAGGAAGATAATCATGCTTAGCCTGAAACTGGCCTGGAAAAATTTAAAAGGCGCCGGATTGCGCACCTGGCTGAATGTAGCGGTGCTTTCCATTTCATATGTGATGATTATCTGGTACCAGGGTCTGCTCGACGGCTGGCAACAACAGGCCAGGCATGACACAATCGAATGGGAAATAGGGGGCGGACAATACTGGCATTCGGCTTACGACCCCTTTGACCCTTTTTCCCTCGGTGACAGTCATGATCCGCTGCCACCGATGCTGACAGAGTCGGTACATCAGGAGAAGATAGTTCCCATCCTGATTGCACAGGGAAGCGTGTATCCACAGGGACGCTTACAGTCGGTTTTACTAAAAGGTATTCCGCCCACACAAACGATTTTAAAATTACCCACGCATTCTCTGCAAAAAGAATCCGATGCCATTCCGGCAATCATTGGGCAACGGTTTGCACAATCCACCGGCCTCAACCAGGGCGACCGTGTGATACTGCGATGGCGGGATGTTCACGGCACGTTTGATGCTACCGAAATTGAAATTATGGCCATTTTTCACACCAATGTACCTGCCGTGGATGCACATCAAATTTGGATTCCGCTCAAACGATTACAATCCATGCTGCAACTTCCCGGCGAAGCAACCATTCTGATAAACAGTACGGGATTGAAACCGGTTCAATCTAAAAATTTTATTTACAAAGATACTTCTTTTCTCCTTAAAGATATTGAAGAAATCATCAAACGAAAATCCATTGGCGGGATGGTGATGTATCTGATTTTGCTTTCACTGGCGCTATTGGCTGTTTTCGATACGCAGGTATTATCCGTTTTTCGCCGCCAAAAAGAAATTGGCACCTTAATCGCACTCGGCATGACTCAGGGAGCCGTGGTGCGCCTGTTCACCTTAGAGGGCGCCATGCATGCTATTCTGGCAGCGGTGCTTGCTGCACTTTATGGTATTCCCCTGCTGATTTTTCAGGCAACCAACGGCTTTTCCATCCCACAGAGCAGCCAGGATTTTGGGTTGGCCATTGCTGATAAAATATATCCGGAATACGGAATGGCTCTGATTGCAGGAACCATTTTTATTATATGGATCGCAGCCACCATAGTCAGTTATTTCCCTGC
>JANTHG010000006.1 GCA_024762535.1 Calditrichaceae bacterium
ATTTGGCCGTAAAACTGGTTGTACCAGTTAGCATTGTAGGCATAGGAGCCATAATCATTAAAGCCGACAAACGAATCATAATAGGGATAGGCTCTGTCTTCCGTTATTTTTTGCAGGCCCATTCCGGCGGAGAAACGAATCATTCCTTTACCGTTACGAATCAGAGCGGGATTCAGCACTGTACCGGCAGACAGGTCCCCATCCGCAATCCCGCTGCCACCCATTCCCAAAGAGCGCGCGGAACTGAATAGCATAGCATCGCCATACCGCATTTTTGACTGGTTAAAGTCGGCCTGTTGTGCAAACAAGATACCGCTTAGTAAAAAGCTGAGTATCAAATATCTGACTATCTTCATTCTATTCCTCAGTTAAAAATTATAATTCAGTTCAATAAAATACATATTGCCACTATTTCTCAACCACATGGCATTGTACCGTTTATCGGGATTGGATTCCACTGTAGCCGCTGTTGGGTTGAACGCCACATTTGAAATCGGCTTTTGGTGCTCAGCCGTGTACTTCATCCGTAAAGATAAATGGTGGTCCAGTCGGGCATACATGGAAAGCCAATAACGAATGGCTCCGCGACGGCTGTCCATTACCACAAACTGCGTATCTTCAAAATTCCACAAAAATCCCTGGTAATAGGCCAGCATACCGCTAAACTTTAAACTCTTGTTAAAATTATGAATATAGGTTGCCGCCAGCGCGCTGCCATCCAGAACAATGTCGCCGAATACACGCGGACGCGGGTGCACAATCAGTTTGGAGGACGCATAGAGCATATCGAAACTATCGAAATTGGAGAGGCGCATACGCATACGACCGCGGAATTCAAGATTTTTGTAGTACATATTTTTTGTCAGTGAATTCTGCTCTTCACGGGCCTGCCATTTCTGCCGCAGTTGAATGGTTAAAGGGTACACCGGGCGATAGTCCACAGTGCCCACCAAGCGGTAGTGCTTTGCGGCATCCGATTTACGCATCCAGTTGTCATATTCGAACCGGCCGGTTAGTTTGCGGCTCATCTGATAAAAGCTGCTCAGATAAAATCCTTCTTCGGCTTGGGATTGCGGGCTGTTTTCGTACAACTGCCCATATAAAGCGGACTGCAAATAGTAGTAGTCTTCGTAAATGGTTCCTTTAAACCGGTGGTAATTGGAAAAGGAACGCTGATACGGGTTATCGAATCCCAAATCATAATTACGGTACAACGCCAGAATATTAAAAGTAGGAAACTGCCAATAGGCCGAAAGAACAAGTGCACCCGGATTTGAGCTAAAACTACCCTTATCTAACTGCCCGTATTCCCCTTGCAGCACCATATTCCCGAGCACGGTCTGGAAATCGATTCCGTACACCCGGCGGAAGGATTCCGCTTTGGACCAGAGTGCGCTGTGCCCGCGGGAAATTTCTCCGCCGTAACTCTGTTTAATTTCCGCATCCGCTGTAACCTGCCTGCGTTCCCAGTTCTCCTGACCGCTATAATCCCGGCTTGCAATTTCGTAAGGATTCGGGTCTAAGGGGTGGTCATACAAACTCTCATAATAACTCATGCCCAAATAGGTACCGGGAATAAAATCATACTGCAGATGACCGCCATACGTCATTTCATTCACCGAATTCAGCCAGCTAAGGCCAAGATTATTGGGGCCGCGAATGGAATCATCCAAAGCATATTCGAAACGCTGGTCCAACACAATAAACTGATTAAAGGATTGCAGGCTGTCCGGCCCAAAGGGCGTACGATTCATAATGGCGTCGCGCGCATCGAGCGAGAAAAAACCAATAGCGCTAAAATTGTAAAAATCCGCTTCGGCAGCCACACCTCTTAAGGTAAATTCTCTAGTGCGGGAATTGTCACCGGAAATACCGGTAAACCGTTTGCGAAAGCCATAGCCCGATTTACGAGGTGTGTAAAAATCGGTATTTTCCATAACAACACCCTGGCCAAAGGTTACTTTGTAATTTCCCACAAAGACCTTGTGCAAATTAAAAGCGCCCCAGTTATAATTCTGAAAGCCCAAATAATATTTAACATCCGGGATACGAATACCGCTTTCATTGAGATAGTGGTTTGGTTCGCTCAGATTCCGGGTGTAGGACACACCAACTTTTATATGCTCACCGTAAGAAACGCGGGTTTTGTAGTACATATTTGGTAACATGGTGTAACCGCTGCGCACATCACCGGAAATAGCGGATAATCCGGCCTCGCTGGATTGATCGGCCTGTGCCGCCATAAAAGGCGTATTATTCATCCGCATCAGCACATTGCCGTGCCAGCCGATAGTTTCCGTATCCTCATAATCCAGAAAATAACGCGCCGTGCGATAGGCATAGTTAGAAAGCCCGGGGGTACGTCGTAAATCGCGCTGGTCACGAAACCAGTGAATATCGTTTCGGTGCTTTAAGATAGCTACCGCATCCACAGGCGATACGTTCTGCAAATTTATCAGTTGATCGTACCGGGCTGTATTTACATTCATAGGGTCCAGCGCTTTTTCAATCCACAAATCCACAAAGGCATCATTCACGCCTTCGCTGGAACTCCAGCGGTCCAGGCGAAAATAAATCTGTTCAATCTTTTCCTGAACCGAGGTTAGCGGGCTGAAAGGCTCGATGCGAATGAGGGGCTTGAGGATTTCGAATAAATCCTGGTCCACTCCCTGCACCTGGCGCAAATCGTAAATACTTTTGAAATAGCCCTGATAGAGCACATGGTCGTATAAGCGTTTGGCCAGATCCGGACTCACAGGTAATTCTTCAATTTGCGACAGCGTTGCCGAATTAATATTCAGCTGATTCTTGGATGTGTAGGGCGTTTCTCCGGCAAAAGCCAGTCCCAGTAAAATCAGCCAAACGACTACTATTTTATATTTCATTTTATCCCTGTTCATACTCATAAACTAAATTCATAGCTTAAACCGAATTTATGGGTTTCTGGCAATACCGGATGATTATTAAAAGAATAATCCAGGTGAATGCCTTTGTACATAATACCCAGCCCGGCGGAGATCCGGTTGGGATCGGTGCTTGCTCCCAGACGTACAGCCAGCCAGCGCAACGGCAGATATTCCACGCCTCCGCGAATCTGCATATCAAATCCAAGGGTTTTATCAAAAGAAATAGATGTGATTAAATTGCTAACCGGGCGGTAGGCCGCTCCCAACACCACTCGCTGGGGTAAATCGTGACTGACCTCGGAACCCAAATTCGGCGCATTAATATTGTACACATATACGCCCACATAGGTTCGTTCATACAGTGAGGCCTGCATACCAACATCTACCCCCAAAGTTCCTGCCGATCCTAAATTCAGCCCGTTTACAGACTGGCCGAGATTCCAGTAGTAGTATTTTAAATTATAGCCAAAAGATAAACTGGAATGCATATCATTCAGTAAATAAAATCCGTGTGAAAAGGTAGCGGTCATTTCCGAAGAAAGGGATTCGCCCTGATAAGTCACACCGTAATTCTCAAATGCAACACTCATGGTTCCAAAGCGATCCGAAATAGGCAGACTCGCCCCAAAAAACATATTCGATAAAAAAGTCTGATTAAAGGGACGCTGCATAGCGCTGGCAATGCCGTAGCTATGCACCTGAGCCAATCCTGCCGGATTGTAATACGCAGCCCAGACATCGTTGGAAACGGCTACAAACGCGTCACTCATGGCCGTTGCACGGGCCGAAGGGTAACGCGCGTCAAACACGCCCGCCTGTGATCCGGCTGCCAATAAAAGGGTTATGATGAGAAATCTTTTAACAATCATCCTGATTTCCTTAAGTAAGATTTATTTTAAAACCGTTCCGATAACAATGGGCGCTATTTTAAGGGTACGTTTGCCCGTATCTTTGTCAATAATTTCGAGATGGCAGATATAGGTACCGAGAGGCACATATTCATTTAATTCGTCTCTACCGTTCCAGGTAAAATCCAGCGGTAAGGGCAGACCATTGCCATCTTTAAGGGTCGTAACCAAACGCCCGCCCATATCGAAGATGCGTAAGGTTATGTGTGTATTCTGAGCACCTGCGCTAATTTGAATGTTTATGGATTCGCCTCGGTCCGGGACAAAGGGATGTGGCTCCACTTTTAAATAAGCAGGTGTGCCGTCATATTCCGGAGTACCAATATCACTTTGATAACCCACAAGAAGTTGCCCTGTTCCACGGTAACCACTAATGACTCCATAAGCGCTGATAAAATCTTTTTTTGCCAAACCGGAAAGATCCAATCCCGCCGTATCCCAAATACGTATCGCCGCTTCGCCGGTTCCATCATCCAGATAGACGGTGGTTCCGCCTCCGGCATAACTGATATTTGTAATAAAACCGATAACACGAACAAACGAGCCATCATATGTTAAAGAAGAAGCTTCTGCTGTTTTAATGGTTCGAACACCCGGAACGGTTTGTCCGGTATCTAAAAGAGTAGCTGTATAGTTGGTAATTTCTATTTTCCCCTGGTACTCATCAATGTTCCCTTTTAACAAAAGCTGATTACCACGCACAACCAGGGGATCCAGCCCACTTGGATAATAAATATTCAGCCCATAACCGGAAGCATCCTGAATATAAGCGTCCGTAAAACCGGTACGCAGTATACCGGCACCAATAGTTACCACACCCTGTATAGTAACTTCCGTACCGACCGGTTGTTTACGCGCTTCTTCAATGCTCATGGTTTCGTACACAGAAAATGAGGGCGATTCGGGAATGGGCGTCAGTACGCCTTCGCTTACTGCCGTGCGGATTCCAATCACATAGGTTCCCTTAGTAGAGGGCATGGTGATTCCGGAAAGAGAAACCGTTCCCGTTTTCGTATCCGTTAAATCGGTTTGTTCCAGTAGAATAGAATTACCATCCACTGAAATGGTTGCATTCTGCAATCCATCTCCGCTCAGGGTAACATCACCTGAAGATTGCGACCAACTTACTTCTTCGGGTAGTGTAATTTGTACGGAAGCAAGGGTAAAGCCGGCGCTGCCTGTGAGTTCAAGGGATAGATCGGCTGTTACCCCATTCTGAAACGATTTGGAACTGAGCTGAACCGTACCTGTACCATCGCCCGGATTTTCGCTGTACACGCCGGGTGTGGGCGCGCCCGAAATAAAACTTTGCGTCCAGTCTTCGCTCGCTTCATTATGGCCGGTAATGCCGTTACCACCCGTTTGTATCTCAGCAGTTTCAGCCAGGCCGTCCCGTTGTAGACTTTGCCCGTCCGATGGCGTTGTGGTTGCCTTTTGCTGATTTACAGCAACATCCGCCAAATAGCTGCTGTTATCCGAATTGGCATCCGGTCCGTCTATACTGACACCGGTTTTGTCCATCCAGTACGACTTAAAAATAACCACGCCCCAGGGCAGATAATCCACATCCTGCACCAAATCGGACTGGCCATCCCACTTAAACAAAACGACCATACCATGGGCATTTTCCAGGCTGGGATTGCTGCCCACCTGAACGGCTATCATATCCGTTGTGCCGGCATCGCTGCTGTTAATTTCCAGATCGGCTGCCTGGCCAAAGCCCGCCCTAAACTCCGAACCACGCAAAGCAACGGCCAGGGCCTGGCCGGCAGCTATTTGCATGGATGGAAAACGGCTTAAAAAATGAATGGTATTTTGTGAATAAACTGCGTTAACCAGCTCGTAGTACGAATTGTAATTAGCGAGATAGTAATCGCTTAAATCCACGCTCTGGCGAGTAGGATTGTAAATTTCCACAAAAGCCTTGCCCGCATCCGCATCCGGTGGAGCCAGAACTTCCGTAATCAGCAGATGATCCTGTGCCATTAGCATGAGGGGTAAAAAAAGAAGAACAAACGCATGTTTCATAAAAAGCGCTCCTGAACGTTTACGCTGTAATAAAAGCAGGAGAACCTTGCGGCTCTCCTGCTTTTAAATAACTATTTATTTTAACAATAATAATTTAACCGATTGGGTATGAGCAGCTATTTTGAGGATAGCGTAATAAATACCAGTGGAAACGGACTGATTCTGTTCATTTAACCCATTCCAGGTAACCACATTGGATCCGGCCTGCGCCTGTGTAGATAAAACTTTTACTTTTTGACCCAAATTATTGAATACAGCTAATTCAAACCCGGCATCCCCCGCCAGTTTTGCCGGTACATCAAAACGGATGGTTGTAGAAGGATTAAAGGGATTGGGGTAGGCCTGGTATAATTTGAGGGTAACCGGCATATGGGATGCATCATCATCAATGGCCGTTGCATCTTCAAAATCTGCCATGGAACGCGGAATAAGCTGGTACCCATCGGTATAGGGTGATGAATAATCATACTGACTGAAAATACCAGTGATATTTTGCGGCCAGGTAGGTTCACTGTTGTCATCAATATCCGTATCTTTATCCACACGCAGGGTTACGGTGTGAGCTCCCGCATCATCTGTAATGGTAATATTGGCGTCCTTACCCGCTTCGGGCCAGGTGCTGCCGTCGGATACCGTATCGGCTCCTGTCACTTTGACCAGCAGACCTTCAAAGCTCTCGGCACCGCTGAGCAGAGTGGTCAGATCCGTGGCAAAAGCTTCCGGCATGGTAGCCGCGCCATTATCCACAACATCCGTAAATACATTTTCCGGCTGCAGCTGGGCCAGGCCGTTGTATTGGCTAACCATTCCGGTTATGGTGTAGCTATTTCCCTGGGTTATGGTTGTTATTTCACCGCTTTTATGAACCGCAATGGCGCCATAATTTTCATCCTGAATATAGATAGAAAGGCTGCTTGTACTGAACACATCACTGCCCACAGTAGCTACGCCGGTTGTACGGGCATAATAGCCTTCGTAAGCAAGGGTTTGATTGGCGGCCGATTGTTTAAGCGAAGCAATCGGTGTGGTGCCGGCAAAAAATCCGACTTTATCTGTGGAAACTACTGCGCCGCTATCATCGGTAACAGTACTCCAAAAAACGACCCGGTCCCCGTCATTATAAGCGCTGGCGGGAATAGTTGCCACATATAACGAATCCATTCCCAAATCGGTCATTGCCAGAGTGGTGACTGCGCCATCATTCACGGAATAATTGAATTCCACACTCGCCACAGCGCTTTCGTCATAAGCCCGCACCGTATCCGTAACATCTTCCGTGGCCGCAGGCACTAATGTTGAGCGTCCTACATCTGCAATTTGCGGATCGATATTGGCGCTTCCGCCCACAGCGATTTGAATATTATCAAAATAGACGGCTTCAAAAGAGCCATTGGATTGTAAACCAATTTTTAAAGTTAACTTTTGATGCCCGGCAAACAAACCGTTAGCTGTCATCCAGGCCCCTTCAATACCTAAATTGTCAATATCTTCCGGTTGGGTATTTACTATATCTTTTTCTTCCGTCCCGTCTAAAACCACCCAGATACGTAAAAAATCCATGGGATCTGTTTCCCAGGAATCATCATTGACAAAATAATCAAGCGAAACCTGCACCGAGGGATAGGCACTGACATCCACAGAATCGAAGGTAACAACCATATAGCCATCCACATCGGAAAGCTGAAAACCCTGACTACCATCTGTAAAAGCACCTACAGCTCCCGTATAATTGGATACACCTACATAATCACCATCGGTTAAACCGGTGCCGTTTTCCGTGTTGTAATAATAGGATGAAAAACCCATTTCCCCACCAGTGGATACAAAATTCACATCCGGTTCGCCGGGATTATTTATTAAAGCATGATCCGTAGCCGCATCACCGGTATCGGTATATTTGGTGCCGGTTGCCGTTGCTTCTTCGAAACTGGTATAGGCTATGGTTTGAGCAAAAAGGATCTGAGCTGCAAAAATTAAAAGAATAAACAATGTACGCATAACGCCTCCTGTTGAAAAATTTGGACAGGTAATTTACGATAAATTGCAGGAAATAAAAAATAAAAAATGGTTAGATTCGTATTAAACACCAAGGGCCGAATATTTTCGGCCCCTGATAAATTTAAACCCGGTAGATCATTATTGCTGAGCGGGATGCCACTGGCTGCTTTTAAGCAAAATGTCCTGAATACGGTTTACTAATTTATGCGGATCCGTTAAATACCCTTCCAACAACAAAGCGCTTTCGTACAACTGTTCCACCGCTTCGGTAATAAAAGGATCTTTGGGATCATTCTTGTAAATTTTAAGCATATTGCGCACCAACGCATGGTCCTTGTTCACCTCAAATACTTTTTTGGGCACTGAGGTATCTTTGTTCATGATGTGCAAAATTTTCTGCATTTGCGACGTCATATCCCCATCGGGACTCACCAGGCAGGAAGCGCTGTCGTGCAGGCGTTTGGATTCACGCACTTCGGTAACACGGTCACCCAGAATATCCTGAATTTTTTTCAGTAATTTTTTAAATACTTTTTCTTCGCCGTCACTTAAGGCCTCGGCTTTACTTTCTGTTTCTTCGGAATCTTCAAACTTCTCCAGTTTAGATAAGTCCGCTTGTTCCACAGCGGTTAAGGTGTAATCCGATTTGTATTTCACCACACCAGTCATGGCAAACTCATCTACCGGATCATAAAGATAGAGCACTTCAAGACCTTTGCGTTTAAAAATTTCGAGATGGGGATCGCTTTGCAGCGCTTCCCGGCTGGCGCCGGTTATGTAGTAAATTTCTTTTTGATCTTCTTTGGCCCGTTCCACATATTCGGCGAGAGACGTGAGTTGCCCTTCTTCTTCCAAAGCGGAAGAATCAAAACGCAGCAAGTCGGCGAATTTTTCCATATTGGCGTAATCCGAATAGCCGAGTTTGAATATTTTACCATGTATTTTCCAGAATTCCGCATACGCTTCCGGATCATCTTTGGCCTTCTTGGTTAAAAAGGACAAAACCTGTTTCACTAAGGTTTGTGAAATTTTCATCACTACCCGGTTTTCCTGGAGCGTCTCACGAGAGATGTTCAGAGGAATATCCGGCGAATCTACCATGCCTTTGATAAATCCGAGGTATTCCGGCAGAAGCTCAGAATTTTTATGCTGAATAAGAACGCCTTTCACATACAGGTCCAAACCGATGTCTTCTTTGGAAATACCAAACATATCAAAGGTTTGCTTGGGGATAAACATCAGGCTGTTAAACTGCACCGGCGCATCAATGGAAACATGAATCGTATCCATGGGCGGTTCGCTGTCGTAGGTTAAATATTTGTAGAATTCATCGTACTGTTCTTTTTTGATGGATGATTTCGGTTCGCGCCATAAGGCGGTTACGGTGTTGACTTTTTCACCATCCACCATGATGGGGAAAGAAATAAAATTGGAATGCTTTTTAATTGTAGATTCTACCCGATATTTTTCCAGAAACTCTTCGGCATCTTCTTTTAAATGAATTTCGATGGAGGTTCCGCGCTGTACGGGTTCATCCAGCTCTTCCAGTTTAAAACTTCCCATACCGCTGGATGTCCAGCGAATCGGTTTGGCATCCGGTTGAAAGGAACGGCTAGTGATATTTACCTCAGAGGCTACCATGAATACGGAATAGAAGCCCACGCCAAATTTCCCAATGATGTTGGACACATCTTTATCTTTAGCTTCTTCCGACAGCTTTTGCAGGAAATCAGCGGAACCCGACTTAGCTATTGTTCCGATATTTTTCACAATTTCCTCACCGGTCATACCAATACCCGTGTCATGAATAGTAAGCATTTTTTTATCTTTATCGAGCGTTATCTTTATTTCCAAAGGCAGGTTTTTATCCGCCACCTCCGTGCCACGGGTCATTTCGAAACGCAGTTTATCCAATGCGTCCGATGCGTTGGATACCAACTCGCGAATAAATATTTCCCGGTTGGTGTACAGGGAATGTACCAGAATATCCAATAGCTGATTAATTTCTGCTTTAAATTTGTAGGACTTTGCTTTCCCAGCCATTGCAAGGTTCCTCCTTGTTAAATATAAGTTTTATAACATTTTCATTTTATGCGGTTCCGGTTGTCACCGAAACCGCTGATTTAAAAAATTATCTATATAAATGATGCAAAAACGGTGGGATAGTTACATTATTCTGCAGCAAGCCGGCTAAGAAAATCGAACAATTCTTTACAAAAGCCGGGATCGTCTTTAAAGCCTTTGCTATAGCGGCGCACATTGCCCTGCTTGTCAATTACCACCATAGTTGGCAAGGATTTTACATTATATTTTTTCGAAACCATCTGATATCTGTCTGCCAGGACAGGCAACTTGGGTTTCTTTTTAGCGAGATAGGGATCGAGTACCTCCGGTTTTTCGCCCACATCCACCAGCATAATTTTAACCGGCGCATCTTTTAACTGTTTTTTTACCTCTTCCAGGTGGGGAATTTCTTTTTGGCAGGGTACGCACCAGGTGGCAAAAAAACTCATTACTACCACGTATTTGGTTTTATTTTTCCAGGGCTTACGTAATTTTGGTCCCGAGACATCACGTAAAAAGAAATAATCGCCACCCACTTGCGGCAACGAAAAGGTCGGGGCCGAATCCCCCACCTTTAAACCGTCATTGGCCCATAAAAGAGAGGTTGAAAAGAGTATGATTAATATCCAGTACTTCATAATAATCCGTTATTGGTTAGTGGTTAATGTGTCCGTATTCATTGGTTGCAAATCGCTCATAAGCTGAGGTATATTTACGTAGGGAATCGTAGCACGAAAGCTATCATTAATAGTGCGCAGCCATTCATTGGCAATTAAAGCGTTTCCCAGGTCCGAAGGGTGGATGCCATCCAGGCTGTAAAAGCCCCCGCTGATATATGCATCCGTAAACACCATGCCCGATTCTGAAATGCCGGTCTTTAACTCTTTAAACATGGAATACATATCCACAACAGGAATATGTCTGTTAGAACAAACTGTATCGATGATAGCATTATAATTTTCAATGGCCTCCCTTACCAAAGCTATTTCACTGGTATCCAGTACCATATCTGCCGGAATATCCTGGCCGTTTCCGTTTAAAATACCTTCCGGTATTCCGTAACCGGCCTTTTCCGCATTCTTCCCGGGGAACAGTACCCTGCTGCCTTCTTCCACGCCCAGCAAAGGAACCGGGTTGCCCTGATCATTTAGATAGGGCGCATTGGTAACCGTATCGATAACCACGGAAGGCACTAAATTAAAATACGGCATATCCAGAATATCCGGTACATTTCCGGCCACAACCACGGCATTGGTGCTCAGTAAAGAATCCATTAACGCAGCATATTTTTCCTGAAACCGTTCCGCCGAAGTTGGAGCGCTCAGTTTTATTTGAGCATTACCCGTATACTGCGCGTAACCAAGTACATCATACATCCCGGCCCAGCAAATCATCAGGCTGGGAACAAAGAGTTTTGCCTGCTGAAAAGCCGGCAGTTCGCCCAGTGGATTAGCGGAATTACGCAGCACCAAATCTATCATCCCGCTGTGACTTTTACTTTTTAATTTCGTCTTTCCGCTTAAAATATCTTCCATTACAATACCCGGAATACCCAAATTATTATACGGAAGCGGATAGGTCATGACCTCTTCGGAAACGTAAGGCATGCTAACCGGATCAAAATCGGGGTAGTCTGCAAACGGTACGGCATAAATTTGCGGATCCGGATTAACTGTATTGGGCGTGTTCGGATTATCAAGGTAGCGCAATTCCAGTGTTCCATAGCCACTATAGGACTCGGAACCCAGCCCGGGATAGCCAAGCAATGGTTGCATAAAATCCGGTGTTTGACCCTGTTGGGCCAATAGGGCGACAAATCCCCGTTTTTGATGCTTTTCGGTCAAAGCGGCATTTTGGTAACCGGCCACAATATTATCGCCTACAGCCATAAGGCGGCTGAAGAGTAACTTTTCATTGTTACTCAAAGTGGTTTCACGAATTTCCGGCTCTTGTAAGTTACAGCCTGTTAACAGGATCAGGCCGGAAATGATGAATATAAAACTATATTTTAAATACTTCATAACAAACTCCTAAACCGTTTCCTGATTAAAATGAATAACCAACGCTCATCCCGTAAGCGGTTGCCAATCCCGAATACGTCCCGTTGAAATTCTGCGCCGAATGGGTGATTTTGCGATCTTCCTGCAAAATGATCTGGTAAAACCCGTCCAGTTGCAAACCAAAGAGTCGATAACCTATTCCTGCTGAATAGATATGTCGGTCCCCTTCGGGCAGGGAAGGTTCCACATAGGCTTCCGGAACCGCATGCCGATCCCAGGCATAACCGGCCCGTACTTCCAGATCCGGCTGCACCTGATATTCCAGCCCAAAACGCAGGCTGTAGGAATCTTCATAGTTTCGCTTAACTTCGCTTTGTGTTTCACCGGCTACGGGTTGATCAAAATCAATGGTCAATTTATCGTAGGAATTCCAGGCGGTAAGCACGTAATCCGCTTCGGCCCTTAAATTTTCGGTAAAGACGTAGCTTAGGCCGACGCCAAACACATACGGTAATTTTATGGAAGAACTTGCACCTGTTGTAGCCGGGAAATAACCGGCAATTTCCTGATCTATCACCGCATCATTGGTTGAAGGAAAACGAAAGGTCGCTGTTCCGTCTTTAAAATCCAGTAAAACATTACTGCGATAATTTATCCCAAGACGCACTCCCTGCAGAGGCTGAAATTGTATTCCTAAATTAAAACCGTACCCACCGCCATCCGCTTGTAAAGAGGAATTGCCATACACATTCCGGGGCGTAAAATAGACACTTTTATCCATGGTAACATTGGCCTGTGCATACATCACACCCACTGCAAGAGAAAGGTTTTCGATAAGACGATACGATATAACCATATTATAAAACAGCGTTTGTAATTGGGTGTTTGTACCAAGTTCCCGGCCGACCCAAGGATTATCATCCGTTCCCCAGGTAGAACCCATACCAAAGGGGCTGTACACTCCGATTCCAGCTACCAGCCATTCATTAACGCTGTATGCCGCATAAAAATGAGAAGGAAAAAACTGCCCGTCTTGAGCACGGGTATAATGCCAGGGGTCCACGGTTTCCGGTCCGGTAAAAGCAAAGCTGGTATTGATCACTGTTGTACCCAAGCTGATTTGTAAACCCTGCACATCCGACAGACCGGCCGGATTGTAAAAAATGGCCGAAGGACTGTGCACTCCGGCTATCTGAGCGCCGCCCAGTGCCGTTGCTTTGGCATTTTGTTCGTAAATGGCAAAACCGGAACTAAACGATTGAGCCAAAGATAGTAATAGAATAAAAATTACTACGGTTATTTTTTTTAACATGCGGCCTCCTGTTAACAGGCATTTTAATTATGGGCTAATATACTTTTTTTGGCTGCTTGTACGCAATACAGATTTTATACCTATACGCAAAAAAAAAGGCAGAGATTCATCACCTCTGCCTTTTTATTCATTTTTTTTACACTTCTAACGAAGAATTTTCCCGCCAAAGAGTTCCGGGATGCGCGCAAAGGCGTTAGTTTTATTAACCGCCCGTTTACTCATGCTTGCAGTTTGCAAATCTTTCATAAACTTCATTACATCCACACGCGGCATATTTGTACTATATTTCGCATTGATCACATCGATAAATTGATTAGCGACTAAAGCATACCCCACATTATTAGGATGCACACCGTCTAAACTAAAAACGCCGCCCGTAATATAGGATGCGTTAAAATCCACACCTGCTACGGTATAACCATCAGCCAGGTCTTTCATAAAAGCGTTCATATCAACAACAGGGACATCAAACTGGCCTGCAACGGAGGCAATAGCCGTATTGAAATCTGATGTGGCCTGTTGCGCAATAGCGATTTCATCCGGATCTAACACAAGCGCATTGGGTAGCGGATTGCGCGGATCCAAACCAAAGGCCTGGGTCGTATCCACAGCCGGCATGGTAGAGAGTAATACACTTACCGGAATGCCTGCTTTACCGGCTACATAGCGATACCAGGCGCCTGTTGGCTGACCAATTAAACCGGCATAGGAAGAAGCTACCAAAGTTACCAACGTATTTCCGGCCAGCAAGTCATCGGTTGTGGCCTGACCTGTTGCCACGCCTGTTGCCAGATTATCCGTTGTTTTTTCGTACGCTACCGGATACGGAATATTATTGGCAAGTAAGGAAGCAGCTATTTTAGGACCGATGGTAGTAAAAAAAGGAATGCTGGTAACATCCGGAATATTGGCTACCACTGCTTTGGCGCCCTGTCCACCGCTGGTTACCTTGTTTAACATGTTTGTGTACAAGAGTTGGAAAATAGCAGCATCGGTTGGCGCAGCCGGGCTGGTACCACCACTGGTGGCATAACCGAGCACATCATTATTACCAATCCAAACGCTGACAAAAGTAGGCTGCAACATCAATGCCTGCTGAATCGGATTGGTATTGCCAAAGGCCGGATTTCTTAGAATAGGATCAACAAGGCCGCTATGGCTATAGCTTTCTGCGGCCGTAACAGCGCTGTCCAAATCCCCTAACACAATACCCGGAATACCGAGATTGTTGTAGGGTGCCGCATAGCTCATAATATCCGTAGAAGTATAAGGCATGGCCGGATTAAAACTGGTAGCCGCATAGGGAACCGGATTGATAACCGGATTACCTGTAGCATCAAAACCCTGCAATTCCATAATACCGGCGCCGTCCGCTGTATAGGAGCCTAAGCCCGGATATGCAATCAGCGGTTGCGCAAAAGTTGCACCCACACCTGCCTGATTGGCTATCTGTTTTACAAAACTATTCTTTTGATATTTTTCAGTTAAAGCGCCTGATTGATAACCGGCGGTCAGACTGTTACCCAAGGCCACGTACTGGCCAAACATTTGAGTGGTGGCTTCATTCAGTTGCACATCGGCCGAACTTTTTACAGCCGGTTCTTCTAAAGTACAACCACTTAACACCAGCAAAGCCATAATGCCAACGGCTATTAAGCTATTGATTAGTTTCATCTATAAATCTCCTTTTTTTCTCAATTAAAATGCATAGCCAAAACTAAGACCGTATAAATTGCCTACGCTTTTGTACGTACCATTGAAATCATGAACGGAATTAGTAATTACACGATCTTTTTGCATCAGCAGCATATAATATCCGTCAATGGTAATAGCGCCCATTTTATATCCAAAGCCGATATTATAAATATCGCGGTCGCCTTCCGGCAAAGATGGTTCCACATCTTCATCGGGAACCGCATGGTTATCGCGCATGTAACCGCCGCGTAAAGCTAATTGGTCATTCAATCGATATTCCAGACCGAGACGTAAACTGGCTGAATTTTGATAATTTTTATCCGCTGTGGTCTCTGTACTACCACCAACCGGATCGTCAAAGGTCACGGTTAGTTTATCGTATGATTCCCAGCCGGTTACCACATAATCAAATTCGGCAGTCAACTGATCGGTGAAATCATAGGAAACGCCAAAGGTCATAAGTGTAGGTAATTCGAGATCTGCGCTGCCTTTGGTATTGGGAAAGGTCGAACGCATAATCGGGTACAAAGGATCCGTTTCGTCAACGGGTAAATCAAAGGTGGCATCCCCATCTTTAAATTTTAACATAACATTACTACGATAGGCAAAACCAATGCTCATTTCTTCGGTGGGTTTGTACTGTAAACCAATGTTCCAGCCCATACCATTACCGTCGGCAGCCAGCTTGGAATGAACATCACTGTTATTCACCGGAAAGTTAATCATTTTTTCCATGGTTACACTGCCAATGGCGTAATTAAAACCAATGGCCACGGAAAAATTATCCATTACTTTGTAAGCAAAAACCGGATTTAAGAAAAAGGTTTGAACCTGTGTATTTGTGGCGAGATATCGGCCAGCCCAGTTATCATCCCAGGTAGAGCCCAAGCCAAATGGTGTAAAAAAGCCAAATCCAACATTCATTTTATCATTAATCTGATACGTGGTGTAAAAGGTGACCGGTGTAAAGGTTTGATCATCTGCTGCAGTGTACAAGTTAGGGTCGGTTGAGGTAGGTCCGGTAAAATTGGCATGCGGCATTATGATATCCACACCAAAGCCAACCTGAAAGCCATTTAAAGCAGTGATACCGGCAGGGTTGTAAAAGATCGCCGTAACATCATTGGCCTGAGCCGCAAATGCGCCAGACATGGCGGTTGCTTTGGCTCCCTGCTCGTAGATGGAAAACCCTGATCCAAAAACCATAGATGCAGAGAATACCAGCGTTAAAGCCGTTACTGTTAGTTTTTTTAGCATAGTGCCTCCTCGTTAAAATTTAACAGGTGATTGAGTTAGTATGAATTGCCGCTTTGAATGGAACGAATGAAACTAAGTGATTTTGCAAATAAAGTCAAGCATGGCACCTGTCACTGCTACCACTTTAATTGTCTGGAAAAAAATAATAAATGGTATTCCAGGGCATTGGTCCAGTAGCTCCAGCTGTGTCCACCGGGCCGTTCTATGTAGGTATGCGCTACCTTTGCTTTAAGTAATTTTTGGTGGAATGTACGATTAATCCCAATAAACGGATCATCCACGCCGCAATCCAGGAACAGCTTTACATCAGCTGATGCAATGCGATCTACCATATTGGTAACGGAACGACTTTCCCAGCGCTGCGGATAGCCTTCGTAACTACCCAGTTTTTTAGCAATCTCCCACCGTTTGGTGGAATAGAGTAAATCCACTACACCACTCATACTGCCAACTGCTGCAAACAAATCGCTATGCCGGATTGCCAGATAGAGCGCTCCGTGTCCGCCCATACTCAAACCGGTTATGGCGCGTCCGTTTCTATTTTTTTGAACAGTATAGCGCTGCTGTACATAGGGCAATAATTCTTTAATAATGTGAGTTTCATATTGAAAATTTTTATCTACCGGACTGTCAAAATACCAACTGTTGTAAGCGCCCTCCGGGCACACCAAAAACAGATGATAACGATCCGCCAGCGTGCCCAGATCCATGTGTTTGGCCCAGTCGGAAAAATGCCCGCTGTAACCATGCAGCAAATAAACCACGGGTAGCAATGCCGAATCTCCGGCCGCCTGCGGCGACACAACCAGCGCTTTGATTTCTTTTTGCATGCTAGTACTGAACACCTGCAGTGTATCTATCCGCGCTGCAAATAGAATTTGCGCTAAGAATACAAAAAGAATGATGGTTCGGAGCGTTTTCATATCTACCTCATTAAAATCATTTTTCGAATCTGATCCCGGTCACCGGCCTGTAACCGATACACATAGATACCGCTCGGTAAACCGGCTGCATTAAAACGAACCGTGTGACTGCCTGCGTTTTCGCGGCCATGTACCAGCGTGCGTATTTTCTGCCCCAACATGTTGTAAACCGTTAATTCCGTTTCGCAAACCTCTGATAAGCGATAATGGATGGTGGTTGAGGGGTTGAAGGGATTAGGATAATTTTGTTCCAGCATAAACTGATGGGGCGCTACCGGGGCGCTCACCACACTTACGGTTTCGGATACATAAACCGAAAGCGCCACTTCTACGATGCTTTCGTCTGAATCATTATTATGAACTCGGATGGTGGTGGTATGTTCTCCTTCTGAACCGGGAGCCGTAAACTGGACTCGCGCATACTCATAGGTTTCGGAAGCAAGCGTCATACTTTGCGGACTGACTAAAAATTCCGGATTGGTAGATTCGATTTGTGTAACATTTAGTTCTGTGTTTCCCGTATTCATAATGGCAATGGAGTAAACAGCAGTAGTCCCATAGCCCAGAGTATCCATTTCGGCTTGTTCGGGCGCCACGGCAATTTCGGGCGCGTTGGTAAGTTCTACCAGACTTATGGAAGGCATACGTGCGGCAAATTCCGGATGGTCAATAAAAGGATTGCGGTTGTGCTGCCAGTTGGTATAAATCCGATCGTTTCTGCGGCGTTCCCAGTCGTCCACAGGATCGCTTTGGTGCCATTCATACAAGGTGGATTCTTTGCCGAACAACGGTTCCTTGCTGTTTGTGGAGGGCGTATAGTCCACCAATTCCAAATCGTAAGACGTATCGTCCCCTTCGTAACGCACAACCATGTAATACATCATGCGTGCCACATCTCCTTTAACCGCATCGCGCGGCTCCCAGGAATCATCATCATAGCGGCATTCGGTGGGGCCGTCTCCATCAGTGTACAGCGTGCCACCATTATCAAAATCCAGATTACCCCGCTTGCTGTTGACTGTTACGTCGGTTGGACGAATATGATGTACATCGGTTCCGGCTGGTGCACTGGTACCAAAATCACCGTGGGATTTAGCCCACACATGCTCCCTATTCCACTCGCTGGAGTTTCCGCCATGATTCGATTTGGCGTATGACCAACCTGTGTAAAGCAATATTACATTATTTGTATTATCCGGGTCTTCATCCGTATCGCTGAGAATATTCCACAAATCCCCGTAATCATATTCGGTATGACCCTTTATGGTATTGTGCAAAGCCTCTTTTAAGTCGGCTCCCCATAAATTTTGTGTAGCGTCGTAGTAAGTATCTTCATAAATGCCTTTTGCTGAAGTTTCCACAATCAACGGGTGGTTACCGGCATCCACGTCGATACGTAAAAAATCGGAATAATCCACATTCTGGCCGCTTTCAAAATAGATGTGAAAATTCCGGCTGCCATGAGCCGGCAAAGTGCCTTGGGTCAGGTCGGTCGAAAATTCACTTTCTTCAAAGGTCGCGCTTTCCACCTGAATCGGCCGTGAAAGATTGTTCTGCAGGACGAGGGTTTTTTCGTGCTGCGTGTAACAGGTTGCTTCGCCAAACTGCACTACCGTATCGGATACGGTTACGGCATTCCAGTTGCTTTGCGCCAAAAGTGGAAGCGCAAAAAATAAAACTATCCAACTACTGTGTTTCATGCTATTTACCTACTCTTTTGTTAGTGCTCATAAAGATTCATTTATTTGCTTTTTTACAATTAATATGCTGCTAATTTCCGTATCTTCTGGTTGGTCTTCCCATTCGAACACCTGGTCTGTTTCATATGGTATGTGTTCTAATTCTATCCATTCAAGAACTATCCGTTTTAACGGGCATTCCTTTGAACCGGCCTGATGATACGGCAGAATATAGGGAAAAATCAGTGCAATTCGAAACCCATCCCCTGCTGTTTCTATCCGTTCATTTAAAAATTCATATATTTGCACCCAGGCATAAAACAAGTGTACGGCTTCCTGTTTAAGCTCGCGCGCATACAAATGGTTGAATAGCGCCTGCCCGTAGCCTCCTAATTTATTATAGAACGGACCGTGCAACGCTATTTCGTCATGCCAAATTATATGCTCATCCGGCCAGTCCGGCAAGGGATTTTCAAACAGAATGTTGATATATTGCCCCCGTTTCCAGTTTTGACCTGGATAGGGGGATAATGGGAAAAAGAGAGCGGCGGTACTCTGATTTTCTACAGAAAGTCTCTCGTAATTCCAACGCGTTTTCTCCGGCAAGAGCAGCGGTTGAATTTTATCGAGCAGAATTGCAAAACGCAGCAATTCGTTTAACGTGGTTTGTAGGCGGGCACTAAAATCATTTCCATCCGCTTTACGACCCGGCTTCTGAACCGTACGCATGAGAGCCGTCCTTAAAAAATCCAGCACCGGCTGCGATTCACTGACAACTTTTTGTTCAATTAAAAACCGGGCGGCGGCAAATCCCTTTTGCATTTTAATGGGTAGACCAGCTGCTTCGAGCCGGGGTTTTTGTTGTTCCCAGTAGGTTAAAAAGGATTGCTCTATCCGGTCCATAAACAAATCGGCTTGTTGCTCTCCATTGGATAGCAGCAGCATGCGCAAACCGGAAAGCAATCCGCTTAAAGCTGTCTGGAATTCGGGGAGTCGTTTTTCCCTGATGGCAGCATACAGGTGATTCGGTAATGATTGTACATCCGGGAATTCCACGAAATATAGCTCACCTCCGGAAGAGGCGCTAAGAATATTTTGCACGGACTCCGGTGCATTCCAAAGCTCTATGGGGCCGGGGCTGACAGCTTGCAGGTAATTCAAAATGCCATTCAAATGGAAAGGCTGTACTTCGGGCCAGGTTTTTTTTAAAAGCGGATATTTGTCGGAACCAGGCGCTACAAGGGATTGGCGAAAGCGGCGGAATTGGCGATCCAGTTCGATTTCGTTAGGAACCCATTCACGGATACGGCAAAGCTGCTGAAGAGTATAGACCAAACTGCCAAAACGAAACACATGCCAGTTGTACACTTCGGTTTCTTTTTGCATCATGGAAAACCCGGAAGACGTCAGTTCCGGCGGAGGGTCCGTACTTCGCTGGAAAATAAAACAACTCTCAAAAAAGGGTGAAGTGGAAAGAATAAACTGCAGGTCGGGTAAGTGCTCTCCGCTCCATATAAATCCGTAACAACCTGTTTCCGCTAAATGGGCACTTAATTGCCGTTGCAATTCAATACTTTTAGATATGACCAGTTTTAAATCCGGAAAGTCAACCAGACCAAAAACCGTTTGCACTTTTATGGCTTTAATATCCTTTGCGCCAAGTTCCAGTTCCGCCTGTTGTCCGAATGCCGGTGTCTGCGGAGGATGGGATACGCATTTAAAAAGAACGTGCTTCCTGCTCATGAAATATTATATACTCATATTATCCGGTATTATTGCACCCTTGGGAATGATAATAATGCCATCACGTATCGTATAGTTTTCGGCATCTTCGTGGTCTTTGTTATCCTTATTGACTAGTTGCACATTATTTCCTATCCGTGCATCCAAATCTACAATAGCATTACGGATGATACAATTGTGCCCAATACCTAAATTCGGCGGATCATTTTCTGTGCGACTGTTCCGCTGCTCTACGGATTCATAAAGCGTATTTCCCATAATAATCGAGCGTTGGACAAAAGTACCTTCATCAATAAATGAGCGAATCCCCACAACTGAGTTTTCAATTATGGAACCGAGCAAAATGGAACCTTCGGAAATGATGGACTGATTAATCTGACAGTTGTAGATTTTGGATGGTGGCAGAAATCGCGGGTTAGTGAAAAAAGGGAATTTTTCATCGTAAAAATTGAACCGGGGCACCGGCTTGGTTAGCTCAAAGTGGGCGTCAAAAAAGGCGCGCATGGTACCAATATCTTCCCAATAGCCGTCAAAGAAATAGGCTGAAACTTTACTTGTTTTTAAACTGCTCGGAATCACTTCCCTGCCAAAATCTTCAAAATCCGTACTTTCTAATAAATCAAACAGAGCTTCTTTTTTGAAGATATAGATCCCCATAGAAGCTACATGGGTTCGACCGGAAGCATCTAAGTTAAATGTTTTAAATGTTTCATTATCAATTTTATATTTGTCAAGCGTTTCAGGGTCGTTCGGTTTTTCAAAAAAATCCGTGATGGTACCGTGCTTATCAGTTTTTAAAACACCGAACTCAGACGCTTCGTGAGTATAAATTGGCTTAACTGCAATGGATATATCCGCTTTTTGATTGAGATGGTGTTCAAAAAAGTTTTGATAATCCATACGATATAAATGATCTCCGGAAAGAATTATGATATGATCATCGGCATGTTTCAGATAGCGCAGATTCTTACGAACAGCGTCTGCTGTTCCCTGGTACCAGTCCTGACTTTCCGCGGTTTGCTGAGCGGCGAGGATACGCACATAGCCCTTACTAAAGGTATCGAATCGGTAAGTATTGGTAATGTGTCGGTGGAGAGATTCGGTATTGAACTGAGTCAGTACAAAAATATGGCGTACATTGGAATGCAGACAATTACTGATTGGGATATCGATTAATCGGAATTTACCACCAATCGGTACGGCCGGTTTTGCTCTATGCCGTGTTAAGGGGTCTAACCGTGTTCCCTGACCTCCGCCCAGTATCACTGCTGTTAAAGCGCCCATCTTTTCTTCCCCTTATTTTTGTTAGGAATCAATAAAGTTTAAAATACCCGGTTCGTCAAATCCAATCCAAAAACGTCCGTTCTTTTCGATGAGCGGGCGTTTGATCATACCCTGTTCCTGCAGCAATACCTGAAACAGTTCATCCTCATTCAGATTTTTTTCTTTCAGCTTCAGTTTGCGGTAGGTGGCACCTTTACTGTTTACCACCACATCCAAACCGAGCTGATGCACCACATCCCGTAAAAAATCTTCACCTACCGGAGTCTTTTTAAAATTGATGAATTCGTAGTCAACATTGTTGGCTTCAAAAACCGCACGGGTTTTACGAATTTGCTGTCAGTTGGGAATACCATAAAGTTTAATCATCTTTTGTCCTGCCTGTTAAATTATCTTACAATAGCGCCGGCCACCACATTGGCCACTAAACTACGTAAGCGCACCACATGGCCCTTGTCATAGGGATGTACCCGGTTCGTCAGTAAAATAACTACCGTATGCGTTGCCGGATCTATCACCATGGAGGTACCTGTGTATCCTGTATGTCCGTATGCACATGCCGAAAACAGATCGCCTTTGTTGGAGCTATATGCGGAGGCCAAATCCCAACCCAGGCCACGACCAAATTTTTCAAACCCTTTGGGAATGGCTGTCATGGTTTTTACGGCAGCAGGGCTTAAAATACGTACGCCGTTCCAGGCACCACCATTTAGCATCATGGAGCCGAACAGAGCCATATCGTCCACGTTGGAAAACAAGCCCGCATTACCGGAGATACAGCCCATCATTACCCGTGCCAACGGATCGTGCACCGTGCCGATGAGCGGCTGCCCGTCCGGTTGCAGCTGTGTAGCGGCACAACTTTGCGCAATTGCCCCCTGCGGCTGCATTTCTGTTTTTTCCATATGCAGAGGCGTAAAAATATTTTCCTGAGAAAAGGTTTTAAGGCTTTGTCCGCTCACCTTTTCCACAATGCGCTGCAGCGTAATAAAATTTAGACAACTGTATTTAAAATAGGTTCCCGGCGCGTGGTGTCTGGGAACTCGCGCAATATAGGCCAGCAGCGAATCCGGATTGGGTGCGCCGTATTTTTTTTTCAATTCGTTCACCGGTGCATAGGGCGGCAGGCCGGAAGTATGAGTCATTAAATGAATAATACGGATATCGGTTTGGACATGGGTAGAATCATCTACCCAGGGAATAAAATCCGGGAAGAAGTTTTTCACTTTGTCCAGCAATCGTAACTGACCACGATCAACCAAAATCATTGCGGAGGTGGCTGTGGCAATGGGCTTGGTAAGTGAGGCCAGATCAAAAACCGTTTCTGCAGTCATCTTCTTTTTTACAGGAATCAGTTCTTTATAGCCGTAGGCCTTTCGGTAAACAACCTGATCGTTCCGGCTGACAAGCAGTACGGCTCCGGGAATATCATGCGCAGCAATAGCGGAGTTAATAACGGCATCCACCTGTTGCAGCCTAACAGGATCGAAACCCTGCGTTTGGGGGGCGCTAACGTGTAATTTCTGAGCTAATAAAATAGACGAATATAATAGAATAAATACAATTAAATTTCGGTGCAGTATCATAATATATCCTGTAAGGTATTGTTATATGGGTATCAACAATATATGAAAAAGCAGAATGGAATGAAAATTGAAATCTCTGGATACATACCTAAAAAAATGGTTCCACCCTGTTTAAGAATGGAACCATTTAACTTTTGCGCTAAAGTTGCTTCACTTGTTCGCTAAAGGCGAACCCTTCGACTTCTAATTCCTTCATAACCGGTTCATAAATCATCGGATGTGTGGGAATATGACAGCCGGAAAGCGGAAGTTTATCCAACAACAACAGTTTGGCTACGAGGGCAGCCGGCAGGCCAACGGATTTAGCCATAGAGGTAAAACCGGCCTTTTCTCCATAATGAATCATTGTGGATGTAATTTCTTCTTTACGGTTGTTTTCATCCGGATATTCGGCAATCATTTTGTGCATTAAAATCACCATGTCATGGGCGTCATCGTGCAGGCGCAATTTATCACTGAGCAAATGGGTCATTACTTCGGCAGCAGTTTCCACTTTAACGCCGATTTTTTCATTGGAAAACAGCCCTAACCAGCGCATTTTTTCCATGATCGCTCCAGTTGGGTTGATTCCCAAAAAGCGAGCCACACGCTGGTCCACACTCGCTTCCGAGCCATCGGAAGGTGGAAGCAGCATTTCGGTTAATTGCGCATACGTCGTATTTTCCAAATCCGGGATGCGCAGCATTTCATTCGGCAATCCTAATCGCTGAATCTGAGCCCAGGTTTCGCACCAGCCCGGAAAGCGAATGGTACCGCGGATTACCGTATCAGCATCGGTAAAACCATACTTATCCCGGTAACCGAGAGAATCGCGGTTCGGGTACACTTCCATTAAGCCAATGCCGGGCACTTCCATGGGCCAGGTGCTCTGGAAAACATTATGATACGGAATAATTTTGATTTTACCATCTTTCAGATACTGGGCACCGCTTTCACCGGCCATCACTACATTTCGCGGATTCCAGCTAATTACATATTTCATGGGATTGCTCAGGGTATCCGGCGCAGGTAATCCCCCCCCATACGATTCAAAGCTTTTAATCAAACCGCCCTTAGAGCGAATTTTATGAATCATCTGAGTGGCAGACATATGGTCGATACCGGGATCCAAACCGATTTCCGTCAACATCAACACCCCTTTGCGTTCGGCATCGGGTGCCAGTTCTCGCATCCGGCGATCTTCGTACGAAACGGAAATCATATGTTTACCCTTTCGAACACAGGTCAAAGCTACCAAATGTTGAAATCGTGGCGCCAGCATATTAACCACCACATCCGCCTTTTCAATTTGAGCCGAACGTATATCCGAATCATTGACGTCAAACTTTATCGCGGCTCCCCGAGAACTGCCACGTAAGCGACTTTTGGCCAGGTTTATATCCATATCAGCTACTGTTACGAACCAATCATATTTTTCGGCCTGATCCAGCAGATACGAAATGAGGTACGGGCTGCTTTTACCTGCTCCGAGTACCAAAATTTTTTTCATTCTATTTTCCTTTCAATTGTTTTTTTATGATTTGAATCTTTAGAATTTAAGGCAAAATAAATTTTTACAAAAGAAAAATAAGTTTAAGCTAAATTTTTAATTACTTTCAACGATTATAGGTAAATCAGATCTAATACATTAAGCACGGAGACCTCGAAACTTGTTGAAGCGGATATGGAATTTATTCACCCATCGTATTGATAAAGAGCTAAAAATACTTAAACACGCTTACGAAGAAATGCCTATGGAAATTGCTTTGTATGATCTTGATCGTAACTTTTCATTTCTTAATCGTCAATTTTTTACAAATGGATTAGATCGCAACCAGTTTATTGGACACGATGATCATTATTATTTGAATGTCTTAAATATTAAAAATAATGTTCTAGAAAAACGGAAAGAGGCTTTTGACACAGCCTTACAAAAAAAACAAGCGGTCCGTTTTACCGAAAAATTAATTCTGCCGGATGCCAATAAAACTCTCTTCTTTAAACGTACTTTTCAGCCTTTATTCTTAAATGGTGATCAAACTGTTTCACACATGGCCTTTTTTGGATCCAATATGACTGCCGTTATCCTATCACAGCAGGAATTAAAATACCTTGCCTTTCATGACAAGCTTACCGGCCTGATGAATCGTGACGCCTTTAATCAACAACTTGATCAGCTTATTTCCGAATCAGTCCGCTGGCCCAGCGAGCAAATTGCCGGTATTCTTTTTTGTGACCTGGATAATTTTAAACTGGTTAATGATTCTTTGGGACACGATGTGGGAGATTTACTTTTAAGAGAAGTATCTGCACGTATTGCCTCTTGTCTGCGCCAATCCGATAGTATTTTTCGCCTTGGAGGTGATGAATTTACTGTTCTGTTACGAAACTTAAAACAGGATATTGATGCTGGCATGGTGGCCGAAAAATTAATTAAAGAAATATCCCGACCTTACCAGATAAATGAACATTCCATTACCTATGTTACCTTAAGCATCGGTATCGGACTCTTTCCTAAAGATGGAAATGAACGCGAAACAATTGTATCTAACGCAGATATGGCCATGTATGAGGCCAAACGTAATTCCAAAAATAATTATAAATTCTTTTCTAAAGACTTAACTCAAACTTCAAAGGACCGACTCAAAATTGTTAAAGGTCTCAAAGAATTGATCAATAAAAAAGATTTTTCAAACCAATTTAAAATGGTTTATCAACCTATTTTTGCCAATAAACAAAATAGTGATTTTTCGATTGTTGGTTCCGAAGCCTTATTGCGCTGGAATCACCCCATTCATGGCAATATCCCACCAGATTTATTTATCCCCATTGCTGAAGAAAGCAATTTAATCCAGCATTTTGGTGATTGGATTTTTCAAAAAAGTTTATCCGATTTTAAATTATTAAACAAATTACATCCAGAAGGAACCTTTTATATTTCAATCAACCTTTCTGCCAAGCAATTGGATACACCACAAATTGTGTCGGAACTGGAACAGGCTGTTCTAAAAGCTTTATTATCACCCAGGCAAGTTCAAATAGAAATCACTGAAACAGGTATTATTAAAGACAGTGCCATTGCCTTTAAGAATTTATATATTTTAGCTGAAATGGGTTTCCGCCTGGCTATAGATGATTTTGGTGTGGGATTCGCCTCTTTAAGCTATCTGCAGAAAATTCCGGCTTCTGTCATCAAGATCGACAAAACCTTTATCCAGCAATCACTAACCAGTACTAAAAACCGTGATCTGGTTAAAGCTATCATTGTAATGGGACAAAATTTAAAAAAGGAAGTGATTGCCGAAGGAGTGGAAGAAAAAGAACATTTATCCTTTTTAATGAAACATAATTGTTACACCTACCAGGGCTATTATTTTAGCAAACCGCTTGATTATATCGATATGGAACAGTTGCTTAAAAAGAAAAAGTAAGGCGCTAAGGCATTTTAAAAATATGCAGCTTCTGCTCCGAATCGCTTACCACATAAATCAAACTATCTGTTGTGCTCACCGCAATACCTTCCGCTTTATCCACATCAATCGGATAGGAGCTGAGCTGGGCTCCGGTGGAATCGCATTTAACGATGCGGCGTGATTCATCGCTGACCAGCCAAAAAAACCGGCCTGCCGCTTCAATGGACAGGCCGGAACAATCCTTTACATATTTTACCGGCCGGCTGGATTGAATAATTCCTCTATCCGCAAGATGCACAAACAAGGCCGGATTTTTTTCGTTCAACACAAACGTGGTATTGAAAAGCGGATGCAGGGCCAGACCCTCCAATCCGCTATTTTCACTACGGTTTTCCACGGCCACTTTAAATCGTGCCAACTCCTGTCCAGTGGAATCCAGTTGCACAATTTCCCGTTTGCGTTCTTCCGCTACCCAAATGGTTAAATCCGTTTTAGACTGGCAAACGCCTTCCAAATCCTGTCCTTCGTACAAAAGTGTTTTAAGCGTCCGGCCGTCTAGCGCCATTTGGTACACACGAGCGGTTTGGTCACTGACCACCCACAAACTTTTCCCATTAACATGCAGGCTCAGGCCCGAAGGTTCCGCCACTTCTATACGCATAGAGGTGATTTCCGTAATGCCTCCGGGCTCCACACCCGGGCCGGTTGTATCGTTTAAGGTACAACCGCCCAAAATAAGGAGAAAAAAAACCGGCCAGTAAAATTGCATATAGCGCATTTCCTCAGTTTTTAATTATTGGACGCGCCCGGTGTTGGCGTCTCGTCCACCACCCAGTTATCACTGGCATCCGGCTGACGGGCACAGGATTTATCCGTATCCAATCCATATCCAATAGCACCCATAGTGTCAGCATCATATGTTAATGAATCCAGAACCGTTGTACCGTTTGGTGCGGTCAGCCCGATCTGTTCTCCACTGCCGGACAATTTAATTTCCACGTGTAAAATGCCTTGTTCCGATTGTTTATCCGCCCATAGCACAAGATACCCTCCGGGTTGAATCGTGGTCGAATCTGGTGCCGTGTCCGGAATTTGCCAGGTGGTTAAACTGGTTAGATCATCCGTAATGTACATACCACCAATATCAACCGCTTCTGTACCCGGATTATAAATTTCAATCCAGTCTTCATATTCTCCAAATTCATCGGTATTGGCAGAATCATTACTGGCCATAAATTCATTGATGTAAAGTACCGGTGCCACATACCCCACTTCAAATGAAAGTGTGTCGGATGTAACGGTTTCCGCTTTATCATCACTGGCAGTTATAAAAAAGAATACACGTGTACCATCATCAAATGTACCAAGATTTGCCTGATACAGAGTGTTGGCAAGGGTCATGTTCGCGGTTTGGGTTATCGCGCCCTGAGGGCCGTAGGTTATGGTAACCGAAGCCAGATTATCATCAGCATCCGTTACTTCCGCCGAAACCACCACGGGCGTATTAGCCGAAACCGTATCCGGGCTTACACTGATATTTTTAATTACCGGAGCCACATTGCTCGGTGCACCGGAATTGGAAGCACCCGGAGTGGCTGTACCCATAGTTTCCCAGGTATCACCGCCATCCGGATTGCGGCCAAAGGATACATCGGTTTGTTGCGGGCCATAGGTGTACGAATCCACAATTGTGCTTCCATCAGCCAAAATCAGACCAATTGCTTCGCCCCCTCCCGAAAGAGCAAAATTTACATGATTGACACCCTGTTGCATTTCTTTGTCGGCCCAAATTACTAAAAAACCGCCTGGCTGAATGGTTGTTTTGGCAGGAGCAGAAGTTGGAATCTGATAATTATCCAGTTTAGATAAATCATCTGTTACCCACATACCGCCAATATCCACAGCTACCGAATCGGCATTGTAAATTTCGAACCAATCTTCGTACGGGTCCCCATCATTGCTGTCTTCATCCGGGTCCACCGTAGCAGCATCATTACTGGCCATAAATTCATTTATGAATAATTTTGGTGTTTTTGCCTGCTCCGCCCCGGGACCACTGGTGTCATCCAGATTGCAGCCCCAAAACAAGGCGATCATTAAAAGCGATAAAGTTGAATATTTAAGTATTTGCATTGTTCCTCCCTTTTTTAAAAGAATACCACAGCCATTGTATGTAAAACACTAAAATGGTCACCACCGATAAAACCATCGCCGGTTGCATTATCTGAATTCTGGACAATGGTGTAATCTAAAATGATCTTCATGTTGGCATTTGCATACCAGTTAAGCCCTAAAGTGTAATTATTGGCCATACCTCCCAAAATGCCGGCTTTCGTGTCCGACAAATCTAAATAGCTGTAACGGGCAGCCACCTCCCAGGCGCCAGAGACATTATTCTTTGGAATAATTTGTCCAAACTCACCCTGCGTTTCGTCCCAGGGTCGTTCTTCTCCGGTTAAAATATAGCTTACAAAAGCATATCCACCGGAAAAACTGGCATCTTTTGCGCCATTCATACGCTTTAAACCTTTATGAATATATTCGGACTGAAAGGACAAATTTTTATATTTGAAAGCGCCTTCCAAACCGAACATGGTCGTATAGTCCACATCAAAGATATTCCCCGTATCTAAAATTTCCACATCTCCAATTTTAGTTTCCGGCTCACTATTGTAAGCAACAACATTATTATTATCATCCGGATTTATAAAGGCTCCGGCTAAACCAAGATGTATCCTATATTTTTGTGCGAAAACAGGAGCGTAGGCGAAACGCGCTGCCACACCACCGCCTGTCTCATCCACGGTTTTATTTTTACGTGTATCCATAGTTTGACCAAATACATTGCCACGGAAGTTCCAGTTGCTCCCCCATTTTGAATATTCAATACCGGTACGACGACCAATTTTAAATGCCAGCATGGGATAAGCGCGTTCGGCAAACGTTAAAAAACGCGAGCTGGTCAGTTCGTTTAAACCCACCGGCGCTTTAAAATGCCCTACTTTAATGTGGGCATTATGAAATCCCACATAGTTGAAAAACATATCTTTCACTTCCACAACACCTTCTGCAATATCCATATCCCATTCAGCCCGCCAAATATTCCACAATTTGGTTTTCATGGCAAAGCGGCCCTTACGCAGATGGGTTCCGTTGCTAAGATGATTTTTATTTTCGAAAAAATATGCACCATTGATATACATACGCACATCGAAACGCGTCATAAATTGTCCGTCTGCCGACTTAAATTTAATGATTCCGTTATCCCACTCTGTGTCCCCTTTGGATATCTGGTCCTGCGCCGAAGCAGATATAACCAGGCTAAGCAGAAACGTAAGCGTTAACAGCCATTTAAACGACTTCATTTTGCCTCCTCTTTATTGATTGGTTTGTTTTCGATATGAAATGTAGAAAATAGAAAGTTTAATTTTGTTTTAATATCTTTATTATACAACTTATTTTTTTTGTTATCCGGTTTGAAGCGCCAGACTTCACTACTTTTTTGCAGGGCTTGTTGCAATTCCCAGTGATGCCCAAATGTTTTACCGGACAGGGCTCGCACGGCTTCTAACTGTTCCTGTGAAAACCAGTTCTTATCCAATTCTGTGGCTATCTTTTTCGGTTCTATATATAAATAACTGATTTGAGAAGCATCTAATATGAGCTGCGCCTGGTCTTCGCTTATAACGCCGGTCTTTTCCAGTTCATCTTTTAAGCGAATGGAATTGGTGAATACTTTGTTTTTGTACGGTTGCAGAGCTTGGGTATCGATTTGTTTAGACTGCAGGTATTCCATAACCGGTTCGGAAATACTGTATTTGATTTCTTTGTTCACCTGCTGATTAAATACGTTCTGGAAAATAAACAGAGAAACAAAGGTTAAGATACCCGCTGCTATGGGAGTGCTTACCCAACCGGCAGCAATTTCACCTAAAACGTTAAAACGGATACCACGCCCTCCTTTGGCAATACCGATGCCAATAACCGCACCTACTACCGCCTGGGAACTTGAAACGGGCACCAAAGGGATGCTGGGCAAACCATGACTGATGAGCCAGGCTTCCAAACCTTCCGAAGAAAAGAGAAACAAAACCAGTGATTCCGACAATACAACAATCAAAGCAGCCACGGGTGACAACTTAAAAAGTCCGCCACCGACCGTATCCATCACTTTATAAGAATAGGTAAACACACCCAGGGCAATGGCCAATCCACCGATAAAAAAGAGAATTTGCGCCGCATTCAGGCTAAACAAACCAAATACATCCAAAGTAGGAAAACTAACCACCGGTACAAATACTCCCATCACATTGGCAATATTATTTGCGCCCAAACTGTACGCTCCAAAAGCACCTACCAGTACCAATCCCGCACGGGTGTAGGAATCCATTGATAACAGGTGAATATTCAGTTTATCCAGCACATTGCGAAAGGCGTAAAAAAGCAGCAGAGCAAAAACTGCGGATAACACCGGGCAGAGCACCCAGGTAGAAACAATCTTGGTTAGGGAATGGGTATCGGTAGCGGCGCCGGCAAAAAAGTTCCAGCCAATAATAGCTCCCACAATGGCCTGAGAGGTGGAAACAGGCAACTTCAGTTTGGTCATCCAGGCCACGGTAAAAGCGGCTGCAAAAGCTACAATAAAAGAACCGGCAATGGCATTAACCGCACCAAGCTTCCCCAGGGTGTGGGTTGCCCCGGCACCACCGACTACGGCACCGATAATTACAAATACACTGGCAATAATAGCTGCGGTTTTAAAGCGAATCATACGCGTACCCACCGCAGTTCCAAACACATTGGCCGCATCATTGGCACCCAAAGACCAACCGAGAAAAAGCCCGCTTGTTAAAAAGATAAATATCATAATCAGTCTCTGAGTTAAATGGTTCTTTTAATCGTGTAAATGGAAAGGCGGTCTGCCACCCGCTCGGCATTATCCGCCAATGTATCGATGTGCAAGGCAAAATAACGCAGATGAAATTTTTGAGATAATTCCAAATCGTCTTTGGCGAACACGTCCCGTTTAATCTGGTCGCTCTGCTTGTCTGCCTCTTTTTCGTAGAAATAGACCTTATGCAGATGATCTTTCACCATTTTTACTTCTTTAAAAAAAGCTCTGGTGGCCAGCACAACGGATTCCGCCGCTTTGCTGGTGGTCTCCGCCAATTCCACAAAACGTGGCTTAAATTGGTCCGGAATAAAAGGTCGTTCCACGTCAAACTGGTTCAGGGTTTCTTTGGCCGTGTCAATCACATCGTCCATACTTTCCAGCAGACCCAATACGTCGCCACGGTGTTCGGGAATAAGGGAATGGAGATAAAGGTCGTTTTCAATATTCCTGCGCAAATCGTCTGCCTTGCCTTCCAGCTTATCAATGGTTTTTAAATGCGTTTCAAAACTGGATTTATTTTCATTCATATAATTTTTTACCGCCTGCACAAAAACAAGCACTCCCTGACTCACGTCATCCAAGTATTCATCGATGCTATTTTCCAGCGCTTTTGTGGTTCTAAATAAAACAGCCATGATTTCACCTTAATGTTTATGTTTGTTATTTTTTTGTTTTTCGCTTTTTTATATACGAATTAATAAGCGGCCAGAACAGAGAAAATGCAGCCAAAATCAGCATAATTAAACTTACCGTCCTGGTAAAAAAGATACTGGCATCGCCCATCAACAGTGCGCGGCGAAAATTGGTTTCTGCCAGGAAGCCCAAAATTAGTCCCAGAATGACCGGTGCAGTAGGAAAGTTGTAGCGTCGCAGCAGCCAACCCAACAGCCCAAAGCCCAGGCAGGACCAGACATCAAACATGGAATTGCCCACAGCGTAACTGCCAATCACTGCAATGGCCAGAATAGCGGGATTGAGCAGGGCTCTGGGCGCGGAAATTATTTTTATCCAGATTTTATTACCGATTATACCAAGAAAAAGCATTAAAAAATAAGCGATGAATAAACTGGCAAAAATCCCATATACAATGGAGGCGTTGTCTTTGAATAATTCGGGCCCCGGCGTTAAACCGTGCAGCATCAACGCACCGATAAGCACAGCCGTAGCCGCACTACCCGGAATTCCAAGCGTAAGCAGAGGTACCAGTGCCCCGCCCACCGAGCCGGATGTGGCCGCTCCGGAAGCGGCAACACCTTCTAATGCGCCTTTACCAAATTTTTCAGGTGTTTTGCTGGCACGTTTGGCTTCGTTGTAAGCAATGAATGCTGCAATAGTCGCGCCTGCGCCCGGCACCACGCCAATTAACGTTCCAAGCACGGATGATTGCAAAACGATCCGTTTCATTGAAAACATTTCTGTAAGAGAAGGCATTTTCCCAGAAATTTTCTTTATCGCTTTTTGTGTTTTGGGCGCCTGTTCAATGCTTAAAAAAATCTCGCTTAAAGCGAATAAACCGATAAGCGCCGGAATAAAGCTGAAGCCGTCAGCCAGCTCGGCCATTCCGAATGTAAATCGCTGATAACCGGTAAAGGGGTCCATGCCTACCGTATTCAGCAACAAACCCAGCAGGGTGGCGATAAAAGCTTTTATGTAGTTCCCTTTGGAAAGGGATGAAATAATCGTTAATCCAAAAATAGCAAGCGCAAAATATTCAGGTGGTCCAAAACTCAGTGCTGCCTTAGCCAATGGCGCGGAAAAAAAGACCAGCACTAAAGCGCCCAGGATACCACCCACGGTAGATGCCATTACCGAAGCACCCAGAGCTCGGCCGGGCTGCCCTTGTTTGGTAAGCGGATAGCCGTCAAAGGTGGAGACAATGGCAGAGGGCGTTCCCGGCGTATTGATGGCAATGGCTGTAATAGTTCCACCATAGTTTGCAGCCGAGTACAGTGCTACGAGCAAAATCATAGCATTTAGCGGTGACATGCCATAACTGAAAGGCACCAACAGCGCCACACCCATCGCGGGCGATAAACCCGGCAGCACACCCACCAGAATGCCCATCATCACTCCGGCCAGAATAATCAGCAAAGGGCTCCAGTGCATCAATTCGGAAAACCCGCTTAGTAAATGCGTCAGTATATCCATATTAGCCCCAAATTCCCAGCGGCAGCGGTACCTGCAAAACCTGATTAAAAATCAAATACGACAGCGCTGTAAAACCGGCAGCCGTGGCCAGAATAAGCGCGTGTTTACGATAGCGTAATAAGTAGGAACCGACTATCAGAAAAATAAAGGTTGAAATGTAGTACCCCAAATAGGGTAAGGATATTAGGTAAACCAGCATTACACCCACCAGCCCTAAAGCCTGCCGGCCATTGGGTCGGGCCTCTTCCTGCTGAGGATTTTTAATATTTTGAGCCAAAAGCCAGCCGTTAAAAAAAATCAGGCCGTAAAGCCATAAACGTGGCATTGCTGCCGGCCCTGCGGTTTTAGACAATTTCCCGGAAGGAAACGCTCCGGTTAGTGTGTATAGAAACAGGGACAGAATAATCAAAAAGAGCGGGATTAAGATTTCGGCTTTAAACCATTCCCGTTTAAAGAAAAAGAAGGAAGCGGCCAAAATAATAAAAACCAGCAAACTTACGATTCCATTACGCCCTGAATAGTCTGTTTTGTTAACGCCTTTTGCCAAAATGCCGGCCTTTTGTAAATAGGTTACAGCCTGCTCCTGGTCTTTATGGACCATCGCTGTAAAGGGCTTTTGGCTCAGCAAAACAGGCTGCGCAGAGGTGGAACGGATAAACTGAACCCAATTGCTGTCCTGTGTAATTTTTTTAAACAAATCGGTTAAATAAATCACTGCCTGTGGGTCGGTTCCCTTTTTTAGGGCATACCCGCGCCATAGGACCTCATCTTCCAGACCAAAGCCTTTTTCGGAAAAGGTGGGCGCTTTTGGAAATTCCGACAAACGTGATTTGGCAGCTACCGCCGCTACCATTAAGTCCGGCCTGCCTTTCACATCCACGGGATTGCCCACATATACGGCGCCGTGCTTACCCATCAAAGCGGCCAGAGCATCCGAACCGCCTTCAAAGGGAATCCATTCGCCGTGAATCCCTAAATGGTCCCAGGTTTTCAGGGCCATTAAATGGTCCACACCACCCACCAGCGGTCCCAGCCATTTTTGACGCCCTTTTTGGACCAGTGCGTCCGAAATAATATCTTCGAGCGTACGGATTTTGGAATGCCGATTGGTAATCAGCACTTCCGGGTCAATCACCACACAAGCCAAAAAATCGAAATCATCCATCTGTACGCCACCCTGTGTTAAGAGCGCTGTAGAGATAAACGATTTGGTCACGGCCAAAACAGTGTAGCCGTCCGCTTGACGGGAGAGCACCTCGCGCATAGCCACAATTCCCGAACCACCTGTTTTATTTTCGACCAGAAAAGTAGCGGAACTGTGTTTGGCCGCAATCTGTGTTAAACGCCGGGTAGTAATATCAATGGCGCTGCCCGGTTTACTGTGCACAATAAAAGTTATCGGCTTCTCGGGATACTTTGCCAGCACCGTGGCTATCAGAGTTAGAAGCAGAAGTGTACTTTTGATAATTTTTGACATATAGTGCTTCGTGATTTAGTTATTGAGTTATCAGGTTGTTGGTATAGGGCATCCCGGCACATTTTTACCATTTCGTGTACGGGTGTTTCATCAGCATAGAATTGTAATATTTAGCGTCGCCGGTTACTTCTTCACCCAGCCATTCCGGTTTTTCAAAAGATTCGTTTTCTTGTTCCAGTTCCACTTCAGCCACAATCAGTCCTGCGTTATCGCCATAAAATTCATCTACTTCGTAGGTATGCTTTCCCACTTCTACCAAATAGCGTGTTTTGTCGATAACGCCCGGTTCACAAATTTTCAGCAGATTTTCTACATCTTCTTTGGAAATTTCCTTTTCCCACTCAAACCGGCTGGCGCCGCTTTCGTTGCCAATGCCCTTGACTGTAATAAAACCCTTATCGCCTTTAATCCGTACCCGCACAGTGCGTTCCGGTACAGATGAGAGATAGCCCTGAACAATGCGCATGGAATGCTTAACAAAGGGTTTGAAATCCCCTTTTACCAAGAATTTTCGTTCGATTTCTTGTGCCATATCTTTTTCCCTTTTTTATAAACCTTTCCCCCTTTGCTGCTAGGCGAATCCGCCTCACGATATAATTTAAAAAGAGGGTAAACTGGTTGCCTTTTTGTTTTTACAACCCCTTTAACTTCCCTTTTCCTGGGGGAAATTATCCTCGCGTTTTACTAAATAGTTTCATCTGCCAGGGGTTTGTCAATCATACCGATGACCCGTTTAATGGCCTGCAAATAATTTATGTTTTCGTATCCTTCCAGCCCCACATCGGAAAGGGTCTTTTTGATGTCTTCAATTTCAGTGGATTCCGAATTTATACTAACAACCAGCGCACCGTTAATCAGCACTTCTGCCACTTCGCAGATGGTATCATTCACCATGTAGCCAAAGCGATGTTTTTTTACACGCACAGCCTGCAAATCGGGGTTTACTTTAATCATGCTTAAAAATTCATCCAGCGTATAAATTTCTTTTTCGAATTCCGGTACGGCCACCTGAAAGGCAGGATACACTTCTGTTTTAAGCGTGGCCGCTGAAATGGGAAATTCGGCTTTCATTAACGGATTCCACTGTTCCAAACCATCCACTTCCTGCACAAAAGTTTTAATGTCCATTTTGCCATCGCGGATTTTAGTGTTGTTGATATTATTTGTGCGCGAAACAATATAGATTTCTTCGGAATTGCGTTCCCAAACTTTTTCCGGTACCGGCACCGACAAACGGGCCATGCGGTAATGCTGTTCTTCAAAATCCTGCCCAAACGTACGGAATTCGAAACGTGGTTTGGAAATTTCCCCGATTGTCATTTTGTCTTTTGCCATACTATCTCCTGAGGTTGGATTACTTCATTTTGAAAAAGAAGTTTATTTTGCAAAACCTATGCCATCGAAACTTTTCATCTATTTTGTACAATAAGAGCATAAAAATGCATTGCAAATTCGCCATTTGGCGATATATCGCCAATTTATTAACGATATATCGTTATCGCCTCTTTCCTTTTCTTGTATTAATTCCTATTTTACAACCATGAAGGAAGAAATGAAAGAAAAAAAGACAGGCATGAAATTTGATCCGGATTTGCGAATAATAAAACCATATCCTTTTATTTCGAAGGTTTTTATGCGTAAATCATTTATCTGGACCGCAATTTTAATTACCGTGATTTTTACAGCCGGTCTGTTTTTGCTCTATTCCAGTTTATTAGATATCCGAGTTACCCGGCAGGATCCAGTTCAAAGGATACTTCCGGATACACGGCCGCAGGTTTTTTTTGGCGTAGTTTCACGCTATTCACCGCATCTGCTTTACGAAGGTTATCAGCCGCTTATGGACTACTTAAGCCGACAAACACCCTTTCGCTTCCGCTTAAAACTGAGCCATAGCTATGACGAAACCATTGAGCAGCTCCGGAACGGACAAGTGGTGGCCGCTTTTCTGGGGACGTATATTTATCTTAAAAGCAGGAAAAAGGATCACTTGCACTGCATCCTTAAACCGCTGAATAAAGAAGGCAAACCCTTTTTCCGCTCCGTAGTGATTACAGGGAGCCACAACACCATTCGCACTTTAAGCGATTTGCAGAATAAACGCCTGGCTCTGCCTTCACCTCTGTCTTATTCTGCAAACTGGCTCTTTTTCGAAAGAAGGCTATCCAAAAAACATTTAGCTCTGGTACGTTATTTTAATTTTCACAACACCGTGGTTTACCAGGTGCTTAAAGGAAATTTTGACGCGGGTGTAGTTAAAGACCGGGTCGCCAACGCCTTTACAAACAAAGGCATTCGAATCATTTACCGCTCCGCCCCCATACCTGCTTCTCCCATTGTAGTGCACCAAAATACCAATCCCCAAATAAGCAAAGCCATTACTGATGCATTACTTAAAATCGATATCCGGCAGCCGAAATTTAAAAAACTGGTGGAATCCTGGGATGCGGAATTCCGCTACGGCTTTGTTCCGGCCAGAGATGCGGATTATGTTTTTATGACAGGTGGCGGACAATGAAACGATTCATCTCATTAAAAGCGCGCATCCTGCTTAGCTTTGGTTCTTTAATCATTTTTTTAATGCTGATTATTTCGCTCAGTGTGTTGTACCAATGGCGAAAACTTATTATAAATAATCAGATTAAAAACACGGAAGCCATTGCCCAGTCTTTTTCCTTTTCCGTGCTGGACGCCTTGATTTACCGTGAAAATAATCTGCAAAATAGTGAGGACTATCTGCAATCCTATCTGTTAAATTATGCAGCCAAGAATCACTCCATAAAATATGTAGCGGTTTGGGATGAACAGAATCATTTAATAGCACACAGTGACATACGTGCCCTTTCACAACCCGAACGCTATCCTGTGCCAGTTAGAACGGAAAAGGAAGAAGCGGTTACACAAATTTTTCAACAGCCATCTTTAGGTTGGGTTATTGAAACCGATTTCCCCCTAAAAACCGGTCAGAAATGTTTGGGTGTGTTGCAAATCGCTTTTGATTCCGAACCCACCAGACTGGCCATTCGCAATCTTTTTTTCTTGTTACTGGGGCTGGCTTCGGTAAGTGTTTTTATTGTGTTGATGGTACTTTACTATTTTGCCAACCGGTTGACAGCTTCTCTAACTACGCTGGTACACAATATGGACGCTTTCGATATACAGAACGAGCAAAGTGAACCGCTTCCGCCTGTGCACGACGAAACAGGCTATCTGCTGCACCATTTTGAACTACTCAAAAACCGGCTCAGTGCTTCACGGCAAAAACTGCTTTCTGCTCAAAAGCAGATGCATCAAGCCGAAAAACTGGCTTCTGTCGGTCGCCTGGCTTCCGGGGTAGCCCACGAAATCAACAATCCGTTGAACGGTATTAAAAATTGTATGTATGTACTGGAAAAACATGCCGACGACCCTGCCCAGCGTGAAAAATATGTACCGTTGATTAACGAAGGTCTGACCCATATCGAAACCATTGTGCGTAAATTGCTCAATTTTGCCCGACAGGAACATACCCAATTCCGGCCGGTACAACTTAATAAAGAAATAGAATTGGTGCTTTCCTTGTTAGAATACCGTTTAACTGAAAAACAGGTACAGTTGCGCCTCTCTCTTTTACCCAATCTGCCACCCATCCAAGCAGATGCCCAGCTTATTCAGGAAGTGCTGATGAATTTGCTGATTAATGCGCTGGACGCTTTGGAAAAGGGTGGACACATCGCTATTGAAACACGCTTGCCAAAAACAGATCAGATTCTACTTATCCTTTCTGATAATGGCAGCGGTATTCCGACTGAAGTGTTAAACCATATTTTTGACCCTTTTTTCACGACCAAAGAAGAAGGCAAAGGAACCGGCCTGGGCCTTTCGGTGAGCCTGGGTATTATCGAAGCGCATAACGGCAACATTCAGGTTTCCAGCACAACCGGGAAAACTGAATTCCGCATAACATTGCCGGTTCAAAATATGTAATCTGAGGGAACGTTCATGCAGATTTTATTAATTGAAGATGAAAAAATTACCCGCATCACTTTAAGCGATACACTCCGCGATGAAGGATATTCCGTAACCGCCTGTGCCACGGGAAAAGAGGGTTTGGATGCTTTTAGGTTGGGTACCTTTGATGTAGTGCTCACAGATTTACGCTTGCCGGCCATGAGCGGCATCGATATCTTAAAACATATTCACTCCGAAGCGCCCGATTGCAAAGTAATTGTAATGACTGCATACGCATCCGTGGATACAGCAGTAGAAGCCCTTAAATTTGGAGCCTACGATTATTTAACAAAGCCTTTTTCTCCGGACGAACTGCTGGCTTTACTGAATAAAATCAGGCAATTTAAAGATGTAGTTACGGAAAATATTCAATTAAAGAAACGCATCCAAATTTTCGAAAACCGCACTTTGATTGGTCAATCCCAAGTAATGCGTCGGTTAATTTCTACCATAGAGGTGGTAGCCAAAAATGATTTTACTGTACTGATTCAGGGTGAAAGCGGTACAGGCAAAGAAGTGGTGGCCCGCTACCTTCATTATCACAGTCCCCGACGCGACAACCCTTTTGTGGCAGTCAACTGCGCCGCCATCCCGGAGAGCTTACTGGAAAGCGAATTATTCGGTCATGATAAAGGCGCTTTTACAGGTGCCAACAAGCAGCACACCGGTTATTTTGAACGGGCACAAAACGGTACCCTGTTTATTGACGACATTGACGACATGCCCTTGCCGTTGCAGGTAAAATTACTCCGTTTTTTACAGGAACGACGTATTCACCGCGTTGGAGGCAGCAAAGAAATCGCTTTAGACCTGCGCATTGTAGCAGCCACAAAAATCGATTTACGGGAACTGATTCAAAAAGGCCGCTTCCGGGAAGATTTATACTATCGTCTAAATATCATTCCTCTCTTTCTGCCGCCATTGCGCAAACGCAAAGAGGATATTCCACTTTTAGTCAACCATTTCATTGAAAAACTAGGAGCACAAAGCCCGAAGCCAAAGGTTTCAAAAGAGCAACTTGCCAGGCTGGAAGCCTACCACTGGCCCGGCAATGTACGCGAACTGGAAAATGTGGTGGGCCGGCTGCTGGCTCTGCCTGGAACGGATTATTTTCTGGAACAGTTACAGCCGCGCAACCAAAATAAGGCAGGCGAAGCCGCATCAGCAGAGGCAATTGACTTTCAGACATTCGAAGGTATTCAGGCATTTATGCAGAAACAGGAGCGGAAGCTGATTGAAGAAGCGCTAAAAAAAGCCGGGTACAACATCAGCAATGCCGCCCGGCTTTTAAAAATCCCACGCAGTACTTTGCGCAGTAAAATGGAAAAATTAAAAATTACTGATTCTGTAGTTCCGCGATGAGTTTAATGAGCTT
>JANTHG010000007.1 GCA_024762535.1 Calditrichaceae bacterium
TGATTGGCCAATACAACAAAGTGGTGCTTGGACTAACTATATTGATTATCGGCTTTGTGATTTACAAAAAATTCAGGAAACATAAACAAAAAAAACAATCCCAATTTGAGGAATAACTATGTCTGAAGTTCGCGTTCGTTTTGCGCCCAGTCCCACGGGATTTGTACATGTGGGCAGTTTGCGCACCGCTTTATATAATTATCTGTTTGCCCGCCATCAAAAAGGTAAAATCATTTTACGCATCGAAGATACGGATCAAACCCGCTATGTGGAAGGGGCGGTGGCTAATTTGCTGCAAGCCATGGATTGGGCCGGACTGACATTTGACGAAGGCCCGAAAAGCGGCGGCAACTTTGGCCCGTATTACCAGTCCGAACGCCTGGAAATTTACAAACAGCACATCAGTCAATTACTGGATTCCGGTCATGCCTACCCCTGTTTCTGTTCCGAAGAACGGCTCACCAAAATGCGTGAAGAACAGGCAGCTAACAATCAGCCGATTATGTACGACGGACATTGTCGCCATATTCCCAAAGAAGAGGCGCTGAAACGCATGGAAAACGAACCGCATGTGATCCGTATGCGTGTACCGTCCGAAGGTGAAACTGTTGTAAACGATTTAATCCGTGGCAGAGTTAGCTTCCAGAGCAATCTTTTAGACGATCAGGTGCTGATTAAAACCGACGGTTTTCCCACCTATCATTTTGCGAATGTAGTGGATGATCATCTGATGCAGATCAGCCATGTCATCCGTGGTGAAGAATGGCTGCCCAGCACTCCCAAACATGTGCTGCTGTATCAGGCCTTTGGCTGGGATCCGCCGCAATTTGCCCATCTGCCGTTGCTGCTGAATGCGGACCGCAGTAAACTGAGCAAACGGCAGGGCGATGTGGCTGTGGAAGATTACCAGTCTAAAGGGATTCTACCCGAGGCGCTGGTCAATTTTGTAGCTCTGCTCGGCTGGAATCGCGGCGATGACCAGGAATTTTTCTCTCTCGAAGAATTAGTAGAGTCTTTTACGCTCGAACGGGTTAACAAAGCCGGCGCCGTGTTTGATCTGCAAAAACTGGAATGGATGAACGGACACTATATTCGTAGCATCGATGAAGCAACCTATTTAAAGCTCGGCCTGAACTGGATGGCTAAATTTCAACTCGATGCCGGTAGCCCTGAAAAAAATGAAAATATCTTAAAAGCCATTCGCCCGGCTATAAACACATTTGGTGAGTTGCCAGCCAAAACAGCGCTCTTTTTTCAGGATGAACTACAATTTGAAGCCGAAGCGCGGGAATGGGTAACCAAAGAAGAGAGTAAACAGATCTTTACCACCATGCTGGCAGAAATCGATCAGTATCCTCAACTAACCTTAGATGACTTTAGCGCTATGATGAAAATTGTGCAGAAATCCACAGGAATCAAAGGTAAGAATTTATGGATGGCGGTACGGTCCGCCATTACCGGTATGACCCACGGCCCGGAGCTGCCCATTGTACTGAGTGTGCTGGGCAAAGATAAAGTAAAACAATTTTTACAACAGGCGCTTGAACAATGAAAGTAATCGTTTTAATGGGTGGTGATTCCACCGAACGGGACGTTTCGCTGGTTACAGGTGATCAAATCGCAGCGGCGCTAAGCGCAAACGGGCACGAAGTGATTAAAATGGACCCCTCTGCCACCCGTTCCGAACAAACCGAACTAAATCAGACAGACCACCACTGGATCGGAATCGACTATCCCGATTACGACCTGCTACCCATGCACCGTGGCTCGCTGTACCTTAAAAATCTGCTGATCACCAAACGGCTAAAGCCGGATGTGGTCTTTAACGCATTGCACGGCGGCAAAGGCGAAAACGGAATTGTACAAGGTATGTTGGATTCTGCCGGTATTCCCTACACCGGTTCGGGACGAATAGCCAGTACGCTGGCCATGGAAAAAGATATTTCCAAACAGTTTTTTCGTAATGCCCATCTTCCGGTTCCCAAAGGCGTGGCGCTTAACCGTCCCGGCGCTTCCCGCAAGGCAGCAAAACAGCTGACTCTTCCCCTGGTGGTCAAACCCAATGATCAGGGCTCTACCATCGGCTTGGAAATTGTAAGCAAACCCGAACGTTTAGAGCCGGCCATTGAACAGGCTTTTAAATACAGCAAGAAAGTGATTGTGGAAGAATACATCAAAGGTCGTGAAATAACTGTGGGGATTATAAAAACCCGCACGCTGCCAGTTTTGGAAATTGTTCCCGAACATGATTTGTACGACTATGAATGCAAATACAAAGATGGAATGAGCCGTTATCAGGTTCCTGCCGAGTTGCCGCTTCCTGTAACGCAAAAACTGCAAACACTGGCTTTAAAAGCCCATCGCGTGCTGGGATGCAGCGGCTACTCCCGGGTAGATTTTCGCTTGAATGAAGCAAATCAGCCTTTTATCTTAGAAGTAAACACACTGCCGGGAATGACTGGCACCAGTTTGCTGCCCAAAGCTGCTAAGGCGGCGGATATTCACTTTAACGCCCTGGTCGAAATGATTGTGGAAGAAGCATTAAAATAAATTGAGTGATTCTTAGTAGGCATCGTGAATAGTTTAACATGAACTCAAAATTTAAAATTCATAATTAAAAATTCTTTATGGATGGCTTATGTCTGAATTAAAACTTTACAATTCCCTGACCCGTAAAAAAGAAGTGTTTAAACCGATTCATCCCGGTTTTGTGGGTATTTATGTGTGTGGCCCTACGGTGTACGGACATGCTCACCTTGGTCATGCCAAAAGCTACATCAGTTTTGATGTGATTGTACGCTACCTGCGCCATATCGGTTATCAGGTTCGTTATGTGCAAAACATCACCGATGTGGGCCATCTTGTTTCGGATGCGGATGAAGGTGAAGATAAAATCGGAAGACAGGCACGCTTAGAAAAGCTGGAGCCCATGGAAGTGGTGGAACGGTACACGCGCAGTTATTTTGAAGATATGGACACATTGAATGTTCAGCGTCCCGATATTTCGCCACGGGCCAGCGGCCATATTCCTGAACAGATTGAGCTGGTTGAAACGCTTATCGAAAAAGGCTACGCCTACGAAGTGAACGGCACTGTTTATTTTGATGTCAGCAAAGATAAGGAATACGGTAAACTTTCCGGCCGAAACGTAGAAGAACTGATTAGCGGACACCGCATCGATCCCAATTCGGATAAAAAAAATCCTGCCGATTTTGCCTTATGGAAAAAAGCGGATCCTGAACACATAATGCAGTGGAATTCTCCCTGGGGCAAAGGCTACCCAGGCTGGCATGCGGAATGTTCCGTTATGTCCACCAAATATCTTGGGCAACCCTTTGATATTCACGGCGGCGGTTTGGAAAACACCTTTCCGCACCACGAATGTGAAATTGCCCAAAGCGAGTGCGCACACGATAAAACCTTTGCCAATTACTGGCTGCACAATAATATGATTACTGTGGACGGCACCAAAATGGGCAAATCCCTCGGGAATTTTATTCTGGTTAAAGATGCCGTAACCAAACACAATCCGCTTGCAATTCGTTTCTTTGTGTTAAGCAGTCATTACCGTTCTCCGGTTGATTTTAGCGATAAAGCTTTAGATGCAGCGGAAAAAGGAATAGAGAAAATCCACCAAACTCTGCTGCGATTAATGGATTTTAAGGCTGTGCAAAACGGACAGGATGCAACTTTTGAAGAAGCCATTCATAACTTTATTGCCCGGTTTAAAGCGGAAATGGATGATGATTTCAACACGCCCAAGGCTATTGCCGCTCTGTTTGATTTTATCCGTGACGTAAACAGTTGGCTGGACAAATCGAAACAAACCGCTGCAGACACCCTGCAGGCGGCAACCCGGGCCATTGAAAAAACTGCCGGTGACGTACTGGGTCTGCTTCCGGCCGATCTTAAAACACTGCGTACCGTTGATGACGAAAAATTAAACGGTGTAATCCGGATTTTAATTGATATGCGAAATGAGGCGCGTAAAGAAAAGAATTTTGCCCTGGCAGATGATATTCGTAACCGTTTAAAAGAAGCGGGCATCGAGCTTAAGGATACGCCGCAGGGTACTTCATGGAGTTGAAGTAGGAATTGGGAATTTATCAAGTTTCTTGTTTCGAACATCAAATAACAAATTCAATTTTTCCCTAAGTAGAGCGATTGTTGATATAAACCCAATAAAAAACGTCATTGCGAGGAGCGCAGCGACGAAGCAAACCCCTCAAGAAGCACCATCATGCAAATCCTGCATATGCAGGATGAAGCAAACCCATAGGGGATCACTTCACTCCTCCGTCGTTCGTGATGACGCCCCATTCCCGTCATTGCGAATCCCACGTGAGCGGGATGAAGCAATCCCCTGTGGATTCGCCACATCGCTGTAGCGATTCGCGATGACGAGGAAATCGCTGCATTCAGGTTATAATTGCTTGGAAATTTCGGCTAATAATTTTTGAATCACTTCTTCTTTAGACGCTGCAATCCGGCAACCGGCTGCACGGGTATGACCGCCGCCATCAAAGGCTTTTGCTACCTGATTAACATCCACATTACTTTTGGATCGTAAACTGATTTTGTGATACCCCGGTTCTATTTCCCGGATAAAAAGTCCTACCATGCCGCCCTGAACCGCAACACTAAAATTGGCCAGTTCCTCGATCTCGCTTTGTTCCTGGCCTACCAAATCTTCATATTTCAAATAAATGATATTAACAGCTCCGTTTAAAAAGTTTTCTAAAGAAGCCAGTCCCTTGCCTATGGTTTTTAAAGCGCCAAATTTGCTTTCAAAAAAAACACGATTGGTAATCTCTGCCGGTTGAACACCGATTGCAACCATTTCCGAGGCAATGGCATAATCTTTGGCTCTGGTGTTCGAAAACGAAAAACGGCCGGTATCATACAAAATCCCCGTATACAGCGCTTTGGCCATATCCAGGTCAATGGGTATTTCCGTTTTTTTGTACACGTCATAAACCATGGCAGTGGTGGAAGAAGATTGTATGTTTACCCAGTCAATGCCGCCCATTGTATCTTCAACCGGATGATGATCGATTTTGAGGACATGTTCCGCAGCAGGAAGTAATTTTTCCGGTTTGCCGAGTCGCTTGTAACCAGGCACATCTAAGATAATGGTAGCTTGTACCTGCCCGTTTTCAAGCCAGGCCGATAGATCCAGGTCTTCCGTAAACGAAACAATAGAATTAAAATTTTTCAGGAAATCAAAGCGCGGATCCAATTGTTGATCGTCTAACACCATAACACTTTGCTTGCCCAGCGCCTGAACTAGTAAATGCATGGCTACCATAGCCGCATAGGCATCACCGTCCGCATGAATGTGGCCGGAAATCATATATTGATTATGATTTTTTAAGAACTCTACTATATCGTCCGTAATGGGATCGAGTATTGCATCAGATTTCATTTTTCCTCCAAAACAAGAGAGGAATATAACCATTTGAACGCACAAGTCCAACACCTTTCTACAGAAAAGACACAGTGATTTTGTATAGTTGTAGCTAGTTAGGTTGTTGAGAATTTGGATACCAAAATTGAACTGAAAATTGGATACTCGGAATTGAAAATTGGGTAATTGAAACTATCACAGTTTTCACCGGTATCAAAAATTCATTTCGTTTAAAAGATCACATCGGATACACAGAATCTGGTAGGCCAATGTATTATTCAGAGAACTTCGAAAGCGGTTTTTTCAGGAGTCGCAGCCAAAACCAGCCACAGGCTATGCCCACAACAGCTCCGGCTAAAATATCGAAAGGATAATGAACGCCAACGGCTACACGGGAGTACGCCACCAATGCTGCAACACTCCAAAACAGTATCTGATATTTTCTGTAAAAAAATGCGAGCACCGTAGCAACAGCAAAAAAATTGGCCGCGTGAGCCGAAGGCAGAGAGGGTGACAGATGCTTTTTAGTTAACAGATGTACATGTTCCAGGGCATTGCATGGCCGCACCCGATCCAGGAGCGGTTTTAAAATTCGATTCACTAAAGGTTCGGTAAGAATAATCGTTAAAATCAGCACCAGCAAAGCCCAGCGCCCGCGCTTACCGCCCTTCCAGAGTAAAACAATTACAATGAGTAACCATACCGGGAACCAGGTATATTTATTGGTAATCACCGGCATAATCACATCAAAAACGGGATTGGCCAGTGTTTGATTAAAGAAGGTAAACAGAATGGTATCGAGCTGTTGAATAATTTGCAGCATGGGATTCCTTAAACTAAAAAAGGCATCCCGTACCCGGAATGCCTTTAAGGTGCTGAAGGCGGGACTTGAACCCGCACGGGCTTGCGCCCACTACCCCCTCAAGATAGCGTGTCTACCAGATTCCACCACTTCAGCAACATGGTTATTTTTGTGGCGTTTGCGGAGTCGTCGGCTGCTGCGCGTTGTCACCGCTTACCGGAGCTACCGGTACATTCGGTGTAGGCAGCGCTTCCTGTTGTTCCGCGCGCTGTTGAATCAGGCTCTTCTGCGCTTCCTGCGCTTCGGACTTGAACATAATTCCAATAATAATCGCTAATCCGGCATAAATGATGGCTGTCCAGGTGGTTGCCTTACTTAAAAAATCGGCTGCGCCCCGACCGCCAAACATGGAATTACCGCCTGCCCCGCCGCCAATGGCGCCGGCCAGTCCCTGGCCTTTTCCGGCCTGTAACAGGATAACAATCACCATTGCAATGCTGATCAGGATAAACAAAATTACTAAAAATGTGTACATACTTTCATTCACTCCAGTTTTTCAGATAGAATACTTAATTTACAGTTAAATTTTACTGCATTCAACTTTTTTTCTATCCAAGTTTTTCTGCAATGTGAATAATTTCTGCAAATGAATCCGCCTTAAGGCACGCGCCGCCCACTAAGGCGCCATCAATATTCGGCTGACTCAACAGGCTCTGCGCATTTTCCGGTTTCACGCTGCCACCATACTGGATAACCAGTCCATCAGCCGCCTGTTGCCCAAACATTTCGGCCACTACTTCACGGATGGTTACATGAACCGCTTCGGCCTGTTCGGGTGTGGCTGTTTTTCCGGTTCCAATGGCCCAAATCGGTTCATAGGCTGCTATGATATGCGAAATGTCTTCCGGTTTCAATCCGGCAAAAGCGCCTTTAATTTGTTTGGTAACCACTTCGGACGTAATGTTGCCTTCGCGCTGTTCTAAAGATTCGCCCACACATACAATCGGTTTGAGTCCGAATTCCAGGGCTGTTTTGATTTTTTGATTTACGGAGTCATCCGTTTCACCAAAATACTGCCGCCGTTCCGAATGGCCAATAATAACATGAATGGCGCCCGTACTTTTAATCATCCCGGCGCTAATGGCCCCAGTGTAGGCACCTTCCTTGGCAATACACATATCCTGCGCGCCGATGGAAATTCCTGAATCTTTAACCACATCCGCTACTGCGGCGAGCGCTGTAAAAGGCGGACACATAATCATTCCGGTATGTTTTACATCCGTGGTTTTCATTTTAATCTGATTGGCTAATTGCAGGGCTTCGGAATTGGTTTTATGCATTTTCCAGTTGCCAGCAATAATTATTTTTCTGCTCATGATCGCTCCAATGGTTTAAACGTCTGTAAGTGCGGCAATCCCCGGCAGGGTCTTCCCTTCTAAAAATTCCAACGAGGCGCCGCCACCGGTGGAAATATGGGTAAACTGCTCATCCATTCCAAACTGACTAATGGCTGCCGCCGAATCGCCGCCACCGATTACGCTAACCGCTCCACTTGCTGTGGCTGCCGCAATGGCTTCGGCTACCGCCCGGGTACCTTTGGCAAAATTCGGCATTTCGAACACGCCCACCGGCCCGTTCCAGATGATGGTTTTAGCGGTTTTGATTTCCTGTGAAAAGGTCTGAATCGTTTCCGGCCCGATATCCAGCCCCATATATCCTTTGGGCATGGCTGTTACAGGTACAATATCCGTTTTGGCATTATTGGCAAAGGCGTCGGCTACAACTACATCCTTTGGCAAAAGGAAGTTTATTTTCTTTTCTTTGGCTTCCTTTAAAATGTCTAAAGCCAGTTCAATTTTGTCTTCTTCCAACAAAGAATCGCCGATTTCCAGCCCCTGCGCTTTGTAAAACGTGTAGGCCATACCACCGCCCACAATGAGCGTATCCACTTTATTAAAGAGATTTTTAATCACATCAATTTTACCGGAAATTTTGGCGCCGCCCAAAATGGCCAGCATGGGACGCGTAGGATGTTCTACTGCCTGCCCCAAATATTTTAACTCTTTTTCAATCAGGAATCCGGCTGCTGCCTGTTTAAAATATTTGGTAACGCCTTCGGTGGAAGCATGCGCACGGTGCGCTGTTCCAAAAGCATCATTGATGTACAAATCGGCTCCGGCGGCCAGTTCTTTGGCAAAGGCGGGATCATTGGCTGTTTCTTCTTTATGAAAACGTAAATTTTCCAGTAACAGCACTTCCCCCGGTTTTAGACGGGCTTTTAGTTCTGCAACCTGAGGGCCAACACAATCCGGTGCCATGATCACCTTTACGTTCAGAAGTTCTTGCAAGCGCTCTGCTACGGGCGCCAGCCGCATACTTTCTTTTACCTGCCCCTTGGGACGACCGAGATGACTGCATAAAATAGCGGATCCCCCGTCCGAAAGCACTTTTTGAATGGTAGGTAAAGAAGCGGTAATGCGCCGGTCATCCGTAATTTTTCCCGAATCATCTAAAGGAACGTTGAAATCGCAGCGAATTAAAACTTTTTGATTGCTTAGCTCTAACTGGCTGATGGTTAATTTTGCCATTTTTATTCACCCTCAAATTTAAAAGAGGCTGCCGGGCAGCCTCTTTTCAGATTTTACTTAGAATTACATCGTTGCCATCTTCTTTAGCACATCAACAGCACGGTTAGAGTAGCCCCATTCATTGTCGTACCAGGACAACACTTTAACCATATTTCCATCCATTACCGCGGTAGACAAACTATCGAAAATGCTGGAATGCGGATTGTCGATGATATCAACAGAGACAATCGGATCTTCGCAGTATTCCAAAACACCTTTCATCGGGCCTTCGGCAGCGGCTTTCATGGCTGCGTTTACTTCTTCCACAGTTACATCTTTAGTCAGTTCAGCCGTTAAATCTACAATAGAACCGTCCGCAGTGGGAATACGCATAGCCATACCGTCTAACAAACCATTCAGCTCGGGAATTACTTTACCTACCGCTTTGGCTGCGCCGGTGGTAGTAGGAATCAAACTCACGGCCGCGGCACGGGCACGACGCAAATCGCTGTGCGGCAGATCGAGGATACGCTGATCATTGGTAAAAGCATGAACCGTGGTCATTAAACCGCGTTTTACACCAAACGCATCATTTAATACTTTTACTATCGGCGCTAAACAGTTGGTAGTACAGGAAGCGTTGGAAACAATTTTATCTTCCGGGCGCAGTTTATCATCGTTTACGCCGAGTACAATCGTGTTATCGATTTCATCTTTGGCCGGAACCGTAAGCAGCACTTTTTTAGCACCTGCTTTAATGTGCATTTCGATTTGAGCGCGTTTACGGAACACACCGGTGGATTCCACTACCACATCCACACCCAGTTCTTTCCAGGGTAATTGGGATGGGTCACGTTCCGCCAACACTTTCACTTTTAAATCGCCGGCATACAAATAATCACCTTCCGCTTTGACAGGTAAGGGATATTTTCCGTGAACGGAATCGTATTTAAGCAAATGCGCCAGGGTTTTGGAATCGGTTAAATCATTTAATGCCACCACTTCCATATCCGGATCATTTTGCAGTACTTTAAAAATCAGACGACCGATACGGCCAAAGCCATTTATCGCTACTTTAATTGCCATGGTAACTCCTTTGATATGTTAAATAAAAGTAAACATTGATTCGTGTTTTAATATTTCATTTACTAATCAAACAAGGTAAAAAAAGCACCCTAAACAAGCAAGAAAAATAGAAAAAAGGTTTGGACTAACCAGTACTAACAGGCCAACCTTTAACACATTTTTAAAAAAACACGATGGAGGCTGATCGGGATTTTTAATTTTGAATTTTGAATGTTAAATGTTGAATGTCGGTTGACACAGTAAACTTTTCCCCGAAACAATAGCGACAAAGAGCACTATTCCAACAACTCAACAACCTAATAACACAATAACTTAACAACTTAATAACCCAATACCTAATAACTACCCCAAACCCTAAACTGTAAACCGCAAACTGTTAACTTTAACCCAGCCAATCAAATATTTCGTTCAGTTGACTCCCGCTTCATTGATTTTAATCCTTCATCAGGCTAAATTGTCTATCTAACTGTAACCGACTGTTTGCAAGGAGCGCCTTCGATGGAACACAGCAAAATTCCTCTTAAATTTAAAGAATGGGAAAACACAACTCTTAAACGCGTTTTAGATAAAAGTGCGGAACGGAAAGCACAGTTCACCACCGGTTCCTGGCAAGCAGTTCCGCGGGTGGCTTTACCGATTCCGCTAACAGACGATGACTATTTGGAAAAACTGGGTTTTCCCGGCGAATTTCCCTACACACGGGGCGTACAGCCCACTATGTACCGCGGCCGCTTTTGGACTATGCGTCAGTATGCCGGCTTTGGTACAGCCGAAGAATCCAACCGGCGCTACAAATATCTACTAAAACAGGGACAAACCGGACTTTCAGTTGCCTTTGACTTACCAACACAAATCGGCTACGATTCCGATGACAGCCACAGTATTGGTGAAGTGGGCAAAGTGGGCGTAGCCATCGACACCCTAAAAGATATGGAAATCCTGTTTGACGGTATCCCCTTAGACAAGGTGTCCACTTCCATGACCATCAACGCCCCGGCTGCCATTTTACTGGCTTTTTATATAGCTGTCGCAGAAAAACAGGGCGTAAGTAAACGTCAGCTGCGCGGCACCATCCAGAATGATATTTTGAAAGAATACATAGCGCGCGGCACGTATATTTTCCCGCCTAAAGCGTCTCTGCGATTGATTACCAATATCTTTGAATATTGCGCTAATGAAGTGCCTAACTGGAATACAATCAGCATTTCCGGTTACCACATCCGCGAAGCAGGCTCCACTGCTGTTCAGGAAGCAGCCTTTACCCTGGCCGACGGCATCGAATATGTAAAGGCCGCGCTAGAAGCCGGTCTGGATATCGACCGCTTTGCCGGCCGTCTGTCTTTCTTTTTTAACGCACATAACGATCTGTTTGAAGAAGTGGCCAAGTTCCGCGCAGCTCGGCGTATTTGGGCCAAAATTATGCGCGAGCGTTTTAACGCAAAATATCCCAAATCCATGATGCTGCGCTTTCACACCCAAACCGGCGGCAGTACGCTCACTGCTCAGCAGCCGGATAATAACATTGTACGCGTTACCATCCAGACTCTGGCCGCTGTATTGGGAGGCACACAAAGTCTGCATACGAATTCCCGGGACGAAGCCCTCGGCCTGCCCACCGAAGAAGCGGTACGCATTGCTTTGCGCACCCAGCAAATCACAGCATACGAATCCGGTGTAACCAATACGGTTGATCCGCTGGGCGGTTCCTATTTTGTGGAAACTCTGACCGACCAAATGGAAGAGCAAATCTGGAAATATTTAGATAAAATTGAGGAACTGGGCGGCATGGTGGAAGCTATTCGCAAAGGTTATGTGCAAAAAGAAATCCAGGACGCTGCTTTTAAATATCAGCGTGAAATTGAAGATAAAGAACGCATCGTTGTGGGTGTCAACCAATTTACCATAGACGAAGAAGGTCCCAAAGATATTCTTAAAGTCAACCCTGCCCTGCGGGAAATTCAGAGCAAAAAAATCGCACAGGTTAAACAGGAACGTAACAACCGGGAAGTGGAAAAGGTACTACAAGCTTTAAAAGAAGCCGCGCAAGACCCGGAACAGAATTTGATGCCACTGATTGTGGAGGCCGCTAAAACGTACGCTTCCCTCGGTGAAATTACCAACGTGTTGCGCGAAGTATTCGGCGAATATCAGGAAACGGTTATTTTGTAACTGAATTTGCCGGTTATTTTATTGGAATCAGGAGTAGAAATGAAATCTAAAATTCGCATTTTAATTGCCAAACCCGGACTGGACGGTCACGACCGCGGTGCCAAATACATTGCCCGCGCCCTGCGGGACGCCGGCTACGAGATTATTTACACAGGCATTCGCCAGTCGCCCGAAGCCATAGCCAAAGCGGCCATTCAGGAAGATGTGGATTTTGTCGGCCTTAGCCTGCTATCCGGCGCACACAACGAACTCTTTCCGGAAATTGTACGACTGTTGCGGGAAGGCGGTGGGGCGGATATTATTGTGTTCGGCGGCGGCGTTATTCCGGAAAACGATATTCCGGGCCTCAAAGAAAAGGGCGTCGAAGCAGTTTTCACTCCGGGCGCCCCTATTCAGGATGTTATCGATTTTATCGAAGCCAACCGTACACGGATGGAAGGAAAATCATGATTAAACAAATCAACCATATTGGAATTGCCGTTTCTTCTTTGGAAGAGCATATTCCCTTTTACCGCGATGTACTCGGGCTGCCTTTTAGCGGTATCGAAGAAATTGCCGATCAAAAAGTGAAAGTCGCCATGTTCAAAGTTGGTGAAGTACACCTTGAATTGTTGGAACCCACATCGGAAGACAGCCCCATTGCCAAATATTTAACCCGCAAAGGTCCTGGTCTGCACCACATCGCCTACCAAACCGATGATATCGAAACGCAATTACAACAATTTGAAGATCAAAATATTGCCTTGATTGACCAAACACCGCGCAACGGCGCTCATGGCACACGCATCGCTTTTATTCATCCTAAATCTTCGGGCAAAGTGCTTAGTGAAATTTGCGAACCGGCCCCAAAAGGCAAATAATTTCGGGACTGAAGTATTCAGATAAACGTTTTGTTGGGGTAAACATTCTGGATTTGAAAAAATACTAACTATTAGGACTTCGGCCCCAATATTAACTATTCTAAATCCCCCCTTAACTAAGGGAGTTAGGGGATTGTAAAATCTATATTATTCAATAATTTTTCCAGTGAAAAAACACCCATTAATCCTCTCTTTTTAGGATGGATGCGCTGTGCTCACAACCGGTGTAAGGATCCGACTGAAGGCTTTCGTCTAAATACCTGAAAATGACATTATAGATACAGGTTCGTTCGATGCGCCGTGAATCCTGTTCGCCATATGCACAAGCTGGCAAAGAGCTGGCTGGGGAGACAATAGGATTTTGACGTTTACCTAATCATATTTTAATTACCTTCGATTATTCAATCCCTCACTCCTGACCATCACTAAACTATTACTCATCTATGCCGAATACTATCCGAAACAATTTGGCCGGAAATACACGATAATTAATTGTCTGCACATGGGCACACCTTTTGATTTTTTAACCATTCAGTTAGCGGAGAAAGAAAATGAAAGTAGTGATCGGCGCGGTTTTACTGTTTTGCTTATCGATGAATTTATTTGCTGCCGAAGCAATAATGCTTAACGACTACCTGACCATTTATGGTGAAACGAGGACCGGTTCCAATGGACGCTACACCTTGTCGGGCAATGTAAACATCAACCATCTGGTTTTTTTTGATGATGATGTTGTTGTTGAACTGCATGAGAGCCAGACCAGTAAAATCACAACCGATTCAAAAATATATTTCCGTGATGAAAGCGGCTCCGTGCATTACTTAAAGAAGTATATTAAAAGCAAAACATTTAAGGCTGTTGATAATCAACTGGTGATTGACGGTACCCACTTTACACTCGCTGACCAGGTCGGCGGATTTAATGTTTTTTGTGAACAGATGACCTTTGATGAGGCGGGAAATTATTTGGATGTCGGTTATGTGCCGGACTTTCCCGGTATTGTTAAGGATGTGTTAAAATACGCTCTGAACAATTCGGGTGGCGTGGGCGATGCTGGCTCCGTTGATTTGGGAATCCAGTATTTTAAGGATGGCTCTTCTGATGTGCGTTGTAATGTGGAAAATCTGGTATATGCCAGTCCCATTGTTCTGGTTTATGATTTCGATCTTACATTTAACCCGGGTGAAAATGTTTTCGGCGGTGGGTTTAAAATAAAAATACCTGCACTGAATAAGTTAAAGTCTAACAAAACGAATTCCGATCCGGAAAGCCGGAAAACAAAGGAAATATTCACCACCCTTTTTGGCAATACATACTCATTTACCAATTCGGAAGATGAACAGATATTTTCGGAAATGGCAACACAGGGAAGTGCTGGTAAATTTATAAACGGAATCATCGTGGATATGCGCTTTGTGCAGGGCGCAATTGAATCCTTTACCCTGGGCATCCTAACGGACATTCCGATTGGCGCAACGGGGACCTTGTTGACCCAGATGAAGGGAAGCGCCTGGGGGGTATCCAGCGATAAGCTGAAATTATCTGCCACCGTTAATATAGGAACTGCTCTGGACCCGATGATTACGCTGGAAGATTTGGGCGTAACCATTAAAAAAGGTTATATAAGCGGCGGGGGAAAAATAAAAATATTTAAGAAAACAATTTCTTCCGGTAAAATTTACTATAGTAAAAAGAAAAAAGCATTCAAAGTCTCCGGTAGGCTCAACCTGGGTGGTGTGTTGAAGGGCAAAGTAAAGGCAAGTTTGCGAAAGTCAAAATTTTCAGGCAGTTCCAGATTGTCTGTTAATACCCCGGAAATTGATGTATGGGCCTGGAAATGGCTCGGAGATAAAAATCTGGGTTACGCGGAAGCTTCCATCCATAAAAACACCCGCTTCAGAGCAAAGCTGAAATATAAAGATGTCAAGCTGGCGATTCAGACAAAATACATATCCAGTTATCCGTATTTTAAATTCTATATTGGCACAAATTATGATGATTTACACAGGATAGCCAAACGGGGTGAAAATGGAAGTCAAACCTATCGTTTTGATGTGGATGAAAATGTAAGAGATTTAATTCTGGTTGCCGGCAACGATACGGAATTATTTGATTTTACGGCTACAGATCCAGAAGGCGCTATTTACAATAATCTGAATACCCGTTATACACAAATTGATTCCACCAAACAAACCACGATGTATATTCAAAACCCCAAGCCGGGGGCCTGGACATTCCAAACGGATGAGAGCGGAGAAATATCCTTTAATGCGATGCAGATAAACCAGCCGCCGACGTTTATGTTCCATCTGCCTTCAGAAAAAAGGACAAATGTGCCGCAACTGAGTCTATCCTGTTCAGACTATCAGGATACCGTTAGTGTCGAATTTTATTACGATACCGATAACAGGAATTACGACGGAACACTGATCAATTCTTTCGAGCTGGTTAATAATGCCACGGTAGATTTTTACTGGGATAATGCTGATATCGATAACGGAGAATATTATATCTATGCAGTAGTTGATGACGGCAAAAATGCACCAATCATGCAATACGCCCCAGGTTCCATTCTCGTGAATAACTGGGATGTGTCTGCGCCTGAAAATATAACCGTAACCCAAACGGCTGATTCCGCACTGGTTAGTTGGACACCGGTGGACAACCCGGATATCGCTTCTACACAAATATATGTGCGAAATGCTTCATCCGGTGAAATAACGGAATTCACATCCACCTCAGATTCTGTCTACATCACTGATTTAGTAAGCGGTTATCGTTATGAGATTTGGGCGGCCTTTCAAAATGAAGATTATCTGAATTCATTTAGTAGTGAGCGGGTATCCTATACCCACCTCAATCATTCAAACGGGAACAACATTCCATACTTTACTATTTCTCCGGAAAAGATTTTCACTTTTCAGAGCGGCGAGCACAGTGCATATACACTAACCGCTTATGACGCCGACGGAGATCTATTGACATACGACATTATCGACATGCCTGCCGGTATGGCGCTCTCTGGGAATGCGCTCAGCTGGACGCCGACGGAAGAAGACCAGGGCGTTTATAACCTGAAGTTTAAAGTTTCTGACGGCGTGGCCATGGATAGCGTGTACCACGAAGTGGTTGTTTATAACAAAGAACAAGCCGAAATTTCTATTCAATATTCTTCTTTAAATCTTTACAAAGATGACAACCTCTATCTCATCGTGAACGATTTACATAACAGCCTTCCCACGATCAATTGCAGCTGGCGAAATCCGTTTACCAATGAAGATATTGGTGTGGAACTGAAAAAGGTCAATGAGTTTACCTATATTGGAAAGATCGATCTTCCGGAATTTCCCACAAGCATATTCGGACAGCCGGTTAATTTTGAAGATTATCCCATCGTGGCCACTTACAATCCACCGGTAAGAAATAATAAAATCTTTTCTGTGAATGAAACCTATACTACCAGTGGTATTTACAATGTAAATACCCAGAGCAAAGATGAAATATCCCCAGCGGCTATAAACGATATCACAATCACCAACCTTGATAAGAACCGCCTGCTGCTCACATGGACTGCCACCGGTGATGACGCCAACACAGGCAAAGCCTTCCGCTATGATTTACGTTACAATTATTCGGGAATCACGACGGAAAGCGCATTTAACAGCAGCTACACTTACGAGTCGGAACCCTATCCTCAGGTAGCGGGATTAATGGATTCGATTATTGTTAATTTGGCTTCTCTAACAGAAGCAAGAAATCATGACCGGATATTTTTCAGTCTGAAAGCGATCGATGAGTGCGGTAATACAAGCGGCTTGAGTAATAACCCTTCTAGCGATTATCTTTTAGAGGCTGCGGATGTTCAATACACCCTGCAGGAGGACTACAGCGTCCGGCTTAATTGGGATGGACCTGCCCAGAATAGAAACAGTAAAGAACTGTTGTCAAAAAATAACAGTGATGTGATATTTCTGGGCTATAACATTTACCGTACCAGGGATAATAAGGATACAAAATTAATTCATAGCGGCGTGATGGATAACACCTGGTATGATTCTCTAAAAGGTGAACCGGACGGAAGCTATTATTGGACGGTGGAATCGGTTTATAATACCGGCGTTGCTGAAAAAGAATATTCCGATACCCTGCGATTGGATCGCTTTAACAGCGTCAGCATCGTCTGTCGCTTAGAAACAGCTGAGGATTATAGACAGGTAGAAGTAAACCTGGCAGGTTTGGATACAATCTATAGTCAACAGCTTACAGCATTAACCGATAGTACCGGGTTAGCTGAATTTTCGGGCGTATTCGATGGGCAATATCAAATGACCTTGCAAAAATCCGGATTTAATTCCGTAACGGATACCATTTGGGTGAATAATAATTCAACCGAATTCAGTTATTATTTGACAACCTTTACCGGATTGGAAGAACCGGCATTGTTACCCACAACGACTAGGCTATATCAGAACTATCCGAATCCATTCAATCCGTCTACGGAAATCAAGTATTATCTGCCCAATGCTGAGAAAGTATCCATCATCATCTACGACCTTCTTGGCCGCAAAATCAGAACATTGGTCTCGGGTCAAACCATGATTGGTGAAAATGCAATCAAGTGGGACGGGGCAAATGAAACGGGTAATCAGGCATCCTCAGGAATATATATTTTTCGTTTAAAGACGAAGGATAAGTTGCTGTCAAAGAAAATGCTTTTACTCCGTTGACTGCATGATACTCTAAAATTCGTCCGGCAATTCCGGTAACACATCCTAAGCATGTCCGGCGCATTACCTAGAAATTCGTGATTATCTTCGATTATTGTTGCCTCGTTAACTTATCAAATGACTGGAAGCTGGGTCTGGCGCGGCACGTTGAGCTGTGGTTTCGGTTGGGGGTATGTCCAAGAATTATGCAAATTGTTTTTTGGCCATCGATGGTTTTTTAGAAGGAAATCCTTTTGGGAATTTGACAAAGTATTTAACTAGTAAGTCCTTTTGTAGTTTTTGCAATTAATTAAAATGTTGCCATAATGCACACAATGCAATAAATTCTGTTGATGAAATTGTATAATTGGAACAGAAAAAAAATGAGTAGTTAAAAGAAAATGGGAGTATCTGATTTGAGGATATTTTTAAAATGAAAAGGATTGTCCTATCAGGCCTTGATTTCAAGAATTCTTCATAAATACGTTAACAGAGTTCCCATTCAATAAAGGGATTAATTAAAAAAGGCAAAATATTTACTTTATGTCACATTCCATTTTAATAAAAAACGCGCTTATCGTAACAGTTAATCCGCAAATGGATGTTTTCCGCGGCGATCTTCTGGTGCGGGGAAATCGTATTGATGAACTGGCCCCTTCGCTGAATATAAGCGCAGACGAAACCATAGACGCAATCGATTACATTATCACACCGGGATTTGTACAAACACATGTGCATCTCTGCCAGGTATTGTTCCGCAACCTCGCGGACGACTTATCTCTGCTGGACTGGCTGACAAAAAAAATCTGGCCTTTCGAAAGCAGCCACACACCTGAAAGTATTTCCCTTAGCGCACAACTGGGTATTGCCGAATTGATTAAATCCGGCACGACCACCATTATGGATATGGGAACGGTACGGCATCAGGACGCCATTTTTGAAGCGCTGGCTCAAAGCGGCATGAGCGCGGTTGCTGGCAAAGCGATGATGGATTTTGGAGACCGCCCCGAAGGATTGCAGGAAACCACGCAGCAAAGCATTGATGAGAGTGTGCGCCTGTTAAAACAATGGCACGGATATGACGACGGCCGCTTGCAATACGCTTTTGCCCCACGCTTTGCTCTTTCGTGTACCAGGGAGTTGCTGCAGGAAACCGGGCGATTGGCCCGTGAATACCGGGTTTTATACCATACGCACGCTTCGGAGAACATAAAGGAATCGGAACTAGTGCGCGAACGGTTTGGCGTTTCCAATATTCAACTGTTTGATAAATTAGAAGCCACAGACCATTTGTGCCTGGCGCACTGTGTCTGGACAGACCATGATGATAAGGAACTACTGCAGGATAAGAAAATTAATGTGCTGCACTGCCCTTCCGCTAATTTAAAATTGGGGTCCGGTATTGCCCCTATCCCCGATTATTTGGAAAGAGGGATTAATGTTTCGCTGGGAGCGGACGGCGCGCCCTGCAACAACAATCTGAATATATTTCAGGAAATGCGGCTGGCTGCCCTCATTCAAAAGCCCTTAAGCGGGCCGCAATCCATGCCCGCGGATGCGGTACTGAAAATGGCAACCATCAACGGCGCCAGGGCATTAAATATGGAAAATCAGATTGGCAGCATCGAAGTGGGAAAACGGGCGGACTTAACATTTATTAAAAATAATCAAGTTCATTCAATTCCGTTCGACAATGTATACTCAAAATTAGTATATTCCACACAAGCAAACGATGTAGAACATGTTTTACTCAATGGAAAATGGGTTCTTAAAGCAGGCATACTGCAAACCATTGACGAAAAAAAGGTTCTGCAATCTGTAAACAAAACACTTGCTAAACTCTTGCAAACATCTAAATGAAGGAGTATAAAATGAAATTTGTACACCTTTTGTTGCTTTTAACCGCCCTGTTTGTTTTAACAATGGGATGCAGTTCGAACAACGAAGTAAAAGAAGGCCCGCTCTTTTCGGACAAAGAAATGATGGCTACAGCTGACCAACAATTTGCCGCCGGCAAGTATCTGGATGCCTTAAACACCTATCAATCCCTGTTGATGGAACATCCCACATCCGATTTACATATCGATACGCAATTAAAGATTGCCGCTGTTTACGGAAAAATGGAAAACTACGAGGCGCAGATGGACGCTCTGCACACTCTGCTGTCCGAGAATATTATTCCGAGACAAATTCCTAATATTTATGTGCAAATCGGACAGTTTTATGAACAGGCAGCTCGATTTAATCCAGGAACCGTCACAACGGATACAAGCGATTATCAAACTGCTATTTCCTATTATCAAAAAGCTTTTAATTATAAAGATAGTGAAGACAGTACAGCTAAAGCCGAAGCCGGCTATAGAAAAGCGCTTACCGAAGCACGCATCGGCCAGGTATCGGAGGCCGTCAAAGATTATCAACTGGTAGTGGATCAGTTTCCACAAACCGATTTTGCCGTTTTAGCTTCTGTAAAACTAACTAATCCTAATGATGTTTCGGAATTAAAGACCGATCCCGCTTCCATTGAATCCTATCGACAAACTCTGGCCCTGCCGGAACCGAGTACGGGAAATATGGTTCCGCAAGAACCAACTCCTGTGGAATCCGTAGAGCCTGCTCCGCAGGTAGAGGAACCACCTCAATCCACAGAAGAACCGTCCGTTACAGAAGAACAGGAGTCATCAGAAGGCCAGGACGCACAAAACACTCTGTTCGAAACGGATAGCACAACCGTTGCACCGGCAGTAACGGATTCCCTCGGCGGGCAATAGATGATAATCGGTGTCGGCACACAGAATCCGGCCAAACTTTCCGCAGCAGAACAGGCGCTTAAACAGATTTTAAACAAATTTGAACGCGCTCCGGGGCGTTCTGTCCGGATCAGGCAAACAACTACAAGCACCTCGGTGCCGGACATGCCGCTCACCATACACGATTTAATGCAGGGAGCTCTGGAAAGAGCTCTTTTTACATATAAAACATTCCCGGAAGCGGATTTTGTGCTGGGGCTCGAAGGCGGCGTGTATCGCGTTCCGGAGCAACGGGCAGTATTTTTACAAAGCTGGGCTTACGCGTTTAACGGTTCAACAGGCTTTTTCGGTAGTTCGCCGGCTTTGCCCCTGCCGGAGTCCATTACCGCACCCTTATTTGAACAGGGACTGGAATTAAGCTCTGTGATTGATCAGTTAAGCGGCAAAGAAGATGTGCGTTCCAATGAAGGTACCTTTGGCATACTTACACGAAACCTGATGAGCCGCAGCGATTCCTTTGTAATGGCGGTTATAGCCGCTTTAACGCCGTTCTTCAACAAAGATTATTATGAAATTTGAAAGGTAAAAGAATGATTATTGAACAGAAAATTATAAAACAGATGCCCAAAACCGATTTACATTGCCATCTTGACGGCAGTGTTCGTATCGACACCATCATTGATGAAGCCAAAAAACAGAATGTGGAATTACCCACAACCGATCGTAAAGCGTTAAAGCGTTTGTTGCAACCGGGATTAAAATGTAAGAGCCTGGTAGAATATTTACGCCCTTTCGATATTACCCTTTCCGTTATGCAGGAACCCGAAGCGCTTACCCGTATTGCTTATGAACTGGCGGAAGACGCAGCCAAAGAAAATATCTGGTATCTCGAAGTACGCTATTCGCCTGTGCTGCATACCCGTAAAGGGATGAAATTGACGGAAATTGTGGACGCCGTTTTACTAGGTTTACGAAATGCCGAGCAAAAATACCACATCAAAACCGGTGTGATTATTTGCGGGATGCGTAATATTAATCCCGAAACGTCACTCACTTTGGCGGAGCTGGCCATGGCGTATAAAAATCAGGGCGTAGTGGCCTTCGATTTGGCTGGCGCGGAAGAAAGCTATCCGGCCAAACACCACCGCGAAGCTTTCTACCTGATTCTGAACAACAATATTAACTGCACGGCCCATGCCGGTGAAGCCTACGGGCCGGAAAGTATTCACCAAGCTCTGCATTACTGCGGCGCACACCGCATCGGCCACGGTACCCGGCTGAAAGAAGACGGCGACCTGCTCAATTATGTAAACGACCACCGTATTCCTTTGGAAATTTGCTTAACCAGCAACATTCAGACCAAGGCGGCGCCCTCCTACGAAGCGCATCCGCTTAAGTTCTACTTTGATTATGGCCTACGGGTTACCATCAACACAGACAACCGGCTCATTTCCAACACAACCATGACCAAGGAATTATATCTCGCAGCCAAATATGCGGACTGGAATATGACAGACCTGAAAAATGTAATTGTGGCGGGATTTAAAAGCGCATTTATGCCCATGCGTGAAAAAGCTATTATGCTGAATATGGTTAATGCGGAACTGGAAAAATTTTAATTTTTTTTACCGGTTTTAAAATAGCGGCGCAATCGGGGCATCATCCCTTTGCGGAGTAAGGCCAGGGCCAGAAGGAAGAGCAGGATTCCGGGAATTACCGGCACTACAATGCCCAGCAGGCCTATCAAAACAAGAATCAGTGCCGTCAGATATTTATTTTTACTAAAACGCAGAATATCTTCCCACAAAAGAGGCGTTCGTTCTTTTTTACGAACCGGAACGGGAAGATTCTGCTTTTCCATTACAGCCAGCCTTTTTCTTTATACCAGTCGATGGTTTCTTTAAAAGAATCTTCCAGGCTGTATTTTGCTTCAAAGCGCAAATCCTGTTTAGCCCGGCGCGGGCTGCACACCCAAAAATTTTGTTTCATCTCAATCACTTTTTGGCGGTTCAGAATTGTTGTTTTCCCGCTAAACTGCGCCCAGCTTTCCGAAACCAAAGCCACACCCTTTAATAAAAGCACCGGGATGCGAATTGGAATCCCCTTTTTATTGAATATTTTTAATGCTAATTCAGCCATCTGAGTCCAGGAATAGGGGCGCGGATTTGCGATAAAATAGGTTTTACCTATCGCTTTGGCACGTGTTCCGGCCAGCCAGATCCCTCGCACCAGGTCTTTTACATAAATAAGGCTTACATATTTATCGCTTCCGCCAATTCTCGGAATAAGCCCTAATTTAACGGTTTTGAAAAAATCCAGTACATCCGTATCGCGCGGGCCAAAAACAGCCGGAGGTCGTACAATGGTAACAGGCAGACGATCAGCCATGCTGCGCACATAATTTTCCGCCATGAGTTTACTATGGCCATAATCGGTGAGGGGACGCGGGCTGGCCTCTTCATCTATGGGTTCAATGGAAGAACCCGGCCCGGCTGCCGCCTGGGAACTTACCAGCACAAACCGTTTGACTGATTTACCTCTGTTCAGCACGGCCTGCACAAGGTTACGGGTACCTTCGTAATTCCCTTTTACATAGGTAATTGCGTCCGCTGCTTTGGTTACACCGGCCACATGGAAAACATAGTCCACATCTTTCACCGCATTTTTCAGAGAATCCGGATCATCTAAGCTTCCATACACGCATTCCAAATTCAAATCTCTGATCCACTGCATATTGGAAGATCTCCGAACCAACGCACGTACTTCATAGCCTTTACGGATCAGTAATTCACTTAAATGACTACCCACAAATCCGGTAGCGCCCGTGATTAGTACTTTCATTTATTACCCCGAAATCCTGTTTTCGATTTGTCACGAACTTAAAAGAACTGTATATTTTAAGAAAGAATTACATTGGGAGCAAACTTGAATCATTAGGTATAATCACTTAATTTTACAGAACCTAACTCAAAGTGATTATATTATTATATTGAACAATATGGAGGCAATTTGGACATTTTTGACAAATGTTATCAGTTTACACGCGCCAAAGAAACCATAGAAGCCGGAATTTACCCCTATTTTAAACCTCTTTCCGGGAACGACGGCCCTAAGGTGGAAATGGAAGGCCGTCAAGTTATAATGATCGGTTCCAATAATTATCTTGGGCTGACCCACGATCCCCGCGTGGTAGAAGCAGCAATAGATGCCACCCGGCGGTATGGCACCAGTTGTTCCGGTTCACGTTTCTTAAACGGCACTCTGGATTTACATCTGGAATTAGAAGCCAAAGTAGCCGATTTTTTGGGACGCGAAGCCGCTCTGATTTTCAGCACCGGATATACGAGCAACGTGGGCGCTATTTCCACCATTGCAGGCAGAGACGATTACATCATTCTCGATAAATCCGATCATGCTTCCATTTACGCCGGAACCTGGGCCGCACAAGGCGCCATCGTAAAACGCTTTCCTCATAACAATATGGAAAAGCTCGAAAAATTGCTTTCGGAATTAGACCCTGATAAAGGTAAAATCATTGTTAGCGACGGTGTGTTTAGTATGGAAGGCGATGTGGTTCAGTTGGACCGTCTCATTCCCATAGCCAAAAAATATAATGCCCGCGTGTATATCGATGAAGCGCACGGTTTGGGCGTTTTGGGAGACCACGGACGTGGCGCCTGCGAATTTTTGGGACTGGAACAGGATGTGGATATTGTGATGAGCACCTTCAGTAAATCCCTTGCCAGCTTAGGCGGCTTCGTAGCCGGCCCGGAAGAAGTGATAAATTTTATCAAGCATTTTGCCGGGCCGCTCGTATTCAGCGCCTCTCCCACGCCTGCCGCAACAGCTGCCGTACTTAAAACAATCGAAATTATTCAAACCGAACCGGAACATATGGATCGCCTGCGCTATATTGGCGATTACATGCGGGAGGAACTGCGATCTCTGGGTTTTGATATTGGTACCAGTAAAGATACGCCCATAATCCCCATTTACATCCGTAAAGATGAAACCACGTTTAAATTCTGGCGGCGATTATTTGACGAGGGTGTTTTCGCTAACGCGGTAATCAGCCCGGCCGTCCCTCCGGATCAGGCTCTCATTCGCACCAGCTATATGGCAACGCTTTCGGATGATGATTTGAACAAGGTGTTAACCATTATGCAAAAAGTGGGAAAAGAACTACATATTATCTAAGCGGGGTCGTTATTATGGCTGCACAAATCATTGAAGTTCGCTCCAAACAGGATAAAAAACGATTTATCGATTTTGAATGGGAAGCAAACAAGAACTTGCCCCACTGGGTCAGTCCCCTGCGATTGGAACGGCAGGAATTATTAGACCAGGGAAAAAATCCTTTTTGGCAACATGCCGAAATAGCTCTATTTTTGGCCGAAGAGGATGGAAAAACCGTGGGACGGATTGCTGCAATCACAAACCAGAATTACAATGATTTCCAAAAAGACAATAGCGGATTTTGGGGATTCTTTGAATGTATTAATGATCAGGAAACCGCCAACCTGCTCTTTGATGCGGCTGCCACCTGGCTGCGCAGCAAAGGCAAAGACAAAATGCTCGGCCCTATGAATCCTTCGACCAATGACGAAGCCGGTATGTTAATTGACGGGTTTGACACCCCGCCCTACATGATGATGATCCATAACCATCCTTATTACCCGCAATTAGCCGAGGGATACGGCAACACCAAAGCCAAGGATTTATATGCCTGGTTTGTAGAGTCAGCCAGAGCGCAGGAAAATATTTCGGACAAGATGCGCCGGGTCTCTGAAAAAATTCTGAAAAAATACAATATAACAATCCGCCAATTAGTGAAAAAAGATTTAAAAAACGAGATCAAACTCATCAAAGATATTTACAATAATGCCTGGAGCGCTAACTGGGGATTTGTACCATTTACAGATGCCGAAATAGATAAACTGGCGGCAGACCTTAAGCCGATTGCCGATGAGCGTATGTTGTTTATTGCGGAAAAAGACGGCAATCCCATTGCTTTCAGCCTGACCCTGCCTAATATCAATGAGATCTTAGCCAAAATCCCAAATGGGAGACTATTTCCCACCGGAGTCTTTAAATTATTGCTTGGACTTAAAAAGATTAAAACCTTACGTGTACTGGTGTTGGGAGTTAAACGGGAATTTCAGTATTTAGGGCTGGGCTCCATATTTTATGTTAAGTCGATTCAGAACGCGCTGGAATGCGGATACGAAGCGGCGGAGATGTCCTGGATACTGGAAGATAATTATCCTATGAATAAAGCCATTGAATCCGTAGGTTCCCGGCGCTATAAAACCTACCGGATATACGAATATTCATTGAATAAATAAAAAAAGCCCGTCTGAAAAGGCGGGCCCGGATAAAAATGAAATTCGTATGTACTGTTAATACTCATCGTCGTTGTAATAATCTTCATTGGTAGTGAATGCCGTTGAATTGTATTTTTTGTCCTTCCGACAGAAATCAAAAAACTCACAATCCTGACATTCATAATCATCACAATTAACCATATTTTCACATGTACCGTTTAAATCCAAAGTGATGGATTCACGGTAACAAAGAGCTTCATGGTTAAAATGACAATCTTCACAGCCACAAGTCAGGTTTTCAAAATAGCTCATCGTCTCCCTCCTTCGAGAAATCCGGTTATTTAATTAAATCCGTTAGTATCATGTTCACGCAGATATTTACTTCCTTCTTCCAAAAGCTTTTTCTCTGCATCGGTCAGGTTTAAGTAACCCACCCGGTTTATTTTATCCAGTAATTCATCGATCACTTTACGATAATATTCTGTTTTATCGCCTTTACCGCCGCCCGAACTAAAGTGCATGTTCGAACCACTTTTTTTCTTTCCAAACATATTTTTAGGGATGCCGTTTTTAAGGCGATACCAGACATACCCGTACTTCAAATATAAAAACCCCACCAGTGCGCCACCCAAATGCGCCGCATGTGCCACGCCATCGGAATAGGGACCAAAAGTGGAAAAGAACTGCAACAGGATTAAAAATCCCATTAAATATTTTATCTTAACCGGAAAGAGCATCCAAATATACACTTCACGGTTGGGATAGCGCATGGCAAAAGCAATCATCACACCATAAATCGCACCCGAAGCGCCAATGGTGGGCGCGCCGGATACCAGAATATTGATCAGTCCTGCGCCGATTCCGGTAATAAAATAGAATTTTAAAAATTCCCTTGTGCCCCATTCCCGTTCCAGTTCCACACCGAACATCCACAAATAGAGCATATTAAACAATATATGCATGATGCTAAAGGGATCATGCAAGAACATGTAGGTTACCAATTGCCAGATTTTAAAGCGATAAAATATATCTCCTGCACTGAGGGAAAAATTTTCGATAAGCGTTTGGGCCAGGCTGTGATTGAGCATGACCATAACCTGCACAACCACATTGATCAAAATAAGATTTTTGATCCCCGGCGGCAAAGCGCCTCCCGGACTTAAACGATAGGATCGATTTCCAAACATATATGTTTAATCCTTAATAGGCCTTGGCAAAAATAACACGCCCGTCCGAAGCCCCGCCACATATCAGGCATTTGCCCGCTTCCTTTTTCTGGTCAAAAGGAATATTACGGATGGTGGCTTTGGTGTCATTTTTCACTTTGGTTTCACACTCGGGATTTCCGCACCAGTGTGCGCGGATAAATCCGCCTTTTCCATTGACAATTTCTTTGAATGTGTCGTAATCGTCCACATCAAACGTATTTTCCTGCTGAAAGTTTCGTGCACGTTCCAGCATTTCTTTTTGCATGGTGTCCAAAGCGGTTTCCACAGTCTGCAAAATACCATCACGGTTTACAAACTGTTTTTCCATAGTATCCCTGCGCACCATAACCAGCGCGTTTTTAGCAACATCTTTAGGGCCTATTTCCAAACGAAGCGGAATTCCCTGTAATTCCCATTCGGAAAATTTGTATCCCGGTTTATACTGATCCCGGTCGTCAAAAATTACATTATATTTAGCTTTTAATTCTTTTAAAACACCATCGGCATAGTCCAGCACTTCCTGTTTCTGGTCTTCACCGCGCCAGATCGGCACCATTACAATGGGTCTTTGCGCCATTTTCGGCGGCAGAACCAGGCCGCGGTCGTCACTGTGGGCCATAATCAGCGCACCAATAAGCCGCGTGCTCACACCCCAGGAGGTAGCCCAAACATATTGCAGCTTACCTTCTTTATCCTGAAACTGAACATCAAAGGCTTTGGCAAAATTTTGCCCCAAATTATGCGAAGTTCCCGCCTGCAGCGCTTTCATGTCCTGCATCATAGCTTCTATGGAATAGGTATGTTTGGCGCCGGCAAACTTTTCGGCTTCACTTTTACGCCCCGGAATAACGGGAATTGCCAGATATTCTTCGGCAAATTTCTGATACACATTTAAAATTTTGCGGGTTTCTTCTTCTGCCTCTTCATAGGTTTCGTGCGCTGTATGCCCTTCCTGCCATAAAAATTCGGAGGTACGCAAAAAAAGACGGGTACGCATTTCCCAGCGCATTACATTGGCCCACTGATTAATCAGCAGAGGTAAATCGCGGTAGCTGTTAATCCATTTTTTGTACATGGCCCAGATGATGGTTTCCGAGGTGGGACGGATATAGAGGTTTTCTTCTAATTTTTTACCGCCACCAACGGTAACCACCGCACATTCCGGTGAAAAGCCTTCCACATGCTCGGCTTCCTTTTGCATAAAACTTTCGGGAATCAGCAGCGGGAAATACGCATTTACATGCCCGGTTTCTTTAAACAAACGGTCCAGATTACTTTGAATCAATTCCCAGATGGCGTATCCATTGGGACGAATGACCATCGCACCTTTAACCGGCGAATAATCTGCCAGCTTTCCCTGCAAAACAATATCCGTATACCAACGTGAATAATCCACATCACGGGGCGTTACTTTTTCTGCCATGAAATCCTCTCTGTCCAACTTAAAATAATCTGATGCTCTGGCATGCTGGTACATTTGCCTTGGAAGTAAGAATGAAGATAATCGTCGGAATCTTTACTCCTTTGGGAGCACACAGCTCTTTACACCTGTGCATCCTGAGCTAAGTTTAAAAATGTACGCCCGGAGGGAATCGAACCCCCAACCTTTGGAACCGGAATCCAACGCTCTATCCAATTGAGCCACGGGCGCATCATATAATTAAAACGGAGGCAAATATATTCGATACGTATCACAATGTCAAATAAAAAGCAGGGGCCTTTTCAGAGATTCGAAATTTTTTGTATATCTTTGGTAGAACCGATTAAAACCAGCACATCATCTTCTTGTAAAACCGTATCCGCTTTGGGGTGATTATTAATGAGCATGGGTTGCTTTTTGCCGTCTTTATTGGGTTGAGGCGAATGGATGGAAATTAAATTCACATCGTATTTAGCCCGCAGTTCCAGTTCGGCCGGCGTTTTACCGGTGAAAATCTTTGGGCTGTTAATTTTGGCCATTACCACTCCGCCGCCCAGAAAAGTAATATCCAGCAATCCGCTATGCATCAGTCGGTACGAAAACCGTTCGGCTGCTTCTATTTCCGGAGAAATGATTAAATCTATGCCCACGGATTTAAGAATTTTCACCTGAGTGGGATTGCCGGCCCGGGCCGCCACTTTTTTAACGCCGATTTGCTTAAGATTAACAGCAGCCAGTAAGTTGGCTTCAAAATTTTCGCCGATGCACACAATGCCCATATCGATATCCTGCGCACCGAGACTGGCTAAGGCCCGTTCGTCTTTGGCGTCTAAGCGAATGGCATATGTTACCATATCCTGAATGTCTTCCACCACTTCCATATGTTCATCCACAGCAATGACTTCTGCTCCTTTTTCTATCAGGCTAAAGGCCAGTTCACGGCCGAATATTCCTAATCCTATCACTAAATATTTATTCATGATGTACTCCTGTAAATATCTAATTTGTTTCAAATAATCATGTTGAAAACACTGAGTAACATGCTCATTTTTTTGTAGCAAAGTCGAGCAATTGTTGAAATAACCCCACAGCCCTTTTCCCGTCATTGCGAGCGACGCAGGAGCGAAGCAATCCCCAGGGGATCGCCACGTCGTTCGCTTCGCTCACTTCTCGCGATGACGAATGCGTTTCGCTCAATCCCCCCTTAGCTAAGGGGGTTAGGGGGTTGTAAAATCTGTACAATGCAATAATTGTCCATTAAAAAAACACCCCCCTTAATCCCCACTTGATAGGGGCTATTGCAGATTGTCATTCCCGAATGCTTTTATCGGGAATCTATGCCATCTTTGACTGGATTCCCGCCAGAAACCTGCGGGAATGACAGACTTTCTATGTTTTATCCTGATACTTCAACACCCTCGATAGGGGGGATGTTATAGCAGCAACCCCAGCCCTTTTCGCGTCATTGCAAAAAATTAAAGCAAACCCGGAAAAAAACGGGCACTCTAACCAACCATTACGCTTTTTTCCTGCGGATATTCCACGCGCGGCTTGTCTTTTGGCGGTGTGATGGCAAAAGCCAGCGTTAAGGCGCCTACTCTTCCGATGAACATGGAAAGGATGATAATCAGCTGTCCCCAATCGCTTAGCTGCGCGGTAACCCCGCGGGAAAGTCCAACTGTGGCATAGGCCGAAACTTCTTCAAAGAACAAATCAATTAATGGCGCATGCTCGGTAATGGTCAGGAAAAAAGTTGACACACTAATAACAATAATGGAAAAGGCGAAAATAACCAGCGCCCGGTTGAGCACAGTGTACGAAACACTTTTCCGAAAGAGCACAATGCGGTTTTTCCCGCTGATAATGGAAACCAGACTGGCAAACAAAATTCCCACAGTGGTAGTTTTAATTCCACCGCCGGTTGAACCGGGCGAAGCGCCGATAAACATCAAAGTTATAATCAGTAATACCGAAGGAATGTTGAACATACTGAAATCCACCGTGTTAAATCCCGCGGTACGGGCCGTAACGGATGAAAACAGAGCCTGCATAAAACGATTAAATCCGTTGCCTTCAAAGGGCTGGGTCAGCATTAGAATCAGCGTTCCGCTCAATAACAGGATGCCCGTTACAATGAGCACCAATTTGGTTTGCACGGACCAGCGACGTACCACTTTGTGGCCCGTAACCGGTTTGATGCGGATATTTCCAATATCCATGAGCACCACAAAACCCAAACCGCCTATCACGATTAAAATCATAATCACGCTCATCGCTGCATAATTCTGGCTAAAGCTCATAAAGGAATCGGCATTCAGCGAAAAGCCGGCATTACAAAATGCCGAGACTGCGTGAAACACAGAGTGGTACACGTGTTCGCCAAAGCTCCATTGGTTGCGATTCCAGCTGAGAAATAAAAAGAAGGCGCCAATGGATTCAAACAAAAAGGTGAGCGTTACAGCGAGACGCAACGCGCGATTAATCACTCCAAGACGGTCGATATTCATCATTTCCTGCATCATAACCCGTTCTTTAATACCCATACCGCGGCCAAAGAACAGGGCCAAAAAACTGGAAAGCGTCATTAAACCCAAACCGCCTATCTGAATCAGGAAGAGAATAATCATTTGTCCCAGAAAGCTGAAATGGGTGCCCGTATCCACCACAATCAAACCGGTTACACAAGTGGCGCTGGTAGCGGTGAACAACGCATTAATAGCAGAAATGGATTTCCCGGGCGCCGTGGCTTTGGGCAAAAGCAACAAAACCGTTCCCACAAAAATGACCAGTACAAAACTAAGCAGAAGAGTTTGAGCCGGATGGAATTTAAGGGACAGCACTTTTCGGTTTAAGTGCATACTGCCGCTTATCAGAGATAGAATAATAGCTATCTGCGCGGAAACAATGGTCAGTTTGGCAATAACCGTTACATTCAAATCCGTAAAATAGTGGGCAATCAAACCAAAGCCCAAACTGCTGAACAGTGAAACGGCCCGTAAAATAATAACTGTAGCCAGGAGTGTTTCGAACCAGTGGCGACGTAAAAATTCCGCATAGTTCCTGGTAAAAATAAGACGGAGTACAAATTGCAGCACATATAAAAGCACTACAATCAAATCCAGCCGGTCCAGGAGCCTGGCCTGCTGAACAGAAATATAGAATCCATACTGTGTTACCAAACTACCAATAGCCAGCACAGCCAGCAAAAAGAATAAAATATCCAAAGCCTTATTTACAGGCGCTGACCAGTCTAATAGTTTAAGCCGGATTGTTTGCCACACGAAAAAACGCTCCGTTATATTAAATAAGTGCTCAATTTAATAAAAAAATGCATATTGTAAAAACTATTCTGCGCAAGAAGGTTTGGGGGGATTAGTTGTTAAGTTATTAGGTTATTGAGTTATTAAGTTGTCGAGTTATCGAGTTTTATAAATATATGGGACTATCATGTTTACTTTTACTTTTCGTCCTTTATAAATTGCAGGCTCAAAATAGAGTCCCAATGAATTAATTAAACTATTTTTAATAAAATCAATATCTTCATAAAAAATGGCTTTTAAACGCCAAGGATTTATCCCAGAGCTATAATCATCACGATTTGTTTTTTCATCTCTACTTCTTAGGATATCATACAATTCAGAATATTCAACTATACCTGATTTATCAATTGTTATTTTTATAAGTAGCTTTAAGTATTTTCCAGGGATTTTAGAAAACACATCTGAGCCTATTTTTATTCTTCTGATTAGTTTGGGTTTCTTTACTATTTGAGTATCAATTTCCACATTAAAAACACTTGTGGAATCTAATGTATTGGGTGTCTTTGTATTTTTCAAAATACGTTCTGAATAAAACTCATAAGATTTACCAGCATTACGCTTAATCCAATTATTATAGATATTAACAATGTTAGCATTATTTTTTGGCGAAAGTTTTATTAATGCGAAATTATTCTTATCAAAATAAAAATCGTTGATATTATTTATTTTAGTATTGTTTCTTAATCCAGCACATGAAACTATGATTACTGATATAAAAAGAAGAATACGCATTGAAACTATCCCATATATTTTATTCTATTTAAGGCCCGAACAATGGGCTTTAGTGTGAAGGTTCGCTTTTTCTTTAAATAGAGCAAAATACAGACTGAGCCAAAACAAATCGGTAGTAATAAACTAAGCACAATGCTATTATCCTGCACAACGCCGGGCAATAGTTTTGTCGCCAAACCCAGCAGCATGAAGCCTAACTGAAACAGCCAGAAACCGTAGAGTTTGCGCAAACGGTCCAGCTTGCCGTAAGCAACAGCAGCACCCCATCCAATCAGAAGCAGGAATAACGGGTGCGCAAAAAACAGGTTAACATTATAATAGGTAACATCATGCTCGGTAAAGACAGCCATAAAAAAGAGAATGGTTCCCGGAATACCGAGCAGCATACCCAAAAGCGCCTGCAAGCTCCCAAATAACGTACCGGCCCGGCCCATCGGATTATTACGCATTAAAAATCCCGCAAGCACAATCACCCCGCCAATAAGAAGCCCGGCGAGCATAAACCAGAGCGTATGCCCGGTCGGACGAGCCGGAGTGAGAGTGCGTTTCGCCCGGAAATAAATTTCTTCTGTTCCGGCCAAAGCATGACGATGGCCGAGGGAATCGGTTACGACCATATTTTTAATATTTTTTTCCAGTTCATCGGGCAAAAACATTTCATCCCATTGCCGAATAGGCCGGTCGATATCACTATTCATCAGAAACATCAGCCCCAGTTCCAGCAGCGGGTCCCGTTCAATATAGCGTAAAGTATGCTCACGCAAAGTCATGGAAGCCGGTGCGGACATGGCTTGTTTAAACCGGCCGTTTAAAACGCGGTCTAAATAATCACGGATACGGGTAGAACAATTATCCCAATAATGATGATAGAGATAGGTTCGGTTCTCAGGCAGAACACTTTTTGCCAGCGCCACAGCCAGCTCTTTTTTTTGCCGGGACGAAAGATTCAGCGGAAGAATACGCACATCCCGGTTTTGCTTTTGATAGAAACGCAGATAGCTGTTCACACGAAAGGCGCCACCCGAAAAATAAAGCCGTCCCATAAGAAAATGCACCAGCATACCATTATCAAAAGAGAATAAACCATAATTATAAATACGGGATTGTTTAAGCAGAGTATCTTCCACAATCAAAGCGCTGTGCCCCCAGTAAGAAGGAATATCATCTCCCGGGCTAAAGGTAACCAGTTTAATTTGCAGGTCTGCGCCCCTGCTCTGCCCGCTTCCCCAGGGTGTTCGGGCTTTTGCCGGAACGGACAAAACCAGTAACTGCAAAGCGATTAGAAATACAAGAGAACGAATTTTGGGGCGACCCGATGAAAATGATTTCATAAAAATTATTCGTCGAAAATGGTAAGGGTTTCGGAAGGTGCGTTTTTTGGACTTACCTCCAGCTGAGTAGTATCCAACTGGAAGCGCTGCAGCAAATCAGCTGTGGTTTGCCGGGCCAGACCGGGCAGGTTGCAATCTTCGCTCAAATGGGCCAACGCAATGGCCCGCGGCAAACGGTCAGAACGCCGGAATACGTCTTCCAGAAAACGGCTGCACTGTTCGTTAGAAAGATGACCGATGGATTGAATGCGCTCGATTAATTCCATAGAGCGTCCTGAATTCGCCAACATATCCGGGTCGTGATTGGATTCAATTACAATTACATCGGAATTTTTAAAAAACCCGGCCAAACCGTTTTCCGGAAATCCCATATCTGTAGCAACACTCACTTTGGTTTTTCCCAAATGAATATTGTAGCCGAAACAGCCGCCTTCGGAATCGTGCGGCACCTGAAAACCGCGAATCCGAAAAGGCCCCATATCGAACCAGTCGTTTTTAAAGGTACGCAGCAATGCTCTGTTTTTAACCTTAAAACGGCGGAATAGTACCGGCGCCAATCGCTGATGCACATACACAGGGATGCCTTCGCTTAGTACTTTATTGAGCATGGATTGACGAAGATGGTCGCTGTGCAGATGGGTAATCAGCACGCCTGAAAGCATGGAAAGGCGTACACCGGCTTCTTCGAATCGTTCACGCATGTAGCGCTGACTAAAACCGATGTCCACTAACAGGGCGTTCTGTTTATTCCAGATTAGCGTACTGTTACCGGCGCTGCTACTGCCAAGTACTTTTACATGAATAAGCGGCCGTTGGCTTTCCTTCATCAAACAAGACCATCTTTTTTGGATTTTCGGGAGCGGCGGTTCGATTTTTTAATTTCTGCGATTACTTTATTTTCCGCTTCTACCAGCCGTTCCGTTAGCTTACGGTTGTATTCGACCGCTGCAATCCTAGCGCTTACTTCTTTGGCTTCACGAAATTTAATGGCTTCCTGCAGTGCTTCTTCCCGGGTTCTTCTATTTCCGTAGTAAAATTTTTTTATTTTGGATTGCCCTTTTCCCTCCACATAGGAAGCGGCAATATAATGACATTTACTTTTGCTGCCGTCTTTTAATTTGCGGAAGTCGTGGCTTTCATAAACGCCCAAATAGCCTGTATTACTCGTTGCTTTTCGTTTGGATAAAACCGGTTTCCATTTTCGGTTGGATTTACCGTCAGCCGGATTGTAGTTAAGCTGTTTAATTTTTTCATCGCGAATCTTAATGGCTAATTGCAGGGCTTTTTCTTTCCCCCCGTTTTTTTTATCCGCAATCCATTGCTGGAACAAGACTTCGTTTCCCCTGTAAAGGCGAATCAGGTACCCGTACATTTTACTCTTTTCGCTATCCACGCGCGAAATGTACTTTTCTTTCATGATTAAATATCCCCGTCTAACTGATTAAATTGAGCTTGATTAAAATAGTAATATAAAAAATATTACTCTGTAAACCAACAGGAATTAAGAAGCGGTTAGTGGAAATTGCAAACAATATTCACCGTTTCTTTTGCTTTTGCAAGGCATCCCAATCCTGTTCGGAAAGCTGTTCCAGAAAATTGAATTCTCCGGCACCGGCCAGCCATTCACCGCCGTCAATGGTCACCACTTCACCGGTCATATAAGCCGCATAATCCGAAAGCAGGTAAGCGGCCAGGTGGCAGAGTTCTTCGTGCTTCCCCACCCGCTTGAGGGGAATACGATTTAACAACGCTTCTCCCATGGATGGGTCGGGAAACAATCGTTCCCAGGCACCTTTTGTGGGAAAGGGGCCCGGCGCTATGGCATTTAAACGAATTTGATATTTCCCCCATTCCGCAGCAAGCGAACGGGTTAAATTAAGTACGCCGGCCTTGGCAATGGAAGAAGGAACCACATATCCACTACCTGTGGAGGCATAGGTGGTAACAATGTTGAGCACTGAGCCGGGAATCTTTTCCTGAATCCAGTATTTTCCCAAAGCAAGTGTTAAGTAATAGCTTCCTTTTAACACAATATCCACGACCGTATCAAATGCTTTGTAACTAAGCCGTTCGGTTGGCGAAATAAAATTTCCTGCTGCATTATTTATCAGTCCGTCGATACGACCAAAGCGCCTGAGAATGGTCTGTTGAAGCTTTTTTATATTTCGATAATCGCGCACATCGTGCGGCAATGCTAAAACCGGATTCCCGGTTTGCGCTTCTATTTCGGCTGCTGTAGCTTCTACTACTTCCTGCTTTCGGCTGACAATCACTATATTGGCGCCCAGCCCGGAAAGATAAGTAGCCATACTGCGGCCCAGACCAGTACCGCCTCCGGTTACCAGGATAGTTTTTCCGTTAAAGATTTTTCCTTTGAACATGCTTTTCTCCTGTGATGCCTGAAATCATAACATACAAAACACAAATATGTCACAATTTGCAGAGTTCGATAATCAATTTCCAATTGCCGATTGCCAAGACTTTGAACGATGGTCCAACTCCCATAACCCACCCGAATTGCAAGAGGACTAGAATCCATCCCCCCGGCAAGGGGGGACTGAGGGGGGTGTTTTTAGGTGATGCGAACCGCAACCATTTTAAGGATTTAGAGACATGCCATCCACCGGTTCCAGTGTGTCCGGATTCTGCACTTCCACTTCAATCTGTTTGCCGTTTACATGAAAATAGACCACCACATTCTGCGTGGTAAAACCTTTCACTTTTCCGGACCAGGGCAGTTTTTCCTGCGCATAATAAGGCGCTCCGGCCGAGCCGTTGTTAATCTGCCAAATGGTGCGGCTAAGCTTAATCTTCTTTCCTTCATATTTTTCCGGATACATGGGCGTATTCGGCCCAACTTCCAGGCGGCAGTAATTATGTTCGTCGCCGGTTAAAATGGCGCGTACTTTGGGCGTATGGTTCACAATTAAATCCAGCAATTGGTCACGGCGTTCGATAATGCCTTTGGAAACCGGTTTTCCGGCTACTACAGCCCGCTGTTTATTATTACCGCTATACCACATATCATCGCCAGAATGTCCGCCATTGGGGAAAAAGGGTGTGTGTTCGGTAACAAAGATATGGTCAATATTTTTATTCTGCTGTAATTGGGCCAGTGTTTTTGCTACCCAGTTGAACTGATTATCCATAATATAACCGTGCAAATTCCCGCTGCTCAGCGGTTTGTGCTTTAAGCTGGGTGCGTACCAGTAATTGGAATTCATCACCACTACCGCCACATTGGCGTACGTGTAAAAATAAGCGTTTTCTTTATATGAAGGAAAATCGATATGATTAGGGTCGGGGTCGTACACAGCGCCGTCTTCAGTTTGCGGGCCGTTTAAAGGATTAACAAAATTGGCGGCAAATACAGCTTCGGCGGATTGAGTATCATAGGGGAAACGGTCCACGGAATACCCATAGGTTGTGCCGTCGCTAAAAGAGTAAGTTAGCGCTTCATGGTTGCCCATAGCTGCGATGGCAGGCAGGTAATGAGCAAAGGGTTCCACAGCGCGTTTCCAGTTTGCATATTGCAGATTCATCTCATCGGTATGATTCAGATAACCACTGATTAAATCACCGGTAAACTGCATGAAAGCCGCTTTTTTAAAGGCGGTTAAGGCCATAATTTTTTTAACCATGTACACGTTCGGGCCAAGAAAATTGCGTTCACCACCGCCGCTGCCCCCGCGGGAATCACTGGCATAGGCAAAGGTAAAGGGCTTTCGGGAACCGGATTCCGGTGCGGTACGGAAAGCATAGGTTTGTTCATTGTTGCCATACAGAACCGTGTAATCATAGGATGTTTCCGCCCTTAATCCGCTTATTAAAATTTCATGCGTCAGGCCGGCCTGTGCATCGCTAAAAATTTTACCATTGACTTTTACGGCTGCTTTAAGCACATGATTGGTCGTAAAAGAGATGGTTACGTCATGCGCATGCAGTAAATTTACAAACGGGCCTTCAAGAATGGTATCGTCCACTTCAAAGGGGCCTTTTCCCTTAAAAGCAACCCGGCCCTCATAAATCAGGCGGCCTTTGGAATCGGCAATGCGGTAGCCGAGCGTGCCCTTTCCGCTCGTTTCCCAGCCAATCATATCATATTTACCGGCCATTTTTTTCTTTATCTTAATAACCGCCTTCCCTGCTTTAATTTTGGCGGTACGTTTAAAAAAGACCGGCTGCGGATACTTTGAATCGCCATAGGGAATGAAACCGTAGTACATCAGTCCTGTAAACCCCGCATCTTTAAAATCGAATGCTAAACCGTCTTCGCTTCCTTTGGGATGACCAATCATATTTTGAAGCGCGTAAAAGGATTTGGATTCCCGCTGCGGGAAAACAACCGTATCCGCCTTTAAAAACAGTTTACCGTCCGCATCCCGGAAGATGTGGGAATACGAAGCGGGAATACGCTGAGCGAATGCTGAAATTGTGAAAAAAAACAGGCTTAGTAGAACCAGTTGAAATGAACGAAACATAAAAAAGCTCCTTTAAAATTAATTTTTATTTCTCTGTTTGAACCAATCTACCCAAATGACCAGATTGGATGGAACATCAACATCCCTTCGAACAACGGATGAATTTTCTGTATTTTCAATAAAACGGATGCAACTCTTTTAACCACACCCATTCTTAGTTAGAATACATTGGGTAAAAACACATAGAAAATTATTTAACTTAACTCAATTTAATAACCACTTTAGTGATCAGCAAGAATCCTTTCAATGGCATCCAGCTCTTCCCGACTAAATTCTAAATGGTTCAGTGCAGCTACCGAATTCTCGATTTGCGAAACCTTGCTCGCGCCCACCAAAGCGGAAGTTACCTGCGGCAGACGCAGTACCCAGGCAATGGCCATTTGGCTGAGGGTTTGCTCTCTGTGCCTGGCAAGTTCGTTTAGCTTTTTAATTTTTGTCAGCGTTGACTGTGTTAACTGATTCTGCTTTAAAAAACCATGCGGTTTGGCCATGCGCGAATCCTTTGGAATGCCGTTTAAATAGCGGTCGCTCAACAACCCCTGCGCCAAAGGTGAAAACACAATAGAGCCAACGCCTTCACGTTCCAGAACATTAGTCAGGCCATCTTCGATCCAGCGCCGAAACATGCTGTATGCCGGTTGATGTATGAGAAGGGGCGTACCCATGGCGCGAAGCATCTTTATCGACTGAGCGGTTAATTGGCCATTGTACTGAGAAATACCGATATACAGGGCCTTACCGCTGCGCACCATATGAGACAGAGCTCCAAGGGTTTCTTCGAGCGGTGTGTCCGGATCGGGGCGGTGATGGTAAAAAATATCCACGTACTCCAACCCCATGCGTTTTAAACTTTGATCCAGACTGGCCAGCAGATATTTACGCGAGCCAAAATTTCCGTAAGGGCCGGGCCACATATCCCAGCCAGCTTTGGTGGAAATAATCAGTTCATCCCGATAGGCTTTTAGATCCGCTTTAAAAATCTTGCCGAAATTAGATTCAGCCGATCCCGGAGGCGGGCCATAATTATTAGCGAGATCAAAATGGGTAATCCCCAAATCGAAAGCCCGAAGGAGCAGAGAGCGACTGTTTTCAAAATCATCCACATCGCCAAAATTGTGCCACAGCCCCAAAGAGATGGCCGGGAGCAACAGGCCACTTTTTCCACAACGGTTGTAGCGCATAGAATCATAACGGTGCGAGTCTGCTTTATAATTCATTGTATTATCCTCTTCTTAAGTCGAACGATTGTTGATATAAACCTAACAAAATAACGTCATTGCGAGCGACGCAGGAGCGAAGCAAACCTACAGGGTTTCGCCACGTAACTATCGCTTAATCCCCCCTTAGCAAAGGGGGCCAGGGGGTTGTAAAATCTGTACAATGCAATAATTGCCCATAAAAAAAACACCCCCCTTATTCCCCCCTTATTAGGGGGCGTTATTGCTGCAACCACAACAGCGATCGCTGGAGCGAAGCAATCCCCAGGAGTTCGTCCCATCGCCTTATAAATCCCGGACTACTCTAAAAACTGTTCAATCGCCTGTGATACCTGTTTCATATGGCTACCGATAGCCAGATGCCCGTCCTTCCCTTTTAACATTTGTACTTTGGCATGAATAAATGGAGCGAAACGCTGCGCCGGCGCCGGATTAAGCAAATGGTCACTTTCGGATAGAATGAACAGTACATCCGCATGAACATGCTTTGCCGTTTCGACCGGTGAACCACCAAACCTTTTAAAAATATCGTGTTGTTGCATGGCTTGTAATTGAGTTAAATAATTTTGCAGGCTAAAAGGCACATGGGGCGCTTGCTGCCATTGTATCCACAAGCTGTCTATTTTTCCTGCCGGAGTATGGGCAGTTACATAATCCGGGGAATGGGCCGCATAGCGCGTTAAGGCGGAAAGCGTTGCCCAGGCCTGAGCTGTATCCGCTCCGGCCATCCGAATAATCGATTCCTGCGCACGCATAAGTAATAAATCGGCTGAAGCTAATTTGGGTGTGGCTACATAGGCCACCACTTTATCCATATAATTCGGATATTCAATCATCCATTCGAGCGCCTGCATGCTGCCCATGGATCCGCCAATAAAGGCATAAACATGTTTAAGATTAAAACGGCC